>JANXRX010000055.1 GCA_025352905.1 Bacteroidota bacterium | reverse complement strand
TTTCCGTAAAACATGGTGTGCTGAAATTTGTAATGATCTCAACGGATAAAGCGGTCAATCCTACCAGTGTTATGGGAGCGTCCAAAAGGATCGCTGAAATATATGTGCAGTCGCTCTTCCATCATAACTCAGGTACAAAATTCATCACCACGCGTTTTGGAAATGTACTGGGTTCTAACGGATCAGTGATACCAAGGTTTACGGCACAGATCCTGAGTGGTGGCCCCGTTACAATTACCCACCCGGAGATCTGCCGGTATTTTATGACAATTTCTGAAGCCTGCCAGCTGGTACTTGAGGCCTGCAGTATGGGTAATGGGGGCGAGATCTTTGTATTTGATATGGGTAAAAAAGTAAAGATCATCGACATGGCCAGGAAAATGATCAGGCTTTCGGGGCTGCGGCCCGACCTGGACATAGGGATCAGGATAACCGGTTTGCGTCCCGGTGAGAAATTGCATGAAGAATTACTGAATACCGAAGAGAACACCATCCCAACTTATCATGAACAGATCCTGATCGCAAAGGTCCGTGCTTATGACTATAACAGTGTGATCACGGATATCGATGAACTTCTGGAACAGGTCAGATCGCTGGGCACAGGAATGCAGATCGTGAAATTAATGAAGAAGATGGTACCGGAGTACCTAAGCAACAACTCGGTTTTTGAAAAGTTGGATCCGCGGCCCAATGGATCCGCGTATTGATAGGTTATGACCCTATTTTCTTTCCTTTTGGACGAGGTTTTAATGACCAAATACCATCAAATCGGGGTAACATTAATTTTTTTAGGAATGAGAGAGCACTATATTTGCAAACCATTGAAAAAGGTCGCAAAAATTCCCCAATTAGCTGCTTTTCAATAGAATGAAAGCGTATTAACTAGCTCCACAGCTTATTTATGTATCACCAGCTGAATATCACTCGGCTGGCTAATAAAGTTAGGTTAAGTTGGGACTTAGAGAGGCGTAGCCATGCCTAAGCATTATATATTTGTTGCAATTAAAAAGTTCTCATACATATCTACAATTAAAACTGCATGAAAGCAATTCTTGTCATATTAATTTCAACCTTTATGTGTGGCAGTATATCTGCCCAAAGGAATGCTGCTGATACAGGAATTTTAAAAAATCCCAATTCAGGTCAGAAGGTTATTATTAATGAAGCAACCCGAGCCTCTGATTCGATATTGAATGATCTTGAAAGGAAAATATTCGGGTATAATGTCTTTCATAACCCGAATACTACTTTTACCCCCAACCTGAATATGGCAACTCCTAAAAACTACGTAGTTGGGCCGGGCGACATCTTAACGGTGCAGGTGTACGGTGTTGCGCAAAGTACTTATACATTGACCGTGAATAATGAAGGAAATGTTAGTATTATAGATATCGGCATCGCACATGTTGGCGGGCTTACAATCGAAGCTGTTAAAGCCTTACTCGAAAAGCGATTGGCGCTCAGGTATTCAGGAATGAATGGATCAAATCCAAATACTTTTATCGAAGTCAGCTTGTCTAATATCAGGAGCATTAAAGTAAATATAGTTGGTGAAGTTGGCACACCTGGGAGCTATGTATTTCCATCTTATACAAATATATTTAACGCGCTTTTTGCGGCAGGGGGGCCTACTGTTAAAGGAACTTTCCGTGATATACAGCTATACCGTTCCAATAAATTGGTTGGGCAGATAGATCTTTACGATTACCTCGTTAACGGAAAGGCATCAGGCAATATCCGTTTGGATGATAATGATGTCATACTCGTACGCACTGCCACCAACCAGGTTGAAATAAAAGGCGAGATAAGGATACCGGGTATTTTTGAGATGCGTACAAATGAAACTTTTGCCGATCTTCTTAAATTTTCAGGAGGGTTTTCAGGCAAGGCGTATAAAGAACTAGTAAAAGTGCAGCGAAAGGGAATGGTTGACTACCAGGCTTTTGATCTTTCTGTATCCCAGTTCAGTAAGGCAAGACTGCTGGATGGTGACCAGATCGTAGTTGATGTGATAGCCGCTCGTTACAATAACCGGGTACAGATCAACGGCTCTGTGAACAGGCCAG
>JANXRX010000008.1 GCA_025352905.1 Bacteroidota bacterium | reverse complement strand
TTTAAAGAAGCCCGTGCATCTAAGTAATACACAAAACAAACACCATAAAACAACAAACACATGAAACTGTCAACTTTATCCCTCGTAGCCTTTGTATTATTCTTTTCCAGTTGCGTAAAAGATGCGGCAACCGGTACTGCCACCATAACCTTCCAGTTAAAAGCAGCCACTTCCGCCATTAATGGCGCAGGTATCGTTTGGTCAGCAGGCACCGCCGGTGTAGCCAGTACCAAGATCGAAGCCAAAAAAAATGATAGCTCCAGCGTAGAGTACAAGGCCGACCCCAATACCCAGATCGACCTGTTTGGAGCAGTAAGTATTACCAATGTCAGCGTACCAACCGGTACTTTCAGAAGTGTTGAGTTCAGAACTGAACTGCAACCACTGAACAGCAAACCCACCCTGCACCTCGAAGGCAACTATACAGCCGGCGGCGTAACCACACCCGTTACTTTTGATGTGAACACTGCCATCACTGTAAGGTCAAATAAAGACAGTATTGTAATCTCTGGAAACGCCACTACTTATGCGGCCATCACTTCAGTAACCCTGGTAACATTAACACAGGATGTAACCGAGACGGATATGAAAGCCGCCGACCGCGTATCTGGTAAGATCGTGATTTCGGCAACGTCCAGTACGGTTGTCTACAATAAAATGCTTGCAAACCTGGCCAAACCACAGGTTGTTGATTTTCACTAATGAAATAAGCGCAGGCAAGCGCCTCAGTTTAGGGATATAAGCAGTAAAAGGTCTCACTTTCGGGTGGGACCTTTTTATTTCCGGTATACATTCCTATTTTAGGAAGCAAATACAAACCGGCGAAAGAAAAAATAACCAGGACCGAAAAACCATTTAAAACCTGGCTCCGTAAATACTGTTTCAAAAACTGCTGTATAACAAATACACGGTTACGATTTGAGCCGGTGAATACATTCCCCCAGGCTTTTCTTCCAATCCATTATCCCGACACCAAAATCATTTACGATTTCCTGGGTATCCATTACAGAATAGCCAGGTCTCTTGGCAGGAGTTGGGTATTCGGCGGTTGTTATCGGTATCACCTTACAGGTCAAACCCGCTTCATCCCGTATAGCAGTGGCGAATTCATACCAGGATAGTACACCCGTATTGCTGTAATGATAGATACCATAATGCTCGTTCCCTGCTTTTAAGGAAGAAACGATCTGAAATATCGCTCCGGCAAGATCAGCTGCATAGGTAGGGGAACCCACCTGGTCGCTCACCACTTTTATTTCGGCACGCTCTTTCATCAGCCTCATCATGGTCTTTACAAAATTGTTTCCATGTGTGCTGTATAACCAGGAAGTCCGGATGATAATTGTTTTCGGGTTATTTGCCAGTGCCAGTTTCTCCCCCTCGCATTTGGTGTACCCATAATAGTTTATGGGTTCCGTAGGCGTATCGGTTGGGTAAGGTGCTTTACCCTTTCCGTCAAATACATAATCAGTGGAAAAAGAAATAAGTGTGGTTTTAGTTAACCGGCATTGCTGCGCGATAATACCTACCGCTCCGGTATTAATCGTATATGCCTGCTCCTGTTCTGTTTCTGCTTTATCAACAGCTGTATAAGCTGCGCAATTAATAAAATAAGCGGGCTTATATTTTTCAAAAAAAAGGGGTATGGTTGCGGGCTTACCAAGATCAAGCTCTTCCCTTCCTGTAAAGAGGATGTCGAAACCATCTTGTGCAACAGCCGCTAACTTCTCCAGTTCCCAACCCAACTGGCCGTTTTTACCGGTAACAACGATGAGTGGTTTGGACATGAAATTAAAATTCTTTGGGTTGTTTCGACCATTCTTCTTTCGGCAAAGACTTAAAATATTCGTAGGTGCGTTTTAATCCTTCCGCCCTGTCGATAGTAGGTTCCCAACCCAGTATTTCGCGCGCCTTGGTAATATCCGGTTTGCGTTGTTTGGGATCATCTACCGGTAATGGTTTGTACACGATCTTTACAGATGAACCTGTCAGCTTTAATATTTCTTCCGCAAAATCTTTTAAAGAGATCTCGTTCGGGTTGCCGATATTAACCGGCATCGTATAGTCGCTCATCAGCAATTTATAAATACCCTCCACCAGGTCATCAACATAACAGAACGAACGGGTCTGACTGCCATCGCCAAATACGGTCAGGTCCTCACCCCGCAGCGCCTGTCCGATAAATGCCGGCAAAGCACGGCCATCATTCAGCCGCATTCTCGGTCCATAAGTATTAAAGATCCGGATGATCCGGGTTTCCACACCATGAAAAGTATAATAAGCCCGGGTGATCGATTCCATAAAACGTTTGGCTTCATCATACACGCCCCTTGGGCCCACCGGGTTCACATTGCCCCAGTATTCCTCGGTTTGCGGATGCACCAATGGATCGCCATATACTTCACTGGTAGAAGCCACCAGCATTCTTGCTTTTTTCTGCTTGGCCAGTCCCAGGCAATTGTGTGTACCCAATGCCCCCACTTTTAAGGTCTGTATCGGGATCTTTAAATAATCGATCGGGCTCGCAGGGGAAGCAAAATGCAGGATATAATCAAGATGCCCCGGCACATGAATGAACTTGGATACATCATGATGATAAAATTCAAAATTGCTAAGCTTAAAAAGATGTTCAATATTCCTCAAGTCGCCAGTGATCAGGTTATCCATTCCTATTACATGGTAATCTTCACGGATAAACCTGTCGCATAAATGTGACCCCAAAAAGCCAGCGGCGCCGGTAATCAATATTCTTTTTTGTGACATGTGTAGATTATTTTAAGGTCGTCCAATACTCTCGTAATGATATCCCAAATCAGAAATGAATTTTACATCGAACAGGTTGCGTCCGTCAAATATCACTTTATTATTCAGTTTACTGTTGATCATATCAAAGTCGGGCGTTCTGAACTCACTCCATTCCGTTGCAATAATAAGGGCATCTGCATTTTCCAGCGCCGCATACTGGCTCTGCGCATAGCTTATTTTATCGCCGATCGTTTTCTGTACATTGGGCATGGCTTCGGGGTCAAAGGCAGCCACGGTAGCGCCTGCTGCGGTTAAAGCATCTATCAGGTATAAGGCCGGCGCTTCGCGTATATCATCCGTATTGGGTTTGAAGGCCAGTCCCCATAAAGCAAAACGTTTTCCTTTCAAATCATTATTGAAATATTTTTTGATCTTGGGAACCAGGTGCAGTTTCTGTGCTTCATTCACATCTTCCACCGCTTTTAAGATCTTAAAATCATATTTCACGTCTTCGGCAGACCTTATCAGTGCCTGTACATCTTTGGGGAAACAGCTGCCCCCATATCCAATACCCGGAAAAAGAAAACGCTTCCCGATCCTGTCGTCACTACCGATACCCCTGCGTACCATGTCCACATCAGCACCCATTTTTTCGCAGAGCTGCGCTATCTCATTCATAAAAGAGATCTTGGTAGCAAGGAAAGAATTGGCTGCATACTTGGTGAGTTCTGCAGATTTCTCATCCATAAATATTACCGGGTTACCCTGTCTTACAAAAGGTGCATACAGATCGCTCATCACTTTCCGTGCGCGTTCAGAATTGGTACCCACTACTACCCTGTCGGGCTTCATAAAATCATCCACCGCTACGCCTTCCCGTAAGAATTCGGGATTACTTACCACATCAAATTCGCCTGTAAAATTCATGGCAACCGCTTCCTGCACTTTTTGCGCCGTACCCACCGGCACTGTACTTTTGTCAACGATCACCTTATAACCTGTGATGATCTTACCGAGGTCACCGGCAACACCCAATACATATCTCAGGTCGGCCGCGCCATCTTCACCTGGTGGGGTAGGCAACGCGAGGAAAATGATCACAGCATCCTTCACACCTTCGGCAAGGTCAGTGGTAAACGCAAGGCGCCCCTCTTTGAGGTTACGCAGGAATATTTTTTCCAGGCCGGGTTCATAGATCGTTATTTCGCCATTCTTCAGTTTGTTCACTTTATGGCTGTCGATATCGATACAGGTAACTTTATTTCCTGTTTCTGCAAAACAGGTTCCTGTTACAAGGCCAACATAACCTGTACCAACTACTGCAATTTTCATAGCCTACTTATTTAAGAAATTTAATACATGCTTGGATATATAGTCCAGTTGGTCTTCCTCCATTTCTGTGTGAATGGGTAATGAGATCACCCGGTCTGTTAGCCAGTCTGTAACAGCAAGATCGTACACTGGCAGGCGAAGGGTATCAAACATAGCCTGTTTATGACCCGGTACAGGATAATAGATCATTGACGGGATCTTTTGTTCGGCAAGATAACTGTTCAGCCCATCCCTGTCTGCGCCGTTCAATACCAGGGTATACTGGTGATAAACGTGATTGCTGTAAGGAGCCACGGCAGGTGTAATGATCTTTTCATTACCGGCAAAAGCATGGTTATAAAAAGCCGCCACTTTTTGCCGGGCGGCATTGTACTGGTCAAGTTTTGCCAGCTTAATATTGAGTATGGCCGCCTGTATGGAATCGAGCCGCGAATTGCAGCCCACCATTTCATGGTAATATCTTTTCTGCTGACCGTGGTTGGCGATCATCCGTAACTTTTCGGCAAGCGCTTTATCATTGGTAAACATCGCT
>JANXRX010000304.1 GCA_025352905.1 Bacteroidota bacterium | reverse complement strand
CAAAAGCAGGAGTTGAGTGATGAAACTAAAGCACAGATCAAGCAATACCAGCAACAGGTAGCAGCCTGGAGAGAAACGGTATCGATGGAAGGTTTTGAGAAGCTCCGTAAAACATTTAATGCAGCCGGTATACACATCTTTGCTTACAAACCAAATTCGCTGGCCCCTGAAAATACCGACGGCGAAATTACTTATTCAATGCGCGCAGCAAAAGCATTGGGCGCCACTTCAGTGAGCGTTGAATTACCGGCAGATGCTGCTCAAACCCAAAGACTCGGTAATCTCGGCGAAGCAAATAAAGTCTACATCGGTTACCACGCTCACTTGCAGGCATCCCCAACTGCATGGGATGTTGCGCTGGAACAATCTCCTTACAATACCCTTAACCTTGATTGCGGTCACTATATGGCCGCAGGTAATACCAAGGAAACTTTACTGACCCTGATCGAAGCCAAACATAAACGTATAACCAGTATGCACCTTAAAGACCGTAAAACCAAAGCCAATGGCGGTAAGAACATGCCATGGGGTGAAGGCGATACGCCGCTGAAGGAGATCCTGACGCTTATGAGGGAAAAGAAATATAAATTCCCTGCTACCATCGAACTGGAATATGATATTCCTGCAGGTTCCGATGCTGTAAAAGAAACTAAACGGTGCAGGGATTATGCGCAGATGCTGCTGGAGGGATAATACCACAAACTACTTGAAACAGTATTCAATAAACCAAATAATGATAAAAATTTCTTTCTTTGCCACGGTTTTTTTAGCTGTCTTATTTATGCTAAGCAGTTGTAACCATGCCGACTCCTTCAAAATTACGACTGACAGGGACGTGAAAGCAACTTTGGTTGATACCCCGCAGTATTTTAACCTGCGACCAAAACTTGAAAAGGACTATGGTTATTCACATGCCGTAAGAATTGGCGACGATCTTAAAATTTCCGGAGCTGTAAGCATGAATGATTCAGGTATGATTGTTGCACCAGGCAATATGGAACAGCAAATGAAGAATTGTTATAGCGACCTGGGAAAGATATTGCAACACTATGGTTACACATATGACGATGTTGTTGCAGAAAATATTTACACAACCAATATGGCAGACTTCTTAAAAGTATCGGGCTTCCGTAATTCAATCTATAAAAAGCAATTCCCTACGGGAACCTGGCTTGAAGTAAAGGGCCTGGCGGTAAAAGGGCAGCTAATTGAAATTGACATGGAAGCGCATAAGACAAAATAAATCTATTGGGATATTACGCCACAAGGATATCATTTGATTTATCGTGCCGATGAATTTTGCTACCAGATCTTTATCCTTTGTTCTTCCGGTTTATAATTCTTATCGCCCGGCTGTACATTAAATGCCTTATAAAAAGGGGCAAAACTCATCAGCGGACCATTTACCCGCCAGGTGGCCGGCGAATGCGGATTGGTGTTCACATAACTAAGCATAAACGCATCCCGTGTCTTTACCCTCCAGATCCTGGCAATGGATAAAAAGAAGCGCTGATCCGGCGTAAAGCCATCCAGCTTTGTAGAATCTTGTCCCTGCTTTGTCATCTTAAATGCATCGTAGGCAATGGCAATGCCGCCATTGTCTGCCGTATTTTCGCCCAGGGTCAGACCGCCCTTTACATGAACACTATCTAAAACCGTGAATGAACTATAGAGGTCCACTACCATTTTTGTTTTTACCTTGAACTTGTCGTAATCCTCTTTTGTCCACCAGTTTTTTACATTCCCGTCTTTATCGAATTGCGCACCCTGGTCGTCAAAAGCATGCGTCATCTCATGGCCAATCACCATTCCAATCCCGCCATAGTTAATGGCGTCATCTGCGGAAAAATCGAAATAGGGAAATTGTAAAATCCCGGCAGGGAAAACAATCTCATTAAAGGCGGGATTATAATACGCCGTTACCGTAGAGGGTGTTGTACCCCATTCTGTTCTGTCAACCGGTTTGTTCAGTCTGGCGAGCTGAAACTGGTATTGATTCCGCCCGATCGAAAGCAGGTTTTCAAAGTATTTGGTTCTATCGATCTGCACCTTATCGTAATTGCGCCATTTATCAGGGTAACCTATTTTTTTTGTAATGGCATATAATTTTTCTTTCGCCTTCAGTTTCGTGCTGTCACTCATCCAGTCAAGATGGTTGATCCTGTTCTCGAAAGATTTTTGCAGGTTGTTCACCAAGGCAAGCACACGTTTTTTTGCATCCTCATTAAAATATCTTTTTACATATAGTTGCCCTAAAGCCTGCCCCAATAAGCCATCCACATTTTGCGTCATGACCTGCCGGCGCGATTTCTGCACGGTTTGTCCGGATACTACTTTCGCAAATTCAAAAGAAACGTCCTGGAATGGCTTGCTAAGTGCATCGGCATAGGTTTTTAAGGTGGTTGCCTTCAGATAGGTTTTCCAGTCAGCCAGGGAAATGGATCCCAGCAACTCATTCAACTTCTCGTAATAGGCAGGCTGACCAACGTCAACAGAGTCGGTTTGCGCATCCAGGTTTACAAGCAGTGACCGCCAGCCCAATTTGGGTTGTGTTTGATTGAGTGATGCTATCGCTGTTTTATTATAATTCGCTTTAACATCTCTCAACTCAATATTTGTTTTATGTGATGCGGCAATTTGTTTTTCGATATCGTAAACAATAGCTGCATTTTTTTCAGCAGTGGCAGGATCACTACCTGTTAACGTAAACAAGTTGCTGAGATATTTTTTATAAGCCTCCTGAATGCGAAGCGTAGACAGATCTGTTTTAAAATAATAGTCCCGGTCAGGCAAGCCGATTCCGGTTTGATAAATATGTGCAATATTGATACTGCTGTTTTTGTTGTCGGGCGAAATGCCGAAACTAATAAGGGAGCGGTTCCCTGTCTTCAGTTCAACAGCTACAAATTGGAGCAATGATGGCAGATCACCGATGGCATCAATACGTTGTAGTGTTGGACGAATAGGTTCATAGCCCCGGCGGTTAATGGTTGCTGTATCCATACCGGAAGCGTAAAAATCACCCACTTTCTGGTCGATGCTTCCAGCGGTATGCGTCGTTTTTGAAACACTATCCAGTATATGTTGCAGTAGTTCTCTTTGCGGAATATTCAGGAACGAATAAGAGCCCACACCTGTTTGGTCATCAGCGATCTTTGCGGTATCATACCAGCGCCCGTTCACATACCGGAAAAAATTATCTCCTGGTTTTATGGAGGCGTCTATACCGCGTACATCTACGAAGCTCTTTTTGGGAGAATCCGGGTTATACCATGCGGCGGAAAGGGCCAGAACTAATAGCAGGGAGATAGATTTCTTCATAAACAGCGTTTGGATAAAGATAATGATATCTGCAGGTTGAGTAGCCTGGTAAAAACAAAAAACCCGCTCAGTGAGCGGGGTTGTAGCCGGTACGGGAATCGAACCCGTCTTTGCCCCGTGA
>JANXRX010000251.1 GCA_025352905.1 Bacteroidota bacterium | reverse complement strand
GTCGCAGGTCAGTTACAAGAGCGATCCAAAAATTAAACTGCTTATTCACCTTACCAGCGGCCCTGAAAATCCAACAAAGGCGGCGCTTGCGTTCCTGGTGGCCAGAACGGCTGTTGAAGAGGGGCATACCGTGTCTTTATTCCTTGCCGGTGATGCCGTTCAACTGATCAGGGATAATGTACTTGACAATTTATCGGGTCTTGGTACCGGTAAACTGCGCGAACATTTTGATGCCATCGTAAAAGGCGGCGGAAAATTCTATCTATCGGGCAATTCCAGCAAGGCCCGTGGTGTAACCGATGCGGATATCCATTCCAAACCGGTAGAATTTGCTTTGCCCAATGTGCTGGTACACCTGATCGTGGATAATGACAAAGTGATCACTTATTAACAAACGTTTCCATAATTTATTTAATAACTAAAAAACAAAACATGAAAACACTACATTGCGCAGATGCCGGTTTTGACTGCAAAGCCGTTTTAAAAGCGAACACAGACGAAGAAATATTAGCCGGCGCAGCCGAACACGCCCTGGCTGTACACGGTGTTTCTGTAACAGCCGAAATGGCGGCGCAGATAAAGGGATTGATAAAGGAAGAGGCTTAGTCGATAGTCTATAGACCATTGACTGAAGACAGAACCAGCCGAAGTTCTGTAACTTCCCTTTCTGAACTTATGAAAAAACTGCTAAGCTATCTTTTCCGGGTAAAACTGCATGCCAGGCAAACAGATTATAACGGCACACTGGATATAACACTGTTAAACGGAAAGAAGTTATTGGATACTGCGATATCCAATTATTCTTACGGATCGTTGCAGCGCATATTGCATAAGGCTTTGCAAAAACTGCCGTTTGATGATACGATACAGGCGATCCTCGTGCTGGGTATGGGCGCGGGATCCATCATTCAGACCATCAGGAAAGATTTTGGTTCAGACGCAGAAATTACCCTGGTTGAGATCGATGCTGTTGTTATTGAGATTGCCGAAAAAGAATTTGGCTTATCCAAATTCACTGGGATCAACGTGGTTCATGCGGATGCAGTTGCGTTTATGAAAAAAGGTATGGCAACTTTCGATCTGGTAATTGTTGACCTGTTCATCATTGATACCATTCCCGATGATGTAACCGGGGCAGATTTTATTTACACGCTTTCCCAAAAATTAAGACCGGGCGCCCGCCTGGTCTTTAATACGATCAGGGATACGATGAGCCGGCCCGTTTTTACCGGCTTGCTTAACGAATTAAACAAAGAGGGTATAGAAACGCGTGTATTAAAAAAGCTGGAAGGGTCCAATGATGTTATCCTCGGGGTAAAAAATACCGGAACAGCTATTGGTGATCTGAAAATGAATGAATAGATTCGTTGGGTAACCACTGCTTATCATTAAAAATCACCCTGATGTTACGATCATGCCTGCCCGTTATCATATGCCTTGCGCTTGCATTGCCGGCAAAAACGCAGCAAATAGAAACTGCCGCGAATAAATTTATCAATACACTAACTAAAGAGCAGAAAGAAGAAACGCTTTTCCCTTTTGATATAGAAGAGCGTTATAATTTTCATTTTGTTCCATTGGCCCGGAAAGGCATTACGTTTAACGAGATGACTGCGGAGCAGAAGCAATTGGCGATCGACCTGATGAAAACCTGTTTCAGCAGAGAGGCGTTTCAGAAGACGCAGGAGATTATGCAACTCGAGAATGTATTGATAGAGATCGAGAAACGGAAACCTGACGACCACTTCCGTGATCCGGGTAATTACCATATCAGTATTTTTGGTATCCTGTCTGCCACTACTACCTGGGGCTGGCGCTTTGAGGGGCATCATATTTCGTTTAATTTTTCTGTTGATAAGCAGAAACTGGTTGCCGGTACTCCCGGTTTCCTGGGCAGCAACCCCGGAACCGTATTAGAGGGGCCGCAAAAAGGCAAAGAGGTGCTGAAGGATGAAACAACATTGGGGTTTTCGATGTTACACTCGCTGACACCGCAGCAAATGAAGAAAGCGGTGATCGATACGGCTGCACCAAAGGATATACTAACGTTCGACAAGCGCCTGGCGATGATCGATAACCCGGGCGGCATCACTTACAGTGAGTTAACCCCTGTTCAGCAACAGCAGTTTTTACAATTGATCAACCTGTATATACACCGCTTTACCAAGCTGTTTGCTGAAGACAGGCTCAAAGACATACAAAAAGCCGGCCTTGAAAATCTGCATTTTTCCTGGGCGGGGTATACGGAAAAAGAAATAGGTAAAGGCACCTATTACCGGATACAAGGGCCGACCATTATTATCGAATACGACAATACGCAGAACAATGCCAACCATGTACATTCCGTGATCCGCGACCTGCAACATGATTTCGGGGGTGATGAGTTGATGGAGCATTATCGCTCAGCGCATAAAGCGCCTTAGTTTGGGTCATGGTCATGGTAAAACGGCTATGACCACGATCTATGAATCGGAATATCAGTTCGACTGCTTCTCCCTGGCCCATTCTAAAGCAATAGTGAGCTGTTCTTCTTTAGTGAGGTTTGTATTGTCGAGGATCACTGCATCATCTGCTTTGCGTAAGGGGCTGAACTCGCGGTTGCTGTCGATATAATCGCGCATTTCGAGGTTGCGTTTTACTTCTTCGATGGTGATATTGGGGTTCCTTTCAAATAATTCCTTGAACCGGCGGGCAACACGTACGGCGGGATCAGCCGTAACAAAGATCTTTAGTTCTGCCTGCGGGAACACGGTGGTGCCTATATCCCTCCCATCCATCACCAGTCCTTTCTTTTCACCCATTTTTTGCTGCTGCGCCACGGCAAATTCACGCACTTCCTTCAGGGCAGCTACTTCGCTCACATTTTCGCTTACCAGCATATCACGTATCAGCGCTTCTGCATTTTCATCATTCAGAAAAATATCGCTTTGGCAGTTATGCGGGTTATAACGGAAATCAAGTGTGATCTCGCCCAGGGCCTCATGAATCGCTTTGGCTGAATTACGGTCTACATGCTGGCGCAGGAAATACAGGGTGATGGCGCGGTACATGGCCCCGCTATCAATGAATACATAATTTAATTCATTGGCCAGTTGCCTGGCCAGGGTACTTTTACCGCAGGAAGAATAACCGTCGAGTGTAATGATAATGCGCTGCATAATAAGGATAGCTCGTGAAATGGGCGGTGTAACAGCGCAAAGTTCGGCAAAATAAGAGCAACTACAAGCAGGTCATGACAAAAAAAAGCCGGTATGATCTCCTGATCATACCGGCCCTGTTGTTCATTACAAACTAAGAAGGTAATAAAACGGTATCTACTACGTGTATCACACCGTTGCTTTGATATACATTTTTAATCGTGATGGTTGACATACCACCTTTTTCATCGGTCAATACTATTTTATTGCCTTTCATGCTGGCTTTTAAAGTACCGCCTGACACGGTTTTTAAAGTAGCTGTTCCATTTCCGTCCTTGATCAATTTTGCGATGGCCTGTGAATCCCAGCTTCCGGCTACCACATGGTAGGTAAGGATCTTGGTTAAAGTAGCTTTGTTCTCTGGTTTCAGCAGTGATTCTACGGTTCCTTTAGGCAGTTTGGCAAATGCTTCATTGGTTGGTGCGAATACGGTGAAAGGGCCCGCGCTTTGCAGGGTCTCTACCAGGCCCGCTGCTTTTACAGCAGCTACCAGCGTGGTATGATCTTTTGAGTTTACTGCATTTTCAATAATGTTTTTGGTTGAATACATCGGCGCCCCGCCAACCTCTACGGGTTTGTCCATTTTCTGTGCCATAGATGCATTCAGCACGAATGCAGACATAATAAGTAAAGCGATCTTTCTCATGATTTGTGTGGTTATTTGTTTGTTTAACTGGTTTACCCATACATCTACGGTGCAGGGAAATAAACGGTTTTCAGGAAAGAAAATTTTTTTTTGATAACAACGGCAGGTGGGATGAGCAAAAGGCTATAACTGCGCAAAAAGATCGGGGAAATCGGATATGATCCCGTTCACACCCATCTTCTTTAATTCCCGCATCTTGTCAAGATCATTTACCGTCCAGGGAAGAAGTAAAACACCCGATTCTTTACATTGTTTAACCAATAAAGGAGTAACAAGAGAATAATCAGGACTGTAAATAGTGGGAATAAACCCCAGGTTTTTCAGCTGTAGTGCAAAAGGTTTTTTATCGAAGTCTTCGATTAATAGTGCGGTTTTAAAAACAGGATAGTGCTCGTGCAGGTATTGGAGCGTGCGTGGATCGAAAGACTGTATGGTGACCCTGTCTGTAATCTTTTTTTCCAGTATCACTGCTACCAGGATTTCTACAAACTCGGCCGGCGCGGGATGGTATTGGTTATCTGTGGCGGGCTGTGTCTTGGTCTCGATATTATAATGTGCGGGCGGTTTGTGAGCAGAGATACAATGCTGTTCCACAGAATCGATCATATCGGTTAACAAAGGCTTGCTGACCGCCATTTTTTGCTGGCGCGGGAACCTTGGATGCGGCCGGAGACCCACATCATATTTTTTTATCTCTGCATAATCCATCCGGTACATGTTCAGGCTTTTTTCTTCCGCCTCTGTTACCAATACACCATCCGGCTTAGTAGCAATCTCATGGTTAAAAAAAGGTTCATGACTCAGGATCACTTTTTTATCCCTTGTAATGATGGCATCCGTTTCGAGAGTGGTTACACCAAGGTCAATGGCCTTCAGCATAGCAGGTATCGTGTTCTCAGGCATCAATCCCCTGCAACCGCGGTGACCTTCCTTGTCAAAATCCATCGCTTCTAAACGGGCCGTTTTTTTAGTGCTGAAACAGGCCGACAGTAATAGTACTGATAAAATCATCGCAAGTGCCTTATTCATGTGAAAAGAGTTGTGGTTTTCGTTTGATCATTTCAGCGGCGATCGCCTGCGAATCGGCGTCGCTGTTCCGCAATTTTTCTATGATGTTCTCATAACTCTTTTCATCCCTGTTCTGGCTGAGTTTAAAAACATGCTCAATGGAATCTACTTTTATCTCAAATGCCACGATGGCTTTGGCCAAACGCGTAATATATTCTTCGGGCATGTCTTTATATAATACCGGCGATTCCTGGTCCTTTTCATAGAGTGCCGTTAACTCATCCAGCATTACGAGTAGCTCGGGATAGGGTAAAAAAGACATTTCTCCTTTTACATGTACAGACATGTAATTCCAGGTAGACGCCTGCGGTTTAATATGGTACCAGCTGGCGCTTACATAGGTATGCGGCCCGGTGAATACGGCGAGTACCTGGTTATTGGCTTCAAAAGCCTTATGGTGATCATTTCCCTTCATGATATGGCCGCGCAGGTATAACTGCCCGTCCTTTTCCGCAAATAAAAAAGGGATCTGTGTAGCAACAGGGCGTTGCGCCTCATCCACACCCATGAGCATGGCAAAAGAATACTGTTTCATGAACGACAGTATAATGGCTTCATCTTTTTCTTTGTAATAAGGTAAGTTGTACATGGTCCGAAGGTAGGAAAAGTTGGTATCCGTGCTTACACCGCCATTTCAACCGGCCGGGTTGCGGGTGTCTTTGCATTGCGGATGGCAATATTACGTACCGTTTGCGCCGTAAAATTCCGGAAAGCTTCGCAACTGGGTTTGTCATCGCTTAACATGGCAGGTATGCCCTGGTCGCCCCCTTCGCGTATGCTTTGTACGAGCGGTACCTGGCCAAGGAAAGGAAGATCGTATTCTTCAGCCAGCCGTTTACCCCCTTCCTTGCCGAAGAGGAAATATTTATTACCTGGCAATTCTGCGGGCGTAAAGTATGACATGTTCTCCACCAGCCCGATGATCGGCACATTGATCTGTGCCTGCCCAAACATGGCAATCGCTTTCTTGGCATCAGCAAGGGCCACATTTTGAGGGGTGGTAACGATCACCACACCGGTAACGGGTACTGTTTGCATTAAAGTAAGGTGAATATCGCCAGTGCCCGGCGGCATATCTATGATGAGATAATCGAGCTCGCCCCAATCCACATCTGTCACAAACTGGCGGATAGCGCTACTGGCCATCGGCCCGCGCCATACAACGGCATTCTTTTCATCCACAAGCAAACCAATACTCATTAAACGGATGCCGAATTTTTGTAAGGGCACGATTATTCCTTTTCCATTCACCTCTTTCATTTGGGGACGCTCTCCCCTTACGCCGAACATAATGGGTACGCTCGGTCCGTAAATATCGGCATCCATCAAACCTACCGTTGCACCGCCTTCTGCGAGCGCGAGGGCAAGATTAGCAGAAACGGTGCTTTTGCCTACACCGCCCTTACCGCTTACTACCGCAATAATATTTTTTACCCCATTCAATATCTTCTGATCGTCTTTCCGGATAGAACTGGTATTGGCCGTAAAATTCACGGTTACCACTGCCTCTTTATTTACCAGGATCTTTACGGCATTCTCACTGGCCGTACGCATCATATCTTTCATGGGGCAGGCCGGAGTGGTCAAAACAATGGTAAAACTCACTTCATTGCCATTGATGAGTATGTTCTTCACCATATTGAGTGTTACCAGGTCCTTACCCAGGTCGGGCTCCTGTACATTGCTTAAAGCTTTTAATATATCAGCTTCGGTCATCACGAAAGTTTTTGTTAAAAAAGAATCCAGGCTGCAAAGTTAACCGCTGGCGGCCTTACTTTGTTGCAAATAGGGCTATCTTTTACAAGAACCACCCGGGATGTTTGATTTTATTTGCAAAGGCTTTGTATTTTTGACCTGAATGAAGAAACTGCTACGATACACTTTATTGACCATTTCCCTGTTCTCGCTGCAAAAAAGCTGGTCGCAATCGATTGTTTCCCGTGATTCCGTTGTGCAGTTGTTTGGGGTGGTGATGACGGCTGATAGCTTGCAGGGGATCCCTTCCTGTAGTGTAATCGTTGAAGGAAAAGGAAGAGGTACCATTACCAGTTACGATGGTGTATTCTCGATTGTGGTATTAAAAGGCGACAGGATCACTTTTTCCAGCGTAGGCTATAAAGACCGCAGCATCCAAATACCCAGGGACCTTACCGAGAACCAATACAGTGTAATACAGTTACTGATCAGCGATACCGCTTACCTGCCCGCCACTATCCTGAAACCCAGGCCCAGCCGGGAACAGTTTGAGCGGGATTTTCTCAATAATACGGCACCGGACGATCTCTATGAAACGGCCCGTAAGAATACTGATGAGGCCCAGCGAAGAATATTACTCGCCAATTTACCAGCAGATGGCCGCGAAGCCGTTAATTACCAGTTGCGTCAACAGGCCAATAAGGCTTATTATGCCGGCCAGCTTGCACCCGTCAATATCCTGAATCCTGCTGCCTGGGCCGATTTTATCCAGGCATGGAAGCGGGGGGATTTTAAAAGAAAAGACTAAATAGCCAACTCCATGTCTTTACAAAACATAACCGTGATCGGCGCCGGCACCATGGGTAATGGCATCGCGCATGTATTTGCACAAAACGGTTTTTCAGTAACGCTGGTTGATGTGAATGCAGGACAGCTGGAGAAGGCGGTGACGGTCATTGAAAAAAATCTCGACAGGCAAATAGCAAAAGGAGCGCTTACAGCAGAACAGAAACAGCAAACACTGGCAAAGCTGGTTATACAAACAGATATGGCAACCGGTGTTGCCCATGCTGATCTGGTTGTAGAAGCCGCTACAGAAAACGTTGACCTGAAACTGAAGATCTTTACACAGCTCGATGCGTTATCGCCTGTGGGCGCTATACTGGCTACCAATACCTCTTCGATACCTATTACCAAAATTGCAGCAGCTACCGGGCGACCGGAATCGGTGATCGGGATGCATTTTATGAATCCGGTGCCGGTAATGAAACTGGTGGAGATCATCAATGGCTATGCCACTTCGCAGGAAGTAACAGATGCCATTGTTGGATTAAGTAAACAATTGGGTAAAATACCCTGCGTGGTTAATGATTACCCCGGCTTTATTGCCAACCGGATCCTGATGCCCATGATCAATGAGGCTATTTACAGTTTGTATGAGGGTGTTGCGGATGTTGAATCGATTGATACCATTATGAAACTGGGTATGGCGCACCCGATGGGGCCATTGCAGCTGGCTGATTTTATCGGGCTCGATATCTGCCTGAACATCCTGAATGTTTTATATACAGGCTTCGGCAATCCAAAATACGCGCCCTGTCCTTTATTAGTGAATATGGTTGCTGCGGGTAAACTGGGTATAAAAACCGGCGATGGATTTTATCAATACATACCCGGAAGCAAGGAATTATCAGTAAGTAACCGTTTTAAAAAATAGTTGCCCCATTATGTTTTTTGTTCTATCCAAAGTTTTGCTTTTCCTGCTCATGCCATTCTGGTGGATCGTTATTCTTTTTATCTGGATGAAACTGAGCAAAACCCCTAAAACAAAAAAAAGATTGTTTGCAGGCATTGTTGTTGTTTTCATTGTATTCACCAATCCATTTATTTACCGGTCTGTGATCAGCGCGTGGCAGCCCGATCCCGTTGTATTACCGGCGAACCATGTTTACGGAGCGGGCATCGTTTTAGGTGGCATGGCGGGATTTGATAAAAATGAAAAAGGATATTTTGGCAATAACGCCGACAGGTTCATCCAGATTGCGAACCTCTATCACCAGGGCATCATACAAAAAATAGTGGTAACGGGCGGAACCGGCAAACTGCAGCAGGATGAACCGGCAGAAACTTCTTTTTTAAAACCACAACTGATCGCCAATGGTGTAAAAGAAGCGGATATTATTATCGAGAGCCGGTCGAGAAACACGTATGAAAATGCGGTATACACAAAAAAAATACTCGATTCCCTCCAGATAAAACCTCCTTATATCCTGGTAACCTCTGCCCTGCATATGCACCGGTCTGCCAGTGTATTTACCAAAGCGGGGTATAATTTTATCGCCATGCCCTGCGACTATAAAGTGATCCCCGCTGCCTTTTCTATCGAAGGATCGTTGGTGCCGAATGTTGCCTTGTTAAATGACTGGGCATGGTTCCTGAAAGAATGGATCGGTCTCGGCGCTTATAAATTAACCGGGAAGGCATAAAGTACCGGGTATCTCTTTCAGCTTATGCAGCACTTCTTCCCGTTTTGCTTTCGGAACGCCCAGTTTTATTAAACAGAACAGTTGCATTTCCTGGGCGCTGATACTGCAACCGGATTGTTTGATCACCTGCATCACTTCATTAATCCGGGTATAATCGAACTGCAGTGTATAAGGGATCTCGATCGGTTTCTGGATAACGGGGATCAACTGGAGGCACATTGATGAGGCAGATTTATACGCCTGTATCAGCCCCGGTATACCCAGTAAGGTGCCGCCGAAATAACGAACCACGATCACTCCTGTATTCGTGAGTTGTTTGCTGTCGATCTGCCCAAGTATGGGTTTACCGGCGGTTCCGGCTGGTTCGCCATCATCACTTACCCGGAACTGGTTTCCATCCCAGCCAACCCGGTAGGCAAAACAGTGATGCACCGCTTTGGGATGTTCTTTTTTAAGGAGTTGTAATTGCTGTTTACATTCTTCCACCGCCTGTAAGGGAAAAGCATAAGCAAGAAATTTACTGCCGCGGTCACGGTATTCTGCAAATGATGCTTTTTCTATGGTTTGATAATGATCGGGGGACATTTTTTTTGGTTTACGCTTCTATCCGAATGCGATGAGGTAGATGGCAAGTAAAGAAAGTAAGATACCCAGCCAGTTAATGACTGATAGACGTTCTTTGAATAATAGCCACGCAACCACTGAACTGAATAATACGATTCCCATATTGTTTACCGGGATACTGGCGCTGCTCTGCCAGGGGCTGCTTTTCAGGAACCGGACAAGGCACCAGATGGAAAAATAATTGGGTACACCTATGATGATACCTGCGGCCAGGTTCTTCCAGGCAAATTGCCTGCTGCCGGTGATAAGGCCATATAGTAATATCAGGGAACCGGTTACAGCTGCCGATAAATAACCGGTTACCAGGTAGGCGTTCTGGTTCTCAGCCGTTACAAATTGTTTTTGTACATGATTGATCAATGCATCAAGCAATCCGCTACCGAGGAACAAAACAACGGGCAGCAGGTATCGCCATTTACCGCTGATCTTACCCTTTTCATCTTCTTTTTTTGCGGATGGATAACAGGTAAGTATCACGGCCGCTAAAGCGAGCATCACCCCGGTAAGCTTCCAGCCCTGTACACTTTCCTGGTACAGGTAAACAGATAAAACAACCGGTATGATAAGCGATAACTTATTGGCAACCGAAGCCACTGCTACCCCGATCCTTTGCGTAGTGATGGCGATCACGGTAAAGATAGATACAAACATCAGCCCCATTACGCAGGCCCAGGGAAACCAGGGTGTTCCCACCACGGCCCTGTTCACGGGAAATGATCCGTTTACAACGGAGCCGGTGATCACACAGGTTATATAGTTGAAAACGATCGCCTGGAAAGTATTCACACGGTACTTTTCACATACTTTAAAAGCAAGTGTGAGGTAACTGTTCAGGACGATACTGCCGAGTAAGTAGAACATGAAGCGTTTTATTGTTTACTGTTGGTTTATCTGTTTATGCTTATAATACCGGATCGTATCGGAAGAGATCTTTTCTATTTTGAAAAGCTGGTGACCTGTCATAACAGGTGCATCCAGTCCCTTGCCGGTAATCAATTCTTCGTTGGTGATGATCCTCGTTTCATCCCACAGGTTTTGATCGATAAACGATTGGATCAACCGGACGCCGCCCTCCACCAATATACTTAGCAGGTTCAACCTGTAGCAGGCATTCATAACCTGTTCCAGTATATTCTCTTCTTTTATTAACCTGCAATAAAACAGGTTGCCGTCGGTTTCCTCTTTTAGAAAATTAAATATAACTGTTTGCTGCTGCCGGTTGAATATCTGCAGGTTCTGTGGTAACCGAAGGGAAAGATCAGGCACCATTCTTACAGGAGCGTTCCCGACCCACAAACGATTATCGAGTGAGGGATCGTCTTGTAAGGCTGTTTCGGTGCCTACCAGTATAGATGCTTCCTGCGATCTCCATTGATGCACCAACCGGTTAGTATAGTTATTGGATATGAATAAACGCGCGTCTTCCCCGCCTGCAATTTTACCATCGGCCGTTTGTGCCCATTTTAAAATAATATAGGGACGGTGTTTTGTATGAAATGTAAAAAAACGTTTATTCAGTTGTATACATTCCTTCTCCAGCACACCCGCAAGAACAGTGATCCCTGCCTTTTCAAGCTTTTCGATCCCTTTACCATTCACTTCCGTAAAAGGGTCACGGCAACCGATCACTACGTTCCGGATCCCGTTTTTGATGACCAGGTCGCTGCAAGGAGGCGTTTTACCAAAATGTGCGCAGGGTTCAAGCGAAACATACAAAGTAGCTGCCGGAATATATTGCCTGTCAGCTTCCGCTACACTGCTGATACAATTCACTTCCGCATGCGCCTGTCCGAAAGCATGGTGCCAGCCTTCTCCGATTATCCTTCCGTTATACACCAGCGCCGCTCCAACCGCTGGGTTAGGCGCAACGTGTTCCGCGCCCAAAAGAGCCAGCTCAATACAACGGTGCATATATATTTCATGGGGATCCGGCATAACAGAATTGGCAAAAATAGCCAAATGGTGCTAACATTGCAGCATGACCCTCCAATCTGCACAGGCACAACTGCTGCTGCACCTGAAAAAGATATATGCGGAAAGAGAATCCCGTAATATCACTCATTGGGTAATGGAACACCTTACCGGCAAAAAGAGCAGCGAAAGAATAGTAGATAAGAACGGGTTATTAAGTATTCCACAGCAGCAATATCTTCAAAAGATACAGGAAGAACTGTTAACACACCGGCCCGTGCAATATGTATTGGGTGAAGCCTGGTTTGCCGGTATGAAATTCTTTGTAAATGAACAGGTACTGATACCCAGGCCGGAAACGGAGGAATTAGTAGATTGGGTACTGGAAGAAATAAGGGATAAGGAAGAAATACCGGCGCCAACCATATTTGATATGGGTACGGGTAGCGGGTGTATAGCGATCACGGTAAAAAAACAATTACCCGGATGCCGTATGATTGCTGGAGATATCAATGAAGAAGCGCTGGTGGTGGCCAGGCAAAATGCAGACACACTTGGTACTGATATTGAACTGCACCAGATTGATTTTTTAGATCAAAACAACTGGAACAGTTTACCTGTTTTTGATACCATCATCAGTAACCCACCCTATATAAAAGTATCTGAACGAAATGCAATGGCAAAACATGTACTGGATTTTGAACCTGCCGTTGCATTGTTTGTGCCCGATGAAGATCCTTTACTATTTTACAGGAAGATAGCAGCCTTTGCTAAAACACACCTGGCAAAAGGTGGGGGCCTGTTTGTTGAGATCAATGAAGCGTTGGGTGAAGAGATGATGACGCTATACAGAGAAGCAGGCTATTCAGTTGTATTGAAAAAAGATATGCAGGGCCACAACAGGATGCTGCGGGCAACAGGGAACGACTAATTACTATTCACAGCCATCACGGGTGTAGCGCCCAGTTTTTTAACGATCTGCATCACCTTGATGGCTGTGCCCAGGTGTGCAGTGCTGTCGCCATTGATCACAACAGAAGGCTTATCGGTTTCTTTAGCGAGGTAAGCTTTCAGTTCAACTTCCAGTTCACCTATCGTGATTTTCTTTTGTGCCAGGTAAAGATTCTGGTCCTTATCTACCGTTACCACTACCGTTTGTTTTGATTTTGTATCGCTTTTGGCTTTGGGATTAGACACTTTGATCACATTCGGATTGGCCAGCGTGGAAACGATCAGGAAGAACAAAAGCAAGATGAACAAAATATCATTCAATGCCCCCGTATGTACTTCTGGATGTGCCTTTAATCGTTTCCGGATATTCATTATAAATTATTAATCACTAATTATTAATTACCTCGTCGGCTCCTGTAAAATATCAATAAACTCTGCGCTCGCCGCTTCCATCTTATTGGCCGTTTTATCTATCTGCGTGGTAAGCACATTATGCCCGATATAGGCCAGCAGCCCGATGATCAGGCCGGTACCGGAAGTGATCATCTTTACATAAATACCACCCGCAATATCATTCAGGGTGAATTGACCGGAACTGGCTATCCCATAAAATAACTGTATCATACCTACGATGGTTCCAAGGAACCCGAACATAGGGGCAATACCTGCAATAAGCGAAAGAATAGACAGGTTTTTTTCCATCGTGTACATTTCCAGCTTACCCACATTCTCCATACTTTTTTCAATAGCGTCTATCGGTTTGCCAATACGTTGGAGGCCCTTGTCGATCATACGCGCTACAGGGTTATTGGTATTTTTAGCCAGGCTGCGGGCCGCACCTACATTACCTGAAACAATATGATCGCGGATGATGTACATGAAATTTCCTTCGATACGGGAAGCCTTGCGGATAGCGATGAGTCGTTCTATAAACACAAAAATAGCCGCCACCAGCAGGAAGTAGAGCGGATACATGATCCATCCCCCTTTTTCGAGTAAGCTCCACATGGATATTTTTTCCGGTAAAGGCAAAGCAGAAACTGCTTTTTGTAAGGTATCTATTTGCAAGAGATAGAACATCCCGAATGAATTTAGGTTAGACTAAAATTAGATGTTTCTGCAAAAGAACAGTTCTGTTGTGAATAAAAATGCAGAAACCCGTTTTTTTAGGAAAGCTTTTACACATGAACGTTTATATGGGCATGCGCAATAACCGGGCCGGGTTAAAAAAGAGCCAAAACCGGCGGGGTGTCTATCCCACATTATTGTTAACTTGTTACGCAATTTACTAATATATGAACACAACTGCTTTCTGGCAATACTCACCGCAAGAGGTAATGAGTAACCTACAGACCGGTGCACAGGGTCTCAGCGCTTCCGAGGCGCAAAAAAGAGTGGCTGCCAATACGGAAAAGAAAAAACAAAGAAATCCTTTCTTACAGGATGTCCTCCTGTTCTTATCGCAGTTTAAGAGTCCGCTCACCTTATTGCTGGTGGCGGCAGTGATCTTATCGGCCATATTGGGCGAAACATCTGATGTCTTTATTATTCTCTTTATACTACTGGCCACGGGCATCATGAGTTTTATACAGGAGCGTCATGCAGGCAAAGCAGTGGAAAAGCTACGGTCCATTATCAAGACCAAAGTAAAAGTGACCAGGGACGGGGTGCAAACAGAAGTATTCTCAGAAGAGATCGCATCCGGTGATATACTGTCCTTTTCCGCTGGCGACATTATCCCGGCCGATTGCCTCTTACTGGAAGAAAAGGATCTGCATGTAAATGAAGCAACCCTTACCGGGGAAACCTATCCTTCCGAAAAAGCCATCGGCCAGGTGGCTGCTGAAACAGGTATCTCAAAAAGAACCAATACTTTGTTCGAAGGTAC
>JANXRX010000239.1 GCA_025352905.1 Bacteroidota bacterium | reverse complement strand
CATTGAGTTTCCAGAGCTGGAGGGCCTTCATAAAGGAATCCTGTACCACATCTTCGGCCATTTCCAGGTTAGAGAGACCAAGGAAATGGGTTAATACGGCAACCATCTTTCCCGCCTGGTGGCGGAAAAGATGGTCGACCAGTATTTTTGTATCGGTTACAGGGTTATTCATCAGAAAACCATTACATCCCTTACTTCCACAGACCCGCCATGCGCAAGATCCGGGCAGTCTTTGGCAATTTCGATAGCAGCGTCTATATCTGCAGCGCTGACAATAAAAAACCCGCCAATAATCTCTTTACTTTCAGCAAAAGGACCATCGGTAACCAGGTTGTTTTTGTGCAGGGTCTTACCGGAAGGCAGTAACGCTTCCCCCGCGGTATAAATGCCTTTTTTCTTCAGATCATCCACCCAGCCCATCCATTTATGCATATTGGTCTGCATTTCTTCAGGAGAAGCCGTTTGCGGGTCGAGGCCGCCATGGAAAAGGAACATAAAACTTTTCATACTGTGTTTTTAAGGTTGCCGAAATTAAGATTACGGAGAAAAGACGAATAGCGGAAGATCGGGCAGACAAAAAAAGAAATTATTTTTCTCCCGGGAAACAGTAAAACCCGTTTTAACTTTACGGTAATCTATAATGATCCGCTTTTATGCCTTTCCAGCTACAATCCCCTTATTCACCAGCCGGCGATCAGCCCTCGGCCATTGAGCAACTGACCGATGGTGTTAACAGCGGCGAACAGTTTCAAACCCTGCTGGGTGTTACCGGGAGCGGGAAGACCTTTACTATTGCCAACCTGATCCAGAATACGCAGCGGCCCACGTTGGTATTAACACATAATAAAACGCTGGTTGCGCAATTGTATGGGGAGTTTAAACAGTTTTTCCCCGATAACGCGGTAGGCTATTTTGTGAGTTACTACGATTATTATCAACCAGAGGCGTATATGCCGGTGAGCGATGTATACATTGAAAAGGACCTGAGCATTAACGAAGAACTGGATAAGCTGCGGTTGCAGGCTACCTCCCAATTGCTGAGTGGCCGGAGAGATATTATTGTGGTGGCGAGTGTAAGTTGTATCTATGGTATGGGTAACCCAACAGAATACGAGAACGGGATCATACGTATACATAAGGGACAGGTAATTTCCAGGCAGGGATTTTTGCATGGGCTCGTTAATTCCTTGTACAACCGGTCACAAGGTGAATTCGGACGCGGAACATTTAGGGTAAAGGGCGATACGGTAGACATTAACCTGCCTTATGTGGATTTTGGTTACCGCATTACTTTTTTTGGCGATGAAATAGAAGAGATTGAAAGTATAGAAACCTCGAGCAGCAAGCGGATAGGGTTAATGGAAAATGCGGCGATCTTCCCGGCTACTTTATACCTGGCGCCTAAAGAAATGATTGTAAGCGTGATGCACGAGATACAGGATGAGATGATGGCCCAGGTAGAATATTTTAAAAATACGGGCAAGTATATTGAGGCACAACGGCTGAAAGAGCGGGTAGAATATGATATTGAAATGATCCGGGAACTCGGTTATTGTAATGGCATCGAAAACTATTCGCGCTTCTTCGACCGGCGCAGACCGGGTACGCGGCCATTTTGTTTACTGGATTATTTTCCAAAAGATTTTTTATGCGTGATAGATGAGAGTCACCAGACCGTGCCGCAGGTAGCGGGGATGTATGGGGGCGACAGGAGCCGCAAATTGGTACTGGTGGATTATGGGTTCCGCCTGCCGAGTGCGATGGATAACCGGCCCTTGAATTTTAATGAATTTGAAGGGTTAATAGGACAAACCATTTTTGTAAGCGCCACACCTGGAGATTATGAATTGGAAAAAACAGGCGGTGTGGTGGTGGAACAGATCGTAAGACCAACCGGTTTACTGGATCCGCCGATAGAGATCAGGCCGAGTGTTAACCAGATAGATGACCTGTTAGATCAGATAGATATCACGGTGAAAAAGGGTGACCGCGTTTTAGTTACCACGCTTACCAAACGGATGGCCGAGGAAATGGACAAATACCTGGGCCGGATAAATATCAAGTCAAAATACATACATAGTGACGTGGATACGCTTGAGCGTGTGGAGATACTCAGGCAATTGCGCCTGGGAGAGATCGATGTATTGGTGGGTGTGAATTTATTAAGAGAAGGACTCGATCTTCCGGAGGTTTCCCTGGTGGCCATACTGGATGCGGATAAAGAAGGGTTCCTGCGCAATGAGCGGTCGCTTACACAAACGGCCGGCCGCGCGGCAAGGAACGTAGACGGGCTGGTCATTTTTTATGCTGATAAAATGACGGAAAGCATGCAGCGAACGATTGATGAGACCGGACGCAGGCGCGAAAAACAGGTGTTGTACAATATCGAACATGGGATCACTCCTACAACCATTATCAAAAGTATACAACAGATCATGGCGCAGGGGTCGGTGCTGGATATCAAAGGATATGACCCATCAAACCCCTATGCATTGCAGAGAGAGCAACAACTGGTGATGACGAAGGTGGCAGAAGAACAGGAAACCTATCAAACCATTCCGCAAATGGAAAAAGCGATCAGTAAAACAAAAAAGGAAATGGAGAAAGCTGCGCGGGATCTTGATTTTATTGAGGCGGCGAGGTTGAGGGACGAGATGTTCAGGCTGCAGAAGGAGTTGGAAGGGATGAAGTAAAATTTGGAATTGAGGGTATAATAAATAAATACAAGCCTGGGGATGGAAAAAAAATATATTGAAGATAAAACATTTGATAAAGTTGACTTTTCTGTGGAGGCCCCGGCTATTGGAGAATATGAGGGCTGTGCGTTTCTGAATTGTAATTTTTTGAATACAGATCTTTCGGGGATTGTTTTTTCCGAATGTATATTTAATGGCTGCAATTTGAGTATGGTTAAGCTGACTAAAACAGCATTAAAGGATTGTAAGTTTACAAATTGTAAAATGCTGGGATTTAGGTTTGATGATTGTGATGATTTTCTTTTCGCGATTGCCCTTGATAACTGTAACCTGAATCATTCCTCTTTTTACAAACGAAAGCTGAAAAAAGCAAAATTTAAGGATACAAGTTTTCACGAAGTTGATTTTGTTGAAGCGGATCTGAGCGCAACCATCTTTGATAATTGTGATCTTATGGGAGCGGTGTTTGCGGATACGATACTGGAAAAAGCGGATCTGCGGACAGCAATAAATTATTCTATTGACCCGGAAACGAACAGGATCAAAAAAGCAAAATTTTCTTCGGGCGGTATTGCGGGGCTTCTGGATAAATATGGTATTGAGATAAGTTAGCTCATAAAAACTTCGTATATTTTATTTCCTATTTATTGTAAAACAACACACGGCTGCTATGGATCCTGAAATATCTGCTATAGAAGAATTGCCCCAGGAAGTAAAATCGGGGACAACTGAAAAACCATTTTTATACACAAAAAGGGACTGGAAAGAATACCTAGGCGAATCAATCCTTATTGTGTTTAGTGTTTTACTGGCGCTGATTGTAACTGAATTTTTAAATGAGCGCCACGAAAAAGAAACCACCCGCAATGTTTTAAAAAATGTAGTTGCCGAATTACAACACAATAAGACCGCAATTAAAGAAGTGCAACAATATAACCTGCTGGTGCTTACTAAAATAGATTCTGTATTAGTAAGTAAAGAGCTGCAAGATAAATTGGTTACGAATGATGAATTTCAGTTAAAAATGATCGCGCCGCAGGGAGCGTTATACCGGTTTCTGGATGACGAAGCCTGGGCGGTGGTCAAAAACAGCGGCATCATTACCAAGGTTGATATTGAAACGATCGCATCGCTTACTAAGGTTTATGAGGACCAGGCGAGGATGATGAAAGTGGAGGATGAAGTGGCTAAAGTGATCCTGAGTAGGGAATCGCGGGATCCGAAACAGGCGCATGCTACATTAATGTTGATCCGCGATATATACCATGGTTGGGCGGTTGACAGGACGGCGGGGCTGTTGGAAAGAATAGACAGCACTATAAAAAAAGTAGAAACATACTAAAACAGTTGCCACTGAAACACAGAAATTTCCTGTGCTTCAGTGGCAAAAAATAACACAAGACAAAATAGTTACAATTTCATCGGTTGTTTTTTCCAATAAGTCAACGATCTCCAAACCCACTCAAACGGCCCGAATCGGAAATATTGTAACCAGATAACAGAGAAAATGACCTGGAATATCCACACGACCCCTACTACATAATAGATCTGGTGTAAATGCAGTTTACCATAATACCCCAGGCCATACCCATAGAAAAATAAGGTGCAAATGATACTCTGCATCAGGTAGTTGGTAAATGCCATCTGGCCTACGGCGGCCAATGCTTTCATTAACCAGCTTGCTACCCCGCTACGGTAAATCAACATGAGTAAACTGGCATGACCAATGGTAATGGGCACCCGCCGAAACTCGGTGAATATAAAAGGAGTAACGCGCCACCTGTCTACAAACGCAGCCCAGTGACCGGGCCCGTAACTGCCCACATCCATTTGAAATAAATGATAACCAAAGGGAATGCCGATTCCATAACCGATAAGCAACCACATCACATAGGTAGAGGTCTGCAGTTTATTGGTAAAAAATCCCCAGCGGAACAGCGCCATCCCAAAAAACATCATTGCCAGCATATCCCAGAGGCCAAAATAGGTACCCCCTGCTTCATTGCCGGCATTCATAGGAAGCCAGTAAGTGAAAACGCCGGCATACCCGGAGCGCATGGAGCGCAGGTTAAGATTCGTTTGAGCCGTATCGGGCTTTTCAGAATTTTCCATCTGCGTCCAGGTAGTAAATGCGGTCTGCTGCTCTTCTGTTAGTTGTTTCTTTTCTTTTTTGGCTATCGTAGCTTCAATATAGTTGGCCCTTGTTTCCCGGGTTTCTGACCAGCGCCAACCCGATCTGATGATGCCACAGGACACGATGGTCAGGGCGATCACCAGCAACCATTTAGCAGGCAATTTGCGGAAGGCAAATAAGATCATACCAAAAAGACCATAATAAAACAGGATATCGCCAAACCAAAGGATCACAAAAGCATTGATCACACCAAATAATACAAGCCAGAGCAAACGACGGTAATAATATTCAGCAACGGTTGGCTGACCCGGCACTTCTTTTTTATTCATCATGAACAATACCATTCCGGCGCCAAACAGCATGGAAAAAAGACCCCGCATGGTTCCGTTAAAAAATATTTCTACAGTAGCCAATGTGTAAAAATCATAGCTGGTTCTTGAGCCGGTGGCAACGAAATACCAATAATCCCAGTTCATACCAAACCCGGGGATATTCATTAATAATATACCGAGGAGCGCAAAACCCCGGATAGAGTCAATGCTTTTGATCCTGTCGGCAGTAGCTACCGGTTGGGTACCCTGGTTTGCACCTAATGAAAGAGTCTGATCCATACGAAGATGGTTTAATGCTTATAAATATCAGTTGATAAATGAAGTGTCTGGTTGTTTTTTCAGGGGAAGTTTTTTACGATACATAAGACTTCGGATCGCCCATTCTATTGGCCCCATCCGGTAAAACCGGAGCCATAAAACAGAAAAAACAACCTGTACAAGGCATATTTCGGCTACAATAAAATATAGCTCCCATTGTTTGAATCTCCCGAAAAATCCTAGTCCATATCCATAGAAAATGAAGGCACAAATAATGGTTTGCAGGATATAATTACTTAGCGCCATACGGCCCACATCGGCCAGCGATTTCCAGAACCAGCTAAAAACTTTTACCTGTAACAGCCACATCACCAGTGAAGCATAGCCTGTTGCGGATAACAGCTGCTCCAGCGGCAGGAACTGGTTATAGGGAAGAGAATGTGTTTCTATGAACTTTGTATAATCAGGAAGCCTCAATTGGTTAGTATGAAACCGGAACCAACCCAAAGCCAGACCGGCTATAATACACCCGAGGGCAACCAGGAAGTAAGTAGAAGCAGAAAAGCGGCGTGAGAAAAACCCTATCCCCAGCAGCGCCATACCCAGGAACATCATGGAACCAAGATCCCATACACCGATACTGTATAACCAGGTAGATTCTTTGGTTTGCGACCGTCCCTTCAGGTAGAACCAGATTTTGCTGTATCCTGCGCGCATGCTTTTGTTCTGCGCTACGGTCTTTGCCGAATCGTATTTCAGGCTTTTTACCAAACCCTCCCATTTTCCTTTTTCTTCGGCCTGCTTGCTTGTTAAGGTATCTTTCTTTTTTGCGAGCGAGTCCGTAATCTTGTTTTTAGCCAGTATTGTTTTTGCATTAAGCGGATCCTTTGCGCTGTCGGCCCTGTTTTTAATCGCCCTGTCCGCACTGTCCTTTTTGAATTTTTTTTCTATGACCGTTACGGCAATATATTTCTGATGAGCCGTTTTGTCATCGGCATAGTTCCAGTAATTCTTGCCGGCGTATATGCAGGTACATACCAGGGCGCCAATGAATAACGACCTTGCCGGTAATTTCCAGAAAGCGAATAGCAGGATGCCTGTTATCCCAAAATGATATAATAATTCATCGGGCCAAAGGATGACCAGCGACAGAAACAGGCCCAAAAGAATGAACCAGATCTGCTGACGCATAAAGACATCTGTTCCGTTAAGCGCAACGGGGTGCTCTTTCTTTTGCAGGAACAAAACCATACCCGCCCCAAAAGCCAAAGCAAGGAGGGCCGTCATTTTACTCTCAAACAAAAGGGATATGATCGCAAGTAATTTATAATTACCACCATGACTGGGCGCCAGGAGATAAAAAGCACGCTCGTTCGCTGCAAAACCGGCGAAGGCCCAGATACTGGTAACAAGTATTCCAAATACCGCGAGGCCGCGTAAAACATCAAGAGAAAAAAAACTTGTGCCGGCAGTTTCCTGAACAGACGGCAAAGAACTGGAAGGAGTTGTGTGCATTAGTTTTGGTTTTGTATTTTCTCCCGGATACCAGGATGAATATAGTATAAAAACCAATACGCTGTTTTCCGGGTTATGATGCCAGCCTTTTATTTTTCAAATTCAACCTTAACGAAACCGAATCACCTTTTTGGCGGTACACCACGAACTGATTGTGTTCCAGGACCTTTAAGGATGCCAGGTTGGTTACCTCTGTTTCCGCAGTGATGGCTTTTATTATTTTCTGACCCCTTGCCCAATCAATCATCCCGCCAAGGGCTTCGGTCATATATCCTTTTTTGCGGAAGGCATCATAAGTGCCATACCCGATCTCTATCTCTCCCTTCTCATCCGGCTCTCCTTTAAAACACAGGTCACCAACAACGGTGCGATCTTTTTTTAAAATAATGGTCCATAAAGTAAAGAATCGGTAATCATTTTTTGGGTTAGCCAGTTTTGGCAGAATGGAGTGTTCCAGCGCTTCTGCTAATGCGGGAGAGAAAGAGCGGATAGCTGGCTGTAATTGTAATTCGGTTTCGAGAGAGGGATCAGACTGTACATATTTTACCAGCTGGGCATGGCTTAGCGGAATGATCAGCAGTCTTGCGGTTTCAACCATATCGTAAATTACAGGAGTATAAAACGAAGCTATTTTTTATTGATCAGGTAAGCACCCATCACCAGTAAAACAACCCCAACCAGTTTTACCCAGTTAAACGGCGTTTGCGGCAAACCAAATAAACCATAATGATCATAGATCAACGCTACCAGCAATTGGCCGCCTATCAAAAAAACAAACACGTTTGCAGAGCCTATCTTTTGAACAGAAAAAATAATGGCGGTTACAATAAAAGCGCCCAATACGCCACCGGTATATTTATATATTGAAATATTGCTTAGTTGCGCCAGCGTGGGGAGCTCCTGCTTCGTACAAACCATGATCACACCCAGGAAGAGCGTGCCCACAAGAAAAGAAATAAAAGCAGCTAGCCAGGGATTGTTCACGGCCACGCGTAACTGGCTGTTTACCCCGGCCTGTGTGGTCAGCGCTATACCAATTACGAATGGAAGAAAATAGAAAAAGTACTTCATTTTACAACTTTTCGTAAAGCGAACGAAGTTTTTCGCGTGTCATGATCTTTTCCCAGTCTTTGCCTAATGCATTCTCCCACAAAGGTTTCATGCCCATCGAAACATTGATCATGATGTCAAACTGTTCATCGGTCAATCCTTTACTGATGCCTTTTGGAATGTCAATATTGTTTTTAGCAACCATGTATTTGAATTCCTTAACACCTGCAGGATAATATTCTTCGAGATGATCCATTACAATACAATTGCCAATACCGTGTTTCGTACCCAACAGGTAACTCAATCCATAACTTACCGCATGTGCCACGCCTACCTGTGAGTAAGCAATGCTCATTCCGCCTGCATAAGACGCCATCATTAACTGGTCATCGCAGGCATCATCCCAGCCATTCTTTTCTACAAACACTTTCTGGCAAAGCTGCAGGGCCTTTTCTCCATAACTTTTACTAAACTCATTCAGGAAAGTTCCTTCCAGGCTTTCTATACAATGAATATAACAATCCATGCCCGTATAGAAACGCTGGTTAACCGGGGCGTCCCTGGTTAATTCCGGATCAAGAACAATCTGGTCGAAAGGCGTAAAATCACTGTTCATCCCGAGTTTGCGGGTTGGGCCGGTTAGTACGGTTGTACGACTAACCTCCGCGCCGGTACCGCTTAACGTGGGGATACCGGCTTTGTACACACCGGGATTTTTAACGAGGTCCCAACCCTGGTAATCTGCAGAAGAGCCGGGGTTGGTCATCATTAATGCAACCGCTTTTGCCAGGTCCATCGTAGAACCGCCGCCGATACCGATTACGCCGCTGATGGTACCGAAACTGTCTTTTAATTGTTGAGCCAGCGCATCTACCTGTTTTGTTTTTGGCTCAAAACTCACATCTACAAAAATGATGCTGTCATTGCCGCGCAGGGGCACACGGTTGGGAAGCGCCTTTCCCTCAAAGAAATGATCCACCAGGAAGATCATGGGTGCGCCGGCTTTTCTTTGCGGGGCCAGTATCTCATCTAACTGGTTAAAACTGCCACGTCCATACACAACATAGCTTACCATCTTAAAATTCCGGAAACTCATATACTTATTTTTTCTTCAGCAAAACAAATGCCTCTAATGCAAACCTACTTAGAAAGAGGGAATTTCAAACAGGTTCTTAAGGACTGGCTAAGCGCTTAATTTTTTTTCTAAAGCTTCCAGCGATACGCCTTTTGTTTCCGGAACACTTGTCAGGATCCAGATCAGCTGTAATGCCATCATGCTGGCAAAAAAAGCAAAAATGGGCCAGGGATTTTCCCTGAATATGCCATGATCTTTATCTAAGAAAACAGGCGTTAGTAAGGTAATGAGTGCAGCAAATACCCAGTGGATACTGGCGCCGAACGACTGGCCCGCGCTTCGTATTTTATTGGGAAAGATCTCGGAAATAAATACCCAGATTACGGCGCCCTGACCAACAGCATGAGAAGCAATAAAAAGCAATAGAAAACTCATTAAAAATAAAGCCCCCGCATGCGCATAAAATGCCCAGGCAACCATCGTTAAACTCAGGATATACCCAAAAGAACCAATGATCAATAATGTTTTTCTTCCGAGCCGGTCGATCAGGTAAAGACCCACAAAAGTGAATATTAGGTTAATACCACCAATAGCAATGGAATTGAATAATGACTCTTTTGCTGCAAGCCCCGCTTTTTCTAAAATTTCCGGGGCATAATACAGGATGAAATTAATACCTGAGACCTGGTTAAAAAAGGCGATCATAAATGCCAGGTAAATGATCTTTTTATGTTTGCTGCTGAAAAAAGCAACCGTTTTGCCCGTATTACTTTCGTGTTTATTGCTCTCTATGATGGAAGCGGTTTCTGTTTCCACATCTGTAACCCCGATTTGTAACATTATTTTCTTTGCCGCAACCAGGTCATTTTTCCGGCTGATCAACCAACGGGGACTTTCAGAAATACCAAGGACCAGCGCCGTGTATAAAATGGCCGGAACGGCCAATATCCCCAGCATCCAGCGCCAATCATTGGCGCCGCCAACTCCCTGTAAGAAGTAGTTAGAAAGAAAAGCGACCAGGATACCGAATACGATATTGAACTGGTACAAAGCGCCGAGCCTGCCCCTTGTAGCGGGGGTAGAAATCTCCGAAATATAGATCGGGGCAACGACAGACGATACGCCAATACCCACACCACCGATAAAACGGAAGAAAGAAAAAACATAAGGATCACCGGCAAACGCAGAACCCAGGGCAGAAACCGCGAACAAGATTCCGACCCATAACAGTACTTTTTTCCGGCCATATATTTCAGTGGGGATCCCGCCGAAAATGGCGCCCAAAACGGTACCCCATAAAGCCATCGACATGATAAAAAATCCATGAAAAAGAGGGGTAGTGTGCCACAATGCTTTAATGGGCTGGTTGGCGCCAGAAATAACCACAGTATCAAAGCCAAAAATAAAACCAGCCAGCGCCACAACTATTGACCAGCGGAATAATTTGCTCTTGTTCATTCGCAATCGTTTAGAAAGAGTAAGATAAGCAAAGAGAAGGGAATAAATGTGGATGTTACCTATCCTCCTGATCCTACCCGCTGTATTTCATCTCCAGCACTTCCGGAGCTGCGTCGGGCGGTTTTCAGCGGTTTACCAAAACGCCAGGTAAGGGCCAGGGTGATTACCCGGGTGTCCCGTCTCAATAAAAAATATTCAGTCGCACCCGGAAAATCAGTATTTCCTTCCATCGCCTGCGTAAAGAAAATATCCCTCACATTCATCTTAATGGTAGCTTTCTTTTTAAAAACGGGCCTTGAAATGCCGACAGACAACTGGCCGGTGGGCCGAAGAAGTTCCTGCAGATCGTTCCTCGCTTTTGTAGTATAAAACCCAGAGATCTCCCCCGCATAAACCGACCCTAACCGGAATTGGTTATTCATACTCAGGTTCATTTGTGAAACATCAGAAACATAATTTACATTCTGGTATCCCCTGAGATCCTTATGATTATAAATGACCTGCCCGGAGAGCGACCACCATTTTGCCGGCGAGGCCTGTATGGCAACGGATATTCCGAGGTTGTACATCTTTCCTACATTGCCATTGGTATAAACAAGTATGTCGGTTCCTTCGGAAAGAAACAGCTGTGAAAAATAATCGGTAATGATGCTATACGAGATGGTGGTGGTAAGCAGTTGTTTGAATTGGTGACTCAACTCCATGTTCCAGCTGTACTGCGGCAGGAAGAATGGATTACCGCGCTCATAGGTATATTTATTAATGATGGTAACAAACGGATTTAATTTTTGAAAGGGGGGCCTGTCAATCCGCCTGCCGGCTGTGAGGGTGAAGGTGTTGGAAGAATCCGCTTGGTAACTCAAATATCCCGAAGGGAAAAAGCCGGAATAATTTTTTGAGAAAGAAGAATCCTTTCGCGCGCTGTTACCCAGCTGGTGGCCATCATAATGTGTGTTCTCATACCGTACGCCCAACTGGAAACTCACCCTTGAAAACTTCTGCTCAAAACTGCTGTACAAAGCATGGATGGATTCTTTGTATAAAAAATGGTTGCTTTTGCCAAGATCTTCCTGCCATTGGGTGCCATCAAATAACTGGTATGCGGCAGTGTTATCTGTATTGATATTGGAAACTTTATAACCGGATTCTAATTTTGCCTGTTTACCGATCTGTACATGATGATCAGCCTTTGCAGAAAAAATATTTATCGAAGAAGGAAGGTCGCCACGGGTACTTTCAGAATAGCCCCCGGCACTTTGTAAAATGCTGTTAAACGACTGTGTGTTATGAATGCTATATTGGAGCACATCAACATCTGCGGAAAAATCCTGTGTTTTGCTGATGGTATGTTTCGCGTTCAGGTTAATGCCGCCGTTTTGAAACTCATTCATGCTGGCTCCGGATGTGCTGATACTTGAATCGGTAGCGCCGGATGTGTTTTTCCAGCTTGCCAGTGCATCATTGGTTGTTTTCCTGTCAACCGTTGTACCCGTGAGCACAATACCGATCGTTGTTTTAGGCGAAGCATAAAAGTCAACGCCGGCTTTCAATGTATTGCTGAAATTTTTACCGATGAACATCGTAGGCTCTTCAAGCGTTAATGCAAGGGCGCCGGCAGATGTATAATAACGGCGCAACGCATAAATGCTGGTGAACCCTTTGTTTAGATTACTGCTATAGGTAAGGAAAAAATTGAATTTCCCATTACGGTAATTGAGCACAAGACTGTTATTATTTTTAGGATAGCGCCCCTGCCCTAAAGAAGTATTGAAAACGCCGTTAAACCCGACCTGTTTATTTTTTTTTGTTTTGATATTGATGATACCCGCATTACCGCTCGCATCATATTTGGCGGAAGGGCTGGTAATCAATTCTATCTGCTCTACCTGTGAGGAACTCATGCCGCTAAGGAGATTATTCAAATCGGCCCCGGATAAAAAAGTCTGTTTATCATCTATCAAAACCAGCACCCCCGCCTTTCCCTGTAAACTGATGCCGCCATTTTTATCCACCATTACACCGGGAGATTTTTCGAGAACCTCGAGGATGGTGGTTCCGCTATTTGTTGCAGACGCGTCAACAGTAACGATTACTTTTCCCTGGACCTGCTGGATAAAAGGATTGCGGGTATTGGTAACATTTACGTCTTCCAATATTTTTGCAGCAACGGGAAGGATGATGGTTAGCTTCCTGTTGACTAAAGTTGTTTTATTGATCGTTGTATGCTGTGTTGTATATCCCGTGAACCCGGCATTGACTAAAAAACCTTCCGCTAAAGCCATGTAAAAAACCGCCACACCATTTTTGTTAGTGACGGCTGAGCCAACTATTTTTTTAGTAGCAGGATTGATGATCTCTATAGCAGCGCCTTCTAATAATTCTTTTTGTTCGTTACTAACCGTAATAGCAAAAGGATCCGCTGTGGCGGAAGATTGGCTAAAACTCTTGCCCGCAGCCAATTGTAGCGCAAGGCCCAATAAAAAAACCCGGATCGGTCTCATCCCGGCAATATAATTCAAACGGGAATAGTGATATAAGCTTTTTGTTAAGCGGTGGAGACCGCCCGATATTTATCATTCAAGGAGTTTCGCGGCGCGTTGCAGGTCTTCCGGCATGTCTATCTCTATGCCCATATAATCGGTCACCACCATTTTAAGCGGGATCCCATTCTCGAGATATCGGAGACATTCTATTTTTTCAGACAGTTCCAGGGGTGTCATTTCCCAATGTGTGAATTGCATCAGGGCCTCCTTTCTGAACGCATATACACCGATGTGTTCGTAGTAAACAGTTGTATTATCCTGGTTTCTTGGATAAGGGATAACACTGCGGGAGAACATCAGCGAAAACATATTTTTATCCACGGCCACCTTTACATAATTCGGGTCCTGGATAAACCCCGGGTCTTTCATCACCTGCATCAGCGAGGCTACCTGTATCTTTCTTCCGTTATCGTCCTCAAAAACCTGTAACAGCTTTTCAAGCGGACCGCGTTTCACAAAAGGCTCATCACCCTGTACATTTACGATAATGTCTATATCCAGGTCCGCAACGGCTTCCGCTATCCTGTCGCTCCCACTTTCGTGATTTTTTAAACTCATGATGGCCTTTCCGCCGGTAGAAACGATCTCTTCGAAAATAATATCACTGTCTGTTACTACATATACTGTATCAAATAAACCCGTAGCAACTGTATTATCATAGGTATGCCGTATGACCGTTTTTTCGCCGAGCAGCTGCATTAGTTTGGCGGGAAACCTGGTGGCCGCATAACGGGCCGGAATCATAGCGATCTTTTTCATTGGCCGGGTTTACTGCAAAGATGCAGCATTCTGAAATCAATAATCTGTCTTAACAAGGGGGTCAAAAGGAATTTTTAACTGGAAGGCAATATCCTCATCCCTGTTCCCGGTGTTGTCGAGCACATCCAAACCATATTTTACCTGGTCGGCGGGCGTATGGTTGAATGTGCCGAACAGCCTGTCCCAAACAGAAAAGATGTTCCCATAATTACTATCTGTCTGTGGCCGCATATAATGATGATGCACTTTATGCATGTCCGGCGAAACCAGGAACCAGCTTACTGCATCATCAAGCCATAGGGGCAACCGTATATTGGCATGGTTGAATTGTGTGAGAACAACGCTCAGGCTCTGGTACATCATCAGCACCCACATCGGCGCTCCGCAAACAAATACGCCTATCAGTGTAAAAACCGCACGGAAAACACTTTCACCGGGGTGGTGCCGGTTGGCGGTAGTTGTATCCACATGTGTATCGGCATGATGCACCATATGAAACTTCCACATCCATTTTATTTTGTGCTCGATATAATGAACGGAATAGGCGCCTACCAGATCCAGTAATAACAACCCCGCAATCATAAAAACCCATAATGGAAGGGTAAATAGGTGCAGTAACCCAAACTGGTGCGCCACCGCCCAGTCGCTTGTTTTTACGATTAATAAAGCGAAAGAGAAATTGATAATGATTGTAGTCAGCGTAAAGAAAAGGTTGACCCCCGCATGTTTCCATTTGTTATACCCAAAACCGAAAAGAGGGATGGCTCCTTCTATCAGCCAGAAAAAACTAATACCACCTGCAAGGATGAATGCACGCTGCAGGCTGGAAATATGATCAAAAAAATGAATGATGATCTCTATAGTTTAATTATTCAGCATCAATGGCATCACCAGCATCAATAGGTCCTCGCCCTCGCCCTGCTCGGTGGGTTTGATCAGGCCGGCTTTTGTTGGCGTGGATAGTTCCATCTTAATATCATCGGTATCCGCCGCATTAAGCATCTCGATCAGGAACTTGGCATTGAAGGCTATCTGCAGGTCCTCGCCGTCGTACTGGCAGTTCATCCGCTCATTACCTTCAAAGCTGAAATCAATATCCTGTGCGGCCATCTGCAACTCGCTGCCGGTAATACTTAAAGCTACCTGGTTAGTGCTTTTATTGCTGAACACGTTCACGCGACGCAAAGCATTTTGAAAATCAGCCTTGTTCACGATCAGTTTATACGGATTGTCGGCCGGGATAACGACTTTATAATCAGGGAAACGAGCGTCTATCAAACGGCAGATCATCTGTGTTGAACCGTGGCTCACAAAAAGATGGTTATTATTATAGGTAATGTTTAGTTCATCTTCGTTATCAGGTAAAGCGCTCTTTAACAGGTTCAGCGGCTTTTTGGGTACAATAAACGAATCCGTTTTAGAGGCTTTGGTATCCACTCTTTTATAACGAACAAGACGATGTGCATCCGTGGCCACAAACTGGACGCTGTCTTTGGTCAGCTCAAAAAACACGCCGGTCATTGCCGGGCGGAGATCATCACTACTTACGGCAAACAGGGTTTTATTGATAGCAGTAAGCAGGGCGCTGCTGCTCATGGTAAAACCGGTTGTATCATCAGCCGTGGGCTCTTTGGGAAAATTATCGGGATTCTCGCCCATTACCTTGTACTTACCATTGTCGCTCGTGATCTCTACGGCAAAATTCTTATCGATATTAAAAGTAAGCGGTTGATCCGCGATGTTTTTTAAGGAATCCAGCAGGATCTTTGCGGGAATACATACTTTACCATTGGTCTTGCTTTCCACATCCATCTGAACACGCATAACGGTTTCCAGGTCCGTAGCCACCACATTGAGCTTTTTATCCTCAATTTCAAACAAAAAATCTTCCAGAATCGGCAAAACCGTATTCGCATTGATCACACCGCTGATCTGCTGGAGGTGTTTTAACAGGGAAGAGGAAGAAACAATAAATTTCATTCTGCAGAATTTAAGATTCGCAACAAACCTAACGCAATTTGTTAATATTCCACAATAGAAAACACAGATTTTACTCACTAATTGCGTTACTTTATATCCCCTAAAACGGGTCTTTAATCGGTAATCGTGAAAACCAGTTTAACACCGGGACAGGCATATCCCAAAATAAAATATTATTGCAGTTACCGGGAAAGATGTCATTACGAGGTAAAAGAGAAACTGTTCAGCATGGGCCTCTTAAAGACCGAAGTAGAACAACTGATCTCGCAGATGATCGAAGAAGGCTACCTGAATGAAGAGCGGTTCTGCATCCAGTTTGCCGGGAGTCATTTCCGGCTGAAAAAATGGGGCAGGGTAAAGATCATATATTCTTTACGGCAAAAGCGGGTAAGTGAGGCGAATATTAAAAGGGCCCTGCAAGAGATAGTAGATACGGATTATCAAGCCACGCTGCAAAAAACAGCATTGGCAAAATGGAACAGCCTTAGTAAAGAACCCAACCTTAGCCGGCAGGTTAAAACAACGGCTTACCTGTTACAAAAAGGATATGAAGCGCCCATGATCCGGCTGGCGATTGCCGGGATCAGGGCAGTTGAGCAAAAAAAGACCTGAGTTATTCTATGCGAGCCATGATGAAAAAAATTTGGACCCTCACCGGTTGCTGCCTGCTTGCCTGTATCACAAACGCACAGCGCACAGACAGCACTACCTATAGTAAAGAGTTTAGTTTTATTACCGAGAACGATGCTTTCCTGCTTAATAAAGCCGATGCATATTATACAAATGGTTTTTTTCTGAGGCAAACAAAAGCGGAAGAAAAAGGCAGGGATAAGCGCATCACCAGCTTTGAACTGGGCCAAATGATCTATACACCGCTGATCCGGAAGACCCAGAACAAAAGCGATGTAGACAGGCCTTATTGCGGCTACTTATATGCAAAAGTTAGCCAGTCAACCTTTGCACAGAACAACAGCATAGTACAATATGGTGCTTCGCTGGGGATGATCGGCGCAAAATCTTACGGCGAGGATGTGCAGAACTGGTACCATAACCTGCTGGGATACGGAAAATTTACCGGCTGGCAATACCAGGTACAGAATTCGCTGGGCATCGATCTTAGTATGAGCTATGGCCGTACTGTTTTTCAAGACAGTTCCTGGATCAAACTGGTACCGGTTGCCGAGGGGCAATTAGGCAGTACTTTTACCAATGCAAAATTAGGGATGTATACCTGTTTGGGGTGGTTCGCAGATAACGCACACAGCGTACTCTGGAATGCAAGGGTTCAGCGAAAAGGGGAGTTGGGCATCCAGAAGCCTGAATTTTTCCTGTACTGGTACCCACAGGTAATTTTACAGGGGTATAATGCAACGGTAGAGGGCGGATTATTTAATACGGGAGATGGTTCGGCAGCGTTGGGAACAACGAGACGGTGGATGTTTCAGCAGGCATGGGGCATGTGTTTTGCCCAGGAGAGGTGGACAATTAAACTGGCCATTATTTACCAGACATTGGAGGCGGTAGCGCAAACAAAACCACAGCGGTATGGATCGATACTGGTGGGTTACCGGATACATTAGCGGGGAGAAACAAATACTTAATATTACCAACCAGATATAATGTCTACACTAACCATTACAATTATTCAGACCCATTTGCATTGGGAAGACAGGGCCGCCAATCTTTTGATGCTGGAAAAGAAAATCATGGGCATACAGGAAAAAACGGAACTGGTGGTTTTACCGGAAATGTTCAGTACAGGATTCAGTATGCGCCCTGAGGCGTTGGCTGAAACGATGGATGGAGAATCGGTTAGCTGGATGAAGAAAACAGCGGCGGTTAAAAAAATAATTCTTACGGGCAGCCTGATCATTGAAGATGGCGGCCAATATTTTAACCGGCTGTTATGGGTGCTGCCGGATGGAAACCTGGGCTATTATGATAAGCGCCACCGCTTTGCTTTTGCAGGTGAAAACGAACATTATACACCCGGAAATAAAAGAATGATCGCAAGTGTAAAGGGGTGGAAGGTAAACCTGCAGGTTTGTTACGACCTGCGTTTTCCTGTTTGGGCAAGACAATCCGGCGGCGGGGAAGCAGCTTATGATATCCTGTTATACTCCGCTAACTGGCCCGAGAGAAGGATACATGCCTGGAAAACATTATTAATGGCAAGGGCTATCGAAAATCAATGTTATGTAGTAGGGGTAAACCGGGTGGGTGATGACGGCAATGGGATCCATTACAACGGGGAAAGTATGGTAATTGACCCATTAGGCGAAGTCCTGTACACAAAAAAAAATGCGGAAGATATTCATACGCTTGTTCTTGAAAAAGATGCGTTGGAAAACATAAGAACCCGGTTCCCTTTCTGGAAAGATGCGGATGAATTTAATATCATACAAAGCCGCGCAGAAAATGAATAATCAAACCATATACCACGGAGAAAAAATTTTTACCGGTAACGAATGGCTTTTTCAGCAGGCGCTGGTGGTAAGTGAAGGCAGGATCACAGACATCCTACCCAATACTTCCCTGCCCGGAGAAAATAAAACCATTCATGAATTGATCGTTCCGGCATTCATGGATATACAGATCTATGGGGCCTCTGAAAAACTGTTTTCCGTGTATCCCGGTACCGATGCTTTGCATAAACTATATGCGTATTGTTCAGCAGGCGGCGCCGCTTATTTTCAGCCAACGGCCGCCACCAATACAGCTGATGTTTTCTACCGGTGTATCGATGCGGTAAGGGCGTATTGGAACGAAGGCGGAAAAGGATGCCTGGGCCTGCATATTGAGGGGCCCTGGATCAATGCACAAAAAAGAGGCGCGCACCTGGAAGCATTTATTCATTCGCCGTCTGTAGAAGAGGCGCGGGAATTGCTCGAATATGGAAAAGGGGTTATTACGATGATCACGCTTGCGCCCGAGGTTTGCAGCAAAGAAGTGATCGACCTGGTAAGGTCATATGGCGTGATCATTTCTGCGGGTCATAGCAATGCAACCTATGATGAAGCCACTGCCGCATTTGATTCAGGAATAAACGCAGCAACACATTTATATAATGCCATGAGCCCTCTGCAACACCGTGCACCGGGAATGGTTGGCGCGGTATTTAATCACCTCAAAGTTATGTCGAGCATTGTACCCGATGGATATCATGTAGATTTTGCAGCAGTTGCCATTGCTAAACACGCGTTAGGAAAAAGACTATTTGCCATTACAGACGCAGTTACCACCACAACAGGCGGGCCCTACCCACACCAGCTGGCAGGAGATAAATATGAATCGAACGGGGTGCTCAGTGGCTCTGCGCTGAACATGGGATTGTGTTTGCGTAACCTGGTTCAGAAAGCGGAGATCCCGCTTGATGAGGCATTGCGGATGGTGAGTCTGTACCCTGCACAGGTAATGAAAAAACAGGATCAACTGGGAACGATTGAAAAAGGGAAAGAAGCCAACCTGGTTTTTTTAGATAATGCCCTTGCTATCTGCGGATCGGTAATGGGAAGCGACACCCGGGTTAATTAACAACGGGCTTTTTTTTGCCTGCTGCAAGATCGGCGAAGATCTTATCAATGAATACGGCACTTCCAATGCTCCAGTACCATCCGTCGAAATTGTATTTCAGATCGCTCTCAAAGATCGCTTTGCGCAACCCGATCATTCCGTTTAACCCCAGATAAGTAAGAAAATGAAGCCCTTTGATATCAGGAATAATGAAATTGGCGGAGTACCCCATACCCGCAGGCACAAAATCCTGCTTCTCGGTTTTTGTCAGGAACCGGCCCCTGATCTTATTGGTTGAGTCAAGTACGGCTTTGCCATATCCCAGCTCAAACACCATGCTCATTTCCCATCTTTTCCGGCGGAACAGGAAAGGTTCATAATAAATGGTGCCGTAATAAAGGCTCTTGGTTAACTGGTTAATAGGAACGCCCTGGTCGAGCTTTACGCCCGCCAGCTCCTGTTTCAGAAAATAACCGCCGATACCCACCTTGTATACATCATTTACAGAAGCGCCTATCCGGTAGCCCCAGATGCTTACACCCTGTTTTTCTATAAAGGAGAATCGCTGGTCAAAATCGCCGGCGGGTTTTAACGAGATCTTTTTCTTCTTTGGGATAGAATCTTTAACATGCGATGAAGACGTTAACAGAACAGAAGAATCTGTGTTTTGCGCAAACATAGAGGAACAACAGAACAGGAGTGCTGTTGTTAAATAGCAAAAAAACACAAATATATTTCTGCCGAATGCACGCATAATTAGTTGCCAAATTACAAATTAATGCTGTATCAATTCCCGGATTTTTTGCAATTTCAGATCAATACTCTTTTTAATTGCCTCAGATGAAGGGTTTATAATGATATCAGGAATCACCCCATGCCCTTTAGGTCTGTTGGCATCTATCACTAACCGGTACATCGGGAGCGTTACCTGTAACCCGGTATTGGGAAGCCGGATAACAGGAATATGCATGGCAGAATTGCCGTAATAACCCCCACCCGATTCCTCACCCACGATCTTTACATTTTGCTGCCCCTTTAGCTGTGAAATGAACATAGTGGTTGCCGAAAAACTATACCCGCCCTGTAACAAAAACACATTCCCGCTAAAATGGTATTTCTCCTTTGGCTGAAACAGCTTCTTCTCATAGTACCGGTAATGTATCAGGCCATCCTCCATTTTGTGCGCCCCGAAGTTCATGGCAAACCAATAAACAAGTGAGGGATGAATATAACGCCCGTACTTAAATTTCCGGCTGATAGCTACTACGCTGTCGCCTACCTTAAAAGGGTGATCCGATAAATATTTCGTTAATAAAATGCTGTTGCTGACACTGCCACCCCCATTGGTCCTGAGTTCCACAACCAGATTTCGCGCGCCCTGTTTTTGCATCGCCCTGAACGAGCGCCGGAAAAAAGGCCGTATCCACCCTCCGCTGAAAGTAGACAGATCCATAAAAGCCGTATGCGTTGCCGTATCAATTACAAACGAACGTTTTGCGAGAAGCTTTGCGCGCCGGATCTCTTTCCGGGTAGGCTTTTTGAAAGGCGGGATTGAATCGAGTGGCTTTTTTGACAAAGTATCTTTCTGCGGACTGAAACTTTTAATAACAGCCAACGACGTTTTACCGGAAGAATCAATATAGGAGATACGGTAAAGACTATCGATCCCCAAAACAGTCTTGTACCAGGCCGCAAAATTTCCGCTCACTACCTGGTTCTTATAGTTATAGGCATATCCATCTGAACTGATAGAACGAAAAATAGTATCCAGGACCTGCCGGTTACTCCTGCCATTGATGCCGGTAATGATGGTACCCCGTTTAAAGATCGAATCGTGCGGAAAAGAACTGCTTAGTACTACTAAGCTGTCTCCCCACGCTTTTAAGGACAGCGGAAACTGCGGATAACGGAACTGCGCAATTTTTTTGATATAGGCTTTTGAAAAACGGACAGAGGTATGGCCACAACGGATAATGCTGATCACTTCCGCTACCTTATTTTTAAATTGTACCTCATCCAATGAATCCGTAATACTGTTGATGGCGTTTTTAAAACAAAGATCAACGCTGTCTTTAGATGTGTACCAGTATAAAGAGGGATGATTGGCCTCGAGGATCTTTTGTAAAAGAGAAAGATCCTCCTGTAAAAGCGCCGGAGCCGTTTTCGTAAGCCCGATAATATTTTTTTGCGCAAAAACTGCGGGCGTGTTAGATGCGAGCAACACACAAAAAAATAAAAGCCTGGAATAAAACTTCATGTATGCCGGTTATTGCTGGAACGCATTCCAGCCCTGGGCGGTAACGGGATAGCTGTTGCCGCCTTTTGTTAATAATTTGCAACCCTCTGTCACTTCGGTCATATACCCTATCACACTGATCTCTTCATTCAAAGTGATCTTTTCGTGGTCTTCCTGTTTTAAAGTGAAGATCAATTCATAATCTTCTCCCCCATTCAACGCGCAAACCGTAGGGTCGAGGCCGAATTTATAAGCGGCTTTCCTGCTTTCATCCGAAACGGGTAATTTCTCTTCATATAACAGGCAACCGAGGTTACTCTGTTTGCAGAGATGCAGTACCTCACTACTGATGCCATCGCTTACATCCATCATCGAAGTAGGAACGATATTTTGCTGTTCAAAAAAATCTATAATGTCTTTTCTTGCTTCCGGCTTTAATAAACGGCCAACGATATAACTTTCATTCTCAAGATCGGGCTGTATTTTCGGATCTTCTAAATAGATCTTTTTCTCCCGCTCCATCAGTGTCAACCCAAGAAAAGCGCCGCCCAAATCACCGCTAACACAGATCAGGTCGCCTTTTTGCGCCGTACTTCGCTTTACAAAAGCATTCGGCGCCACTTCACCGATGGCAGTAACAGAAATAATAAATCCCTTGTTCGAAGAAGAGGTGTCGCCGCCTACCAGGTCAACCCCATGTTTTTCACAGGCAATATATACGCCTTCATAAAATTCATTCAGCGCCTCCAGGCTAAACCGGTTACTGATGGCAATGCTCATCGTAAGCTGGGTAGGAGAAGCGTTCATTGCATAGATATCACTCAGATTCACCATGACGGATTTATACCCGAGGTGTTTTAGCGGGGTATACATCAGGTCAAAATGAATACCCTCGATCAGCAGGTCGGTACTCACAACGGTCTGTTTTCCGAAATGATCAATAACGGCCGCATCATCCCCTACGCTTAAAACAGTAGACGCATTGTGTATCTCAAAATTTTTGGTAAGATGTTCGATCAGGCCGAACTCACCCAGTTCACCTATTTCTGTCCTGTTTTCCATACATTAAATTTAAAATCCGTTATCGTTACCCCATTCATCAAAATATCAGTTCACCGCCATTAACGATCGCGACCAACTCATCATGTATCTTGCCATTAGTGGCAATGATATGCGGTTGATAGGGAGAATAATGTTTGCCGCTGAAGTCCGTTACTTTCCCCCCGGCCTCCTCTACTATCAGGAAACCCGCCGCGCTGTCCCATGCCTGTAATTTGTGTTCATAAAAACCATCGAACCGGCCCGCGGCCACCCAACAAAGATCGATGGCGGCGCTTCCCAGCCTTCTTACCGGAACACCTTTGCGGATCAGTTTTTCAAAGATCTGTAAGGGGCCATTGGCCGCATCCAGGTAAGTATAAGGGAAACCAGTAACCAGGCAACTGCTGAAAACATCCGCTTTTTCGCTTACCTGTATCTTCTTATCATTCAGCGTAGCGCCAAAACCGCGCTGTGCAAAAAACAATTCATTCATAAACGGGTTATAAACGGCGCCGAGGATCATCTGGCCCTCCTGCTCCACCGCAATACTTACGCAACAGATAGGAATGCCATTGGCAAAATTTACGGTCCCGTCTATCGGGTCAATGATCCATTTATAAGTGGAATCCTGTACGATCTCGCCAGCTTCCTCACTTAAAATATAATGATCGGGGTGATCCTGGCGGATGACTTCAAAAATGGCTTTCTCAGCCGCATGATCAGCTTCAGTAACCAGGTTGTTCATGCCCTCCTTATTGCTGATAGTGAATTGTCCATTAAAAAAGCGCATCATTTCTTTAGCGCCGGCCTCGGTAGCCCTGAGCAAAGTTTGTTTTAACATGGCGCAAAAGTACTAAACCCACCTGAACTTCTTTGCCAATTGCGTTACTTTACAAAACCTTATGCGGCTTTCCATCATCATCGTAAACTACAATGTTTCCTGTTTCCTTGAGCAATGCCTGTTCTCTGTCAGGAAAGCCATATCAGGCATAGAGGCCGAAGTGATAGTAGCCGACAATTGTTCAACCGATGGAAGTGTTGACAGGCTTAGCCCGGTATTCCCGGAAGTCCGGTTTATGGTTAATGACCATAACCTGGGTTTTGCCAAAGCCAATAACCAGGCGCTGGCTCTGTGCGGAGGTGAATATGTATTGTTTCTCAATCCGGATACGCTTGTACCAGAGAATGCTTTACAGAAATGCCTTTTATATATGAATGAAC
>JANXRX010000224.1 GCA_025352905.1 Bacteroidota bacterium | reverse complement strand
CATTGAGCGTAGCGGCGATATCAATATAAAAGACAGTCGCCTTTCCTTTAAACTTTGCAAGCGCCTCTTTGTTGATGGTGGCTTTGCCTGTATTGGCAATGTATTGCGAATAGGTAAGCGAATCGCTGGCAATGATGAGGTTCTTTTCATCGGCGATAATAAATAATCCTATCATGGAAGCAAGGGCACCTGCTTTATAGGTTGTTCCCTGTTTTACCACGATACCCTGTTGTGCAACCTTGTCCATGATCTTTGCAAAGCTGGCTTTATCACCAATAGGCGCACAAAAGATCATTTTGCCAAAAGGCTTGTTTTTCATCATAGTTTTTTCATCCGTTTTATTCAGCGGATCGGCTGGTGCCAAACCGATATCCGAAACCACAACGGCGATATCGCCTTTCAGCGCCCTGTACAGATCCTGGCTCGTAAAACCGGCTTTCTCCAGGAAATTATTGACAAGACCCTCTACTTCCAGTTGTTTTAAAACACCGCCGAATATCTCGGGGTTGAAAGCGGCGAGTACAATACAGTTAATATTCTGAGAAGGGTAATTCTCGATCATGGATAAATTAACGGTGGGTCCTGCATACTTCTTTAAGATACTGCTTAGCAGGTCATTGGTATAAGTAGTGCCTTTGGCAACGATCTTACCGTCTTCAAAACTTAAAGTAGCCGTCATATAATTGTTCTTCAGCAATTCCTCAAGTTTCGGCGGTTGAAAAGGCAACATGCTTAATGCAGCTGCAGAATTATTTCCGCTGGTAAAAGTGTAACCGTCTGCTTTCTCCCTGAACATGCTGGTAAAGATCTCTACATCTGCCAGCGACTCCGTTGTTTTTTGGGTAAAATAAAGGTTCACCTGTTTTTTTATTTCCGCTTCTGAATTAGCAGGGTCGGCCTGTTTAAACCGCATAGCCACGGTATCATATACCGGTTTCATTGTGTGCTGGTATGCTGTGGCTATCACCTGCTCATTGTTCCAGGCAATCAGCGTGCCGTCATGAACGGAAACATAACTATAATCTTTCTCTTTGGTGATTGCTTTACCCGGTGCCTGTTTTTTCAGGAAGACCTCAAACTGGGCTACATCTTTCAGGCTCTCCATCAGGCTGAAAGTATTTGCCGTACTATTGTCGGGCAGGCTTTTCTGGGTTGAGAATAAAAAAAGCTTTTCGCTCCATTTAATTCCTGCGTTTTCTCTCAGGTCCGTGATGAAAACTTTTTCTTTCACCTGCGACGAATCATTCTTAAATACTTTTTTCAGCAGGGAATCTACATTGATACCACCTTTTTCCAGTTTATCCTGCATTTGCTGCGGATCGAGTACTACCACAAAACTGGCTTCGCGGGGTATATACCTGGCTTCTTTTGGACTATTATTCTTGCAGGAAACGAGCGTTGCTGCAATCAGCAAAATCAATAAACCGGAACGTAAGGGCTGCTTCATATGATAGGTATTAAAAGATGATCAGTTGCGAAGGTAGAAATTGCCGTCCATTAATCGGTTTTATTTGATAAGGGATTGATAAATGGCTTCCTGGATGTTTGAACGCACACTCAGCTGGCTTAACTTATTGTTATTACGCGTTGGGGTTACCCGGTTTGACAGAAAAATGTATACCAGGTTGTATTTGGGATCGACCCAAACACAGATCCCGGTAAACCCGGTATGACCATAGGTTTCCGGGGAAACGCTTAATGACGGGTAAGGATCTTTTCGGGTGGCATTGTCCTTTTCGGGTTTATCAAATCCCAGCCCCCTCCGGCTTACGGTACTGCTGTAAGCGGTGAATTTATCAACGGTCGACTTTTTCAGTAGTCGCACGCCATTCAGTTCCCCCCCATTTAACAATAGTTGGTAAAGCTGAGCAAGGTCGTAGGCATTACTGAATAAGCCCGCATGACCGGCTACCCCGCCAAACATGGCGGAACCCTCATCATGCACATCGCCACGGATCAGCTGTTGCCGGAAGTGTTTTTCGTCCTCCGTTGGCGCTATCTGGTTTACAGGCATTGATTCACGTGGATGAAAACCGGTGCTGGTCATTTGTAAAGGGTCATAAAAAGTTTCTTTGGCATATTCATTCAACGGCTTGCCGCTAACCGCTTCTACCACTTTACCAAGGAAAATAAAATCATTGTCACTGTACACATATTTGTTAGGCGCCGTGAGTTTGCTTTGCAGTATGCGTTTGTATAAGGTATCCTCCCAATCGTTGCGCAGGTACAAACCCTCCGATACGCGAAATTGATGCTGCGCATCTTTCTGGTGCGTAAAATATTGCGGCAGGGGTTTACCGGAACCGGTATCGATCACTTCCCGGTAAAAAGGGATAAAAGGATTAAGGCCGGCCTGGTGCATTAAAATATCCGTGAGCTTTAACGGCGCTTTATCCGTGCCCCTTACCCAGGGAAGATAGTCACCCAGTGTTTTCGTAATGTCCACCTTGCCTTCTTCATACAGCTTCATGATAGACACATTGGTAGCGGAGATCTTGGTAACCGAAGCGAGATCATATACCATGTCTTTGGTAACCGGCTCTTTTTTATCAAAGTTGGTATAACCGAAAGCTTTGTGATAGGCCAGTTTACCATTCCGGGCCACTAATACCACGCAACCCGGTGTAGCGCCTTTTTCAATAGCATCATTGGCGATCGCATCAATTTTTTTCAGCGCCTCTGCTTGTAAACCTGCGGCCGCGGGATCAGTATCGGGGAAATAACTATGATATACGATTCCATCCCCGAATACCAGGTCTGTATCAACGGTAACAGGCAGTTTGCCTTTTGGCTCGATCTTTCCCTGTAACAGCGCAACAGCGGTAGCCTGCGTAATATCATCATCTTCATAACAGGCAATAAGGTTAGGTGCATGACTGATATTTTTGATAGCATAGGGATTACCAAAAACAAGCGTAATGGTTTTACTATCCTGCAATGCGGTCAGTAAATAAAGTGTAGGGTTGCTGAGACCGAAATTGCCGGCGGGTCTGCGGCTGTAATTATGCAATCCGACAATCACCACATCATAATTTTTTTGCCTGATCGTAGCCAGCAACTGATCAACG
>JANXRX010000221.1 GCA_025352905.1 Bacteroidota bacterium | reverse complement strand
GAGGTCGGCATTTACCTGCGGGTTATGGATCATCTCACTTAAGAGGAAAATACGTTTGCCCGGGTTTTCATCGATCGTATTAAATGCGATCTCTATCGCGTTTTCCACGCCCTAACAAAAGCCGAAATGCCGGGCAAGGTAGATCTGCAGGGGCCCAAGCTCGAGCAGGGTTGGGGTAAAATCCTTTTTCAGCTTATCCTCCTGCTTACGTTGCTGTTTGATAGCACTGATAAGCGGGCTTTGGTATATATTGGGAACATTAAACTGCTTCATAAAGAATAACGATCCGTAAAAGTACAAAGAACGAAGCAGTTTGGTAAAAAGCAGTATTTTCAGGCTTTAAACTTCCTGCTATGCGAATTGTTCCTTTTGTCATTTCCGGTATCAGTACCCTTGCACTGGTTACTGTCTTAAATATGCAACTGCCGGCTGGCGCCAGTAAAACACCCAGGCTGGGGTATTTTCTTTCGCCGCAACTGGGTTTCTGGCAAAATGCAGAAGCAGTAAACGCAGACTTTAACGCAAATATTAAAGCGAAGGACCTGAAAGGGAAAGTGGATGTATATATGGACGGCCGGCTGGTGCCCCATATTTATGCGGATAACGACCTGGATGCGTATTATGTGCAGGGTTTTATTCACGCAAAATTCCGTTTGTGGCAGATGGAATTTCTCACGCATGTGGCAGGCGGCAGGTTAAGTGAAATAGTGGGAAAGGATAAATTGCTTACCGATCGTTTTTTCAGAAGGCTCGGAATGGTATACGGGGCCGAGCAAACCCTGGCCAGTATGAACCACGATCCTGAAATGAAGGCAACCATCGAATCGTACACAAAAGGGGTGAATGCCTATATAGAATCGCTCAGACCGGAACAGCTTCCCTTTGAATACAAATTACTGGATTATAAACCCGAGCCATGGACGCCGTTAAAAACCTACCTGTTCTTAATGTTCATGTCGTATGACCTTACGGCCAGGGGAGCTACCACCGATCTCCAGATGACGAATGCCAAAAATTATTTTGGGTTTACAGATATTGAACAGCTCTACCCGAATGTGCAGGATTCACTTGACCCGATCATTCCCAAAGGAACGGTGTATGGCAGACCATCCATTATACCCCAGGTTCCGAAAGGAGTAGATACCGCTTACCTGGAAAAAAATGCCATCCCAAAATTTACCGCATTTAATATGCCTGATGTACCGGCGCCGGATAAAGAGAACGGAAGCAATAACTGGGCGGTATCCGGCACCAAAACACAAAGCAAGCGCCCGATACTTTGTAATGATCCGCACCTCGGTCTTAACCTGCCATCATTATGGTTCGAGTTACAGATCACTACACCCACACACAATACCTATGGCGCCAGTTTCCCGGGTTCACCGGCGGTAATTATTGGATTCAATGACAGTATTGCCTGGGGTGTTACCAATGCCGGCAGGGATGTGATCGATTACTACGATATCAAATTCAAATACTCTACCATGCAGGAATATTTTTATAACGGCGCCTGGATAAAAGCAGAACACCGCACCGAGACCATTAAAATTAAAGGCGAACCTGATCTGGTAGAAAATATAGCCATGACCGTTTTCGGACCGGTGATGTACGACAGATCTTATCATAATATCAGTACCGATGGCAAATACCTGGCTATTCACTGGACGGCGCACAAGGCAAGTACGGGCGTGCAGGCTTTTTATAAATTGAACCGTGCAAAAAATTACAGCGACTACTTGAGTGCTATCGATAACTGGACCTGTCCCGGGCAGAATTTTGCATTTGCATCCAAAACAGGTGATATTGCCATCAAACAACAGGGCAGTTTTATTGCCCGCTGGAAACACCAGGGCGATTTTATCATGCCCGGTACAGACAGTAGTTACCAATGGCAGGGTATGATCCCCTCTTCTGAGAACCCGATGATTAAAAACCCGTTGAGAGGTTTTGTGAGCAGCGCCAACCAGAAATCTACCGACACAACCTATCCCTATTACCTGGGCGCTTCCAATAGTTTTCCTTTGTATCGCGGTATCCAGATCAACCGAAAATTGACGGGTATGAATAATATTACCCCGTTGGATATGCAGCAGATGCAGACAGATAATTACAATGTATTTGCGGAACAGGCCCGGCCCTACCTGCTGCGGTTCATTGATAAAAAGGCATTGACTGACAATGAAAAAAAGTATGTTTCCATTCTGGAGAACTGGAACCTGCGTGCAGATCCCAAAGAACAGGGATCTACCGTGTTCAACAGTATGTGGGATAGCCTCGAAGTGGCTGTATGGGGGGATGAGTTCAGGCGTTCCAAACTACCGCTTCCGTGGCCCGATAAATCAACCTTGCTGGAAAGTATGATCAAAGGCACCGCCTTCTGGTTTGCAGATAATATTGATACGGATGATAAAAAAGAAACGATCGGCGATGATGTGATGACGGCCTGTAAAAAAGCCTGTGCAAAGCTTACCCTGCTTGAAAAAGAAGGAAAACTGGATTGGGCCGTTTATAAGGATACGAGGATCAACCACCTGTTAAGCATCCCGGCGCTTAGCCGTTTGCACCTGCCTATTGGGGGGGGTGTAAATATTATTAATGCTACCACAGAAACGCATGGCCCCAGCTGGCGCATGATCGTTCAATTAACGGATGAGATAGAAGCCTATTGCGTTTATCCCGGCGGTCAGAGTGGTAACCCGGGCAGTAAGTTCTATGACAGTTTTGTGGATTACTGGGCAGCCGGAAAATATTACCGTATCGTGTTCATTAAAAAAGCAGAAGCCGCCACCAGCGCCAAAATGAAATGGCATATCAGTTTTATTAATAGTTAATACCCACTTATGAAAATAGCATCCGCCATATTATTAACCGCATTCCTTGCCTATGTTTCCGGCTTATACACCACGATGCCCTGGTGGAGTTTTGCCGTTACTTCCTTCCTGGTAGCTATAGCCGTACACCAGCGTCCGGGTAAGGCTTTTTTATCCGGTTTTATCAGTGTGTTCTTTTTATGGGTGATACTGGCATTGTTAAAAGATCTTCCGAACGAACACATTCTCTCCGTTAAAGTGGCGCAGGTACTGCCACTCGGGGGTTCGTATCTCCTGTTGCTATTGATTACCGGTATCGTTGGCGGCCTGGTAAGCGGTTTGGCGGCACTAACAGGCAGTTATCTGAGAAAATAAATTATGCATCGACTACTATTAATCTGTACAGCATTTTTTTCCATAGCGGGATATGGGGCCGTTATCAGCGGTACTATCAGGGATACAAAAGGAGGGATCCTTCCTTTTTCTTCGGTATTGGTAAAAGGAAGCACCCAGGGCGTATCCGCGAACAGCAAGGGTTTTTACAGTATCAGCCTGGAACCCGGCGAGTATACTTTAGTATGCCAGTATATCGGGCATAAAACAGAAGAGAAAAAAATAAGACTTCCGGCCGCCGGTCTTTTGATCGATTTTGTACTGGCAGAACAACAGTATAACCTTACCAATGTGGTGGTTACAGCGGGTGGCGAGGATCCTGCCTATGCAATTATCCGCAAAGCGATAGAAAAAAGAGAAGAACATCTGAAAGAGATCAAAAAGTTTCAGTGCGAAGTTTATATCAAGGGCCAGTTGCAACTGCGCGCTTTTCCAAAATTCTTTCTCGGGCAGAAAATAGATTTTGAAGATGGGGATACAAGCAAACGGAAAATGCTTTTCCTTTCCGAAACCGTCGCAAAGTACTCAGTAGAAGAGCCAGGCAATAGAAAAATAGAGGTGATTTCCACCAAAGTAAGCGGTAGAAGCGATGGTTTCGGTTTCAGCAACCCGCAGTTCATCTCTTTTTATGAAAACATCATTTCCGTTGGAAGAGGTTTAAATCCACGCGGCTTTATCTCACCCATCGCCGATAATGCACTCAATTATTACCATTATAAATTTGAAGGTACTTTTTTTGAGAACGGTGTGGAAGTAAGCAGGATCAAAGTATCGCCCCGGAGAACCTATGAGCCGCTGTTTACCGGTTATATCAATATTATCGAGAACGAATGGCGGATCCAGAGCGTGGATCTACAACTGCTGAAGGAACAACAGATGCAGGTGCTGGATACACTGGTCATCAGGCAAATTTACGTTCCCGCGGGAAACTTCTGGGTGATCAAGAACCAGGTGATCTATCCATCAGGTAAGATCTTTGGATTTGATTTCTTCGGAAACTTTGTGCAGGTGTATGACAAGTTCGATCTTGATCCCGGTTTCCAGAAAAAATTCTTTAACAGCACCATCCTGAAATATTTCGATAGTTCCAACAAAAAATCAATGGCGTACTGGGATAGTATCCGGCCACTGCCGCTGTTAAACGAAGAAAAAAGAGATTATAAAAAGAAAGACAGCCTGGAGCAGGCTCGGAAAGATCCACACTACCTCGACTCGCTCGATAGAAAAAGAAATAAAGTAACGCTTTCAGGACTCCTGCTTACAGGTCAATCCATCAGCAGGCAGAAAAGAAAAGAGACGTTCAGCTTCGAACCACTGATCCGCAATTTTAATTATAACACGGTGGAAGGAGGCGTAGTGAATTTTTCACCCACCTACACAAAAAATTATGAAGGCAGGCGTTTATTGAACCTGACAACGGATATCCGCTATGGCTTTGCCAACAGGCATTTCAATGCCTACCTCGCCGGTAATTATAATTTTGGAAAAAAATACCTGCACACCATCAGCTTCTCCGGTGGAAGAAGGGTGTTCCAGTACAATAATGCACAGCCGATAGCGGCATGGGTGAATTCGATCTCTACACTGTTGTATGAAGCCAACTATATGAAGATCTATGAAGCGGATTTTTTCAGAACGGTGTACAGTACAGGTATCGGCGGTGGCGTAACGGTAAGTGCTGACTTCCAGTATCAGAACCGGACCGCCCTCGATAACCTGGCAGACCCTGTTCACTGGACGGATATCAAAGACAGGTTTTTTACGCCCAATTATCCTTTGCCGGGTTTTTTCTTTGTTAATCCACATAACACCGCCTCTTCGCTTACATTGGGTGTTACCTGGAGGCCGGGTGGAAAGTATATTGAGTTTCCCGATCGCAAGATCAGCCTTGGTTCAAAATATCCAACATTCAATGCGTCTATAACAAAAGGTATAAAAGGGTTGTTTGGCAGCGATGCGGACTATACCAAATGGCATATCAGTATGCATGATAACCTGAACCTGAAGTTGGGTGGGCGTATTAGTTTTACGGTAACCGCCGGCGGCTTTCTCGATGCCACGCAGGTATCCGCAGCCGACTACCAGCATTATCTCGGTAACCAGACGATACTGGCCTCGAAGGACCTGGAAAGTTTTGAGCTGGCGCCTTATTACAGGTACAGTAATAAGGCCTCCTTTAATCTTACCGCCCATGCAGAATATCACCTCAACGGGTTACTTACCAACAAGATTCCTGTTTTCAGAAAGTTAAACTGGTTTTTTGTGCTGGGGGGTAGCGCCCTGCATATTGATAAAGGGGCCGATTATTACGAAGCGTATTTCGGGATCGAGAATATTTTTAAAGTATTACGTGTAGACTTTGTGCAGGGATATGAACAGGCAGGCGGGCTGCCCAGTGGTTTCAGGATATCGCTGCCCTTATAAAAGGGTTGTTCTTAAAATCCTGTTTTGGCCTTAAAAAGTCATTGAAAACCCGTTAAAGAGGCTTTTGAATGGATGAACCGGCATTTCTTTGACGGGATAGATGGTATATTCGCAACGAATTTTGGCTACCCTGCAAGTGGCTCTATTATTAATGGAACATTCATGGTGGATCTGTAAGAACAAAGATCCTGCAGAGATCCTGCGATGGATGTCAGAAATGAAATATCATGTCCGTATTACACAACCGCGTATCTAATGAGGAACTGAAGCAACGCCTCATGGAAGAACCCTTTCCAAGAACCACGATCAGCTTTTACCAATATTTTCCTGTCGGGAACCCGCAGGAATTCAGGGATTTCTTATACAGGAACCTGGATGTTATCGGCGTATTCGGAAGGATCTATATTGCCAAAGAAGGCATCAATGCCCAGGTAAGCATACCGGTTCACCAGATGGAATCTTTCAACGCCTTTCTTTTCTCCATAGAACCTTTACGTGGGCTGCGTTTAAACATCGCTGTGGATGATGACGGGAAAAGTTTCTGGGTATTAAAAATAAAAGTGCGCGAAAAGATAGTAGCTGATGGCATAGACGATCCTTCCTTCAGTATGGAGAAAAAAGGTAAGTATGTAAATGCCCGGGAGATGAATGAGTTGATAAAAGACCCATCAACCATTGTGATCGATATGCGGAATCATTACGAATACGAAGTAGGGCATTTTGTTAACGCGCTTGAAGTACCTTCAGATACTTTCCGGGAACAGTTACCGATGGCGGCAGGTATGATGAAAGGGAAAGAAGACAGTAACATCATTATGTATTGTACCGGCGGGATCCGTTGCGAAAAAGCCAGCGCTTATATGTTGCACAAAGGATTTAAGAATGTATTTCACCTCGAAGGCGGCATCATTCATTATGCAAAACAGGCAAAAGAAAACGGGTTGCGTGCCGGGTTCATCGGGAAAAATTTTGTATTTGATGACAGGCTGGGCGAGCGTATCACAAATGACGTGATCGCGCATTGTCACCAGTGCGGCCAACCCTGCGATGACCATACCAATTGCAGTAACGATGGTTGTCATCTTCTCTTTATACAATGTGCAGATTGTGCCGCAGTGTATGAAGGTTGCTGCAGTACAGAATGTAAAGAAACAAGGCACCTGCCGGTGGAAAGACAAAAGGAAATACGCAGCGGAATTGACAACGGGCAGCATATATTTAATAAAAGTAAAGCCAGGTTAAGACCCAGGCTGAACGAAACGGAAAAGTAGAAACAGCAACAACCAAACTAGCAAACGAACCGTATGATTAAAAAACTACTGTGGCTGTTATTTTTACAGGGTAGCGGTATACTATTATACGGGCAATCTTATCACCTGAAAGGATTTGTACGTGATCTATACCTTAACCAACCGATACCCGGGGCTGTAGTACGTTTGAGTGAAAGGGATACGGTACATACGGATGAGGATGGCGCATTTGACATTTTGCTGAGAAAAGGCCGCGAATACCATTTATTGGTTACTGCTAATGGATATGGATCAAAAACCGTAACACCGGATCCTAACGCGATTGATCTCACTGTATTACTCGAATCAATGAATTACCAGTTGAGTTCCATACAGGTAAGGGGATTATATAACGGTGAAAGCCTTTTACATTCACCGGGTTCTATCGGGAACCTTGTGCCGAAGGATCTGCAAAGAAATAACCTGATCAATTTCTCCAATACTTTCAATCTGATTACGGGCGCAAGAATGGAGTTCAGGAATACCAGTACCGGTGCGCGGATTATTTTACGCGGGTATGGAAATCAAAACAATAATACCGGCGTGGGGTATAAGGCCTATTATAACGATATTCCGATAACGGATGCAGATGGTACCACCGTATTGGATGATATTGATTTTGCTACCTTAGGAAGGGTGGAAGTATTTAAGGGCCCTGTTTCAAGCGTTTACGGAAGCGGCATCGGCGGTGTCGTAAACCTGATGTCAGAAAAAGCACCCGATGGTACAACTATCCGCCAATCGTTCACCACTGGCTCGAGCGGATTAGAGCGGGAAGCCACTTCTATTGGCATAGGAAATGAAAGAGACAATATCATGCTGAACTACGGCGTGCAGAAAACCGATGGCTGGCGTTTGAACGATGATTCAAGAAAAAATTTCTGGAACATCAATTCAAGTATCTATAATAACGCAAAAAGCACGTTCACTTTTTTTGCGGGGTATGCACAATCCCTCGACCAGATACCGGGGCAGGTAGACAGCCTGGGTCTGATCAGGTACCCAGATACAGCAGAGCTTACCAATATCCGCAACAATTCAAGAAATGAACTCGAGAGCATACGCATAGGCCTCACCCAGGAATACTTTTTTTCGCCCCGGTTCAGTAATAAAACTACGGTGTTCGTAGGCTCACAGGAAACCGGGCAGTGGTTATCCGCGATACTAACCAAGACCGATAAAAATATACTTGGCGCCCGAACAGCTTTTAATCTCGATGTGCCGATTGGTAATGTGGCGTCTAAGTTTACGCTTGGTACCGAAGTGATTAAGAATGTGCTTTATCAGAAAACCTATAACCTCACAAATGGCGTGTTGGGTACATTACGTACCGACCAGGAATTAAAACCGATGCAGTGGAACGCCTTTGGAAAAGTGGAACTACAGCTCGCAAAAAAAACGTTGATGGTATTCAGTGCGGCGGCCAATTTTGTGATGTATGATAATATCGACCTGATTAAAACAGGCGGCGGCTATATTAACCAGACAGGCTTCAAACGTTTTACTCCTTTGGTAACACCCCGTTGGGTAATCAATCACCTGATCAGTGAACATGTTTCTGTTTATTCCAATTACAGCATGGGTTTTGGGCAGCCGG
>JANXRX010000184.1 GCA_025352905.1 Bacteroidota bacterium | reverse complement strand
GGTTGATCTGGCCGCCTGTCTTGGCAAATAATTGTAACGACCCTCTGCCTTCGTAAGGTTTGATCAGTTTTTTGATAGCGTTGAACACCTTTACCAATTCGGGCTGGCCGGCAGATTTATCGGCATATTTTAGCGTAGGCTCTTTTTTTGCTTTTACGGGCTTAGCCATAAAAATAATTTTATCCAATATAAAAAAAGTCCGCCGGAATTGCTTCCGGCGGATGGTAGTTTATTTCAATAAGAGAAGGATAAAAGAAAGAAAAAATGAGTGAGGCTGAACTTCGAAACTATCTATAGACTCTCGACACTAAACTATAGACCCGCGGAGCGCCTATTCCCAAATTTCCCCCTTGCCTTCGATCCATAATTTTACAGATTCGGTGGTAACGGATTTTGGCCGCTCAAGGGCGAAGCCAAGGGCCCTGTCCCAGCAGAGGCTGGCCAGTACACCGAGTGCGCGACTAACCGCAAAGAGCACGGTATAGAATTCATATTCCACCAGGCCAAAATGCACCAGCAATGCTCCGCTATGGGCATCTACATTGGGCCATGGATTTTTGACCTTGCCAAGGGATTGTAAGATCGGCGGTACCGTATCATAGATCTTCCATACTGTATTCAGCAGTTTATCATCGGGCATATGTTTCTTCCCAAACTCCATCTGGGCGGTGAAGCGTGGATCGGTCTTGCGCAAAACAGCATGGCCATACCCCGGAACCACTTTTCCGGCAGAAAGTGTTTTCTGCACATAATCTGCAATCTGCTCTTTTGAAGGATCGTCTGTGCCCAGCTGTTTCTGCATTTCAAATATCCATTTGATCACTTCCTGATTCGCAAGCCCGTGTAATGGGCCGGCAAGTCCGTTCATCCCAGCCGCATAACTTAAAAAAGGATCGCTTAAAGCAGAACCCACCAGGTGCGTGGTGTGTGCCGATACATTTCCACCTTCATGATCCGCATGAATGGTCATATATAAACGCATCAGTTCTTTAAAGCTTTCATCCTCAAAACCCATCATATGGGCAAGGTTACCCGCCCAGTCTAACAGGCCGTTTGGCTGAATATGTTCACTGTTTTTGTATTTACGGCGATAAATATAAGCGGCAATACGGGGGAGCCGCGCGATCAGGTCCATCGCATCATCATATACCGGGCTCCAGTAATCTTTTTTGTTGATGCCTTTTGCATATTCCTTCGCAAAATTGCTTTCCGTCTGCAAGGCCATTACACCCGTAACAAACATCGTCATGGGGTGCGCGTTTGGGGGCAGGGCATCGATGGTGGCAAATACATAATTCGGCACATGGCTCCTTCGCTGCCATACACTGCTAATATGGTTGGCATCCTCCTCTGAAGGCAGTTCGCCTAACAGCATCAGGTAAAACAGGCCCTCTGGCAAAGGTTCCCCGCCACCCGGCGCTTTTGGCAGTTTTACCTGTAATTCCGGGATAGAATACCCGCGGAAACGGATCCCTTCCTGCGCGTCCAGTAAACTGGTCTCGGTTACCAGGCCGGTAATACCCCGCATACCCTGGTAAACCTGCGCAAGCGTCACTTCCCCTATCTTTTTGTTACCATGCTCCTTCAGCAGATCCTTGATCTCCGCATTGGAGGCATCGGCTTTGGCTTTGAACCTTTCTTTGAGTATTCCCATGACTATCTGTTTTATAACTGCTTTGCCAAAATGGGTTTTGAGCGCCCGCTGACAAAGAACTTAGATTAAGCCATAAAGATAAATCAAGTTGTCTTGCACAGCAAAAGAAAAGAGAGGTTTGCTGATGGTTCATAGTCCATGGTCAATGGTCTATCTACTTCGGCGCCTTGCGGTACAGGTATATGAACACGAAAACAAAAATGGCATTTGGGATCCATGCGGCTACGATGGCAGGCAGGTTGCCTTTTGTGGAGAATATGGTGGAGAAACGATCGGTAATAATGAACAGGGCGGCCGTCATAAAGCCCACCGCCAGGTGTACCCCGCTCCCACCCCTCACTTTGCGTCCTGCCACTACACCGCCTATCAGGGTGAGCAGCAATACGGTAATACAGGTCGCATCCCGCCTGTAGCGTTCCACTCTCAGTTCGTTCAATCCTTCCGAACCCCGCAATTCCTCCAGCTTGATAAAACGCTCCAGTTGCGGCGAAGTGAGTTTATCCTTGGTGTATTTATCGCGACTCAGATCATACGGGGTAAAATTAAAGTTCATCAGCCTGTTGGCCTCCGATGAAACCTGTTCCTGTAAGGGCTTTACTTTCCTGTCGATCAAAGATTCCAGCCGCCATTTTCGTGTGGCCGTATCCCAGAAAATACCTTCCGCTCTTGTGTTTTGAACTACCTGGTTATTTACCACCTGGTAAAAAAACACGGGGCCGCCTCTTTTACTAAGCGTATCGTAATTCAGGATACCTGCGTAGGTGAACGAATCAACCCTGAGGTAAATATTATAACTGCTTGTGTTATTTACCAGGGCATTATAGGATGAATTGCCATCGATATATCTCGCCTCAAAACTGCCGCGTACCTGGTTGGCCCGGGGAACAACGTATTGGTTAGCGAACCAGAGTATCACGGCAAGAATGATCCCCCCCACCCAGTAAGGCCGCAGCCATCTTGCATACCCTGTACCGCTGGCCAGTATCGCTATGATCTCGCTTTTACCGGCCATCTTTGACGTAAAAAAGATGACGGCAATAAATACAAAAAGGGGAAATAACAGCGCTACTATATGCGGGATAAATCCAAAGTAGTATTCCGTAATGATCCGGCCCACACCCAGCCTTGATTTTACAAAATCATCCGTCTTTTCACTGATATCCACCACCACGGCAATGATGGTAAAGAGGAAAATAGCAAAGAAAAAAGTGGTCAGGAATTTTTTTAATATGTACCAGTCTATTTTTTTCATAATGCGGTGCCGGACAAAGATAAAGGGTGGGGAGGAGGAATTCATGTCGAATATCGAACAGGGAACAGATGAATGTTGAAGTAAAGAGCATTTTTAACAAACACTTCGACATTCATCTGCTCGATATTCGATATTTCTCAGAGCCGCTGTTTCACCAGTTCCAGCATCCCCGTTTTCCAGCTGGCAAAGTTGCCCAGCAATATCTGTTGCCGGGCTTCCGTAACGAGCCAGAGATAAAAAGCAAGGTTCTGGATACTGGCTAATTGGAGGCCGAGCAATTCATTTCCTGCAAACAGGTGGCGCAGATAGGCCTTACTGTAATACTGACTCATTTCGCAGGGCAGACCCGGATCTATGGGCGAAAAATCAGTGGCCCATTTTTTATTTTTGATATTGATCACTCCCTGCGTAGTGAAGAGCATTCCGTTACGCCCATTACGCGTGGGCATCACACAATCAAACATGTCTATACCCCTGTCTATCCCTTCCAGTATATTCCACGGCGTACCCACACCCATGAGGTAGCGTGGTTTCTGTGCAGGTAATATATCACAGCATTGTTCCGTAAACGCATACATCATTTCTTCCGGCTCGCCTACACTCAGGCCGCCTATGGCATTACCTGCCGCTTCTTTGGAAGCAATATATTCACAGGATGCTTTACGCAGGTCTTCATACGTGCTGCCCTGCACGATCGGGAAAAGATTTTGTGTATAGCCATATTTATCGGGTGTCTCATCCAAACGCCTGAAACACCTGTCGAGCCATCGATGGGTAAGCTCCATGCTTTTTTTAGCATAGGTATAATCGCTCGGATAAGGCGGGCATTCGTCAAAAGCCATAACGATATCTGCGCCGATACTTCTTTGAATATCCATTACCGATTCAGGACTGAACATATGCCGGCTGCCATCGATATGCGACTGGAACATAACGCCTTCTTCCCTGATCTTACGATTAGCCGCCAGCGAAAAAACCTGGTACCCACCGCTATCGGTAAGTATGGGCCCGTTCCAACCCATAAACCGGTGTAATCCTCCTGCCGCCTCCAGCACTTCCGTTCCCGGCCTGAGGTATAAATGATAGGTATTGCCTAAAATGATCTGTGCCTTTACATCCAGCTGTAACTGCTGCTGGTTAACCGACTTAACACTGCCCACCGTGCCAACAGGCATAAAAATAGGTGTGGCGATCTCTCCGTGACCGGTTAGGATCTTACCCGCTCTTGCTTTTGAGTTGTTTGCCGTTGCCTCCAGCTGAAATGTCAGTGCCGCCATCCCGCAAAAATAAGGCGAAACTATGTTCATGGATGCCATAACCTGTGAACCATGAACAATCTGTTATAACTATGAACTAAACCATTATTTTTGTCGCATGATGATACCAGACCTACTGTGGGACATCCTCTTCTATGTCTTTTGTGCAGTCATAACTGTACAGGTCTTTTATTACCTGTATTTCTTTAGCCGGCTGGCTGCTTACAGCAATCCTGTGAAAGAAGTGAGCGCCGAGCACCCGGTATCTGTGGTGATCTGTGCAAGGGATGAAGCGGATAACCTGGCCAAGAACCTGCCGGGTGTGCTGGTGCAGGATTACCAGTCATCGCACGAAGTGATCGTAGTGAACGATAACTCGATGGACGAAGGAAAATATGTGATTGATGAATTCAAGCAGTCATTTAAGAATATCAATCATATACAACTTACGCAGGAAGCCAAGATGATCACCGGCAAAAAATTCCCTCTGTCTATCGGTATCAAAAGCGCCAAATACGAGATCGTACTGCTCACAGATGCGGATTGTATTCCTGCTTCCGAGTTCTGGATACAAAAAATGCAGGGCGCGTATACTGAAAACACCGAGATCGTACTGGGGTATGGCGCTTATCACAAAAAACCAGGCATCCTCAACAAACTGATCCGTTTCGAAACCTTTCATACCGCTATTCAATACCTGTCCTATGCACTGGCGGGGCTACCTTATATGGGCGTAGGAAGAAACCTGAGTTATAAAAAAAATGTATTCCTGCGTAATAAGGGGTTTTCATCCATCAACCAGATCCCGAGTGGCGATGATGACCTGTTCATTAACCAGGTGGCAACCAAATTCAATACAGCGGTCATGGTGGATCATGAGGCGCATACGCTGAGCGAGCCTAAAAAAAGATGGGGCGACTGGATGACGCAAAAGTACCGGCATTATACTACGAGCCGGTATTATAAACCGGTTCATAAAATGCTGCTTGGATTGTATTCATTCAGTTTGTTTTGGATTTATCCCCTGCTGGTCGTTACCATGCTCTTCTATAACTGGTGGATGCCGCTGGCAGTATACGGTTTGCGTTTCCTGATACAGGCGATTATTTTTTTTAAGGCGATGAAAAAACTTAATGAAAGCGACCTGTGGCCCTGGTTCCTCTTTTTTGATATCTGGCTATTCTTTTACTATATTTTTACCCTGCCCGCTCTATGGAAAGCACCCCGCAAAAACTGGGATTGATCCGTACCTATTTTGATGATTTTTCAGAAACGCAGGTACAGCAGTTCACCGCCCTCGATGAACTGTACAGGGAATGGAACGCGCAGATCAATGTGATCTCGAGAAAAGATATCGACAGCATTTACCTGCACCATGTACTGCATTCGTTAAGCATTGCCGCCATTGCAGATTTTCAACCGGGTACACAGGTGATTGATATCGGGTGCGGCGGCGGGTTCCCCGGTGTGCCGCTTGCCATCTTTTTTCCGAAAGTAAAATTTCACCTGGTGGATAGTATCGCCAAAAAATTAAAAGTGGTGGAAGCTGTTTGCCAGGGCGCCGGTATTCAGAATATTACCATTCAGCATACCCGTGCAGAAGATATTAAGAACAGGAAATTCGATTTCGCCATCTCCCGTGCCGTTGCGCCCTTAAAAGATCTCTGGAAATGGAGCGCCCCCCTGCTCAGGCGCGGCACCACCGGTGACGAAACACATGCCATCGCCAATGGCCTGATCTGTTTAAAGGGTGGTGATCTTGCCCAGGAAATTTTCGAAAGCGGGCTAAGGCCAAAGATGATGCCTATTCATAAGATCTTTCCCGAAGCGTATTTTGAAGAGAAGTTTATTATTCATGCAGCGAAGTAATTGGTCGTTGGGTAGAATAGACAATAATTCTGATTGTTGTGCTATCAAAAAAATAATCAATTGACTTACTGACCAATGACCGATGACCCCAATTTAATCCGGTATCACCAACTTATTGTTCGTCCGGTTCATATCCGCCAAACGCTGACTGGGGTCGATCTCGATGGACTTCAGGTCTTTGATGGGGCGAGCCGTTTCAAAGGTATAGTCAGGGTGTGTCCAGCGCCATTCGGTATGTATGATCCGGGGAGCGCTGCCTTCGGCGGGTTTATCGCCGTACATTAAATTAAGGGGTATATAATGCATTTCCTGTGTGCCATCTTTAAAGGTCAGCAATACGTCAATGGGCATTGGCATTTTACCGATTCGTTTTAATGAGATCTGCGTTTTTCCGCCGGCAACATTGATATCGCCAACTGCATAGTCAATCGTTTTAGTGCCATTGATCCAGTATTCTTTATACCAGTCGAGTTCCATGCCGCTTACTTTTTCGGCCACACGGATAAAATCATTGGGGTTAGGATGTTTGAAACGCCATTGATCGTAATAGGCCAGCAGTATCTTATCACGCAGGCTGTCGCCGACAATATATCCCAGTTGCACCAGAAAAAGCGCGCCCTTACTGTAGGCAGTGGCGGCATAGCCAAAATTGGTATTGTAGTGATCTGAATGTGTGGTGGCGGGTTCCTCGAGGCCGCTCTTAGCGAGGTTAAAATAGCTCCTGTAAGAAGCAGTGTAAGGAAATGTTTTTACATCGCGCAACTGCGCTATCACGCGTGTACTGCTGTACTCGGTAAAGCCTTCATCCATCCACGGGTATAAAGATTCATTGGTGCCCATCATCATCTGGTACCAGCTATGCATCCATTCGTGCAGGGCCGCGCCAATGCTGGCCGACCTGATCAGGGTGGCCATCGGGTATTCCATTCCACCATCGCCACCCTGGATAAACGTGTAGGTCTTGTAGGGGTAAGCGCCAAATGTTCTGGCCATAATGGGATAGGCAAGCGCGGCTGTATCAGCAGTTCTCTGCCACCTGAGTTCGAGAGAATCCACTGCTTTGTATACAAAGCGCAGTAAGGGCCCATCCTTCGGAGCCCTGGTGATCATTTTATAACCGGGATCAGCGGCCCACACAAAATCATGCACATTATATGCCTGCCATTTCCATGTTTTCACAGCACCGGTTGCGGGTTTAACGGTTGTACCTGCGGCTTCATAGCCGAAACCCACTTCATTGGCGTTCTGCAGATCGCCGCCGGCGGCCACCATATAATCCTTATCGATCGTGATGTTCACATTATAGTCTCCCCATACACCATAAAATTCGCGGGCGATATAGGGGTTTGCGTTCCATCCCTGGCAGTCGTATTCCACCATTTTGGGATACCATTGACTCATGCTGTAGCGGACACCCTCTTTATTATCGCGCCCGCTCCTGCGAACCTGTAAAGGAACCTGCGCCGTGAAATCCACATCCATCAATACTTTTGTTTTGGGCAGAATGGGTTTACTTAGAACTACTTCCAGTATCGTTTCATGTTCTTTCAATACCTGGTCAATACCGTTTATCTTTATACTACTCACCCGCTGGTAACCGATCTCCGCGGGTGTTAACTTGCTGATCCGGTCCTTAACGCGCGGATCCCAGTCAAGCCCGTCATTATCTTTCTTGGGGTCATTGATGCGCATCTTTCCCAATTCAATACTCCGCACATCCATGCTGCTGCCGGGTTGAAAAGCGTTCCAGTACAAATGAAAAAAGACCCTCGATAAAGTATCCGGTGAATTGTTTGTGTACTCCAATTTTTCCGTGCCCGCAAAACGGTTGGCAACAACATCCATCGTAACATTGATATTGTATTTGATCCGCTGCTGCCAGCGATCAGGCTGCGCGGTGGCAGATGACAGATGACAAATGACGGATAACAGGAGGAATAATGTTTGTAAACCTTTTCGCATGTGGGTGGAGATTAGGGGGCTAAAATTCGGTAAAAGCGATCATACCTCCGCACAAAAAATGCAAAAAACATGCAAATGCTCTGTTTATTACCTGATCAATACCACGGTCCCTTTTTCTGTTCTTTGGATTTGACCGGGGAACTGGTATTTCGCAATCCATATATAGGTATCATGCCCCTGGAGTGATTTGTGAATGGTACCATCCCAGCCCGTTGCGTAATCATCGGATGAATATACTTTTTGCCCCCAGCGGTTAAAGATATCCATGTGAAAGGACTGGAGGTGGCCAAAGGGTTTTGGCCGGAACACATCATTCAATCCATCGCCATTGGGGGTGAACGCTGTCGGAAAAAATATGGAATAGGAACAATCCTGGATAATGGCAGACATTTTCTGTGTCCACTCACAATGATAGCGGTCGGTTCCGGTGAGGGAATAACTGCCTGCCATACCAATAATAAGTGCGGGCAGCGTAGTTCCATCATTCCAGAGATATTTGTCAAAAGGGATACTGCTCCTGAGTGTAATCGTATCAAAACGGCAAATGGCGGTGTCTGTTGTAAGAAAACGGCCCGGTTCGGGTATCATCGCGATCGTAACGGTGTCGCTGTTGCTGCATTGAAAACTGTCTGTTACCGTTACCCAGTATCTTCCCCCATTTGTAACTGTGAAGAGGTTAGCGGAAGAGCCATCCTGCCATCTTATTTTTTGCATACCGGCCGGGGCTTTCAGAACCAGTGACTTACCGCTACAGAGAACCGTTTCTGCACTAAGCGAAATAACCGGCAATTCTTTGATAGTTTTTACTGTTATGGTATCAGAATTAATACATCCATTTTTATCTTTTGCGTGAACCCAGAAACTGCCTTTCGCGTTTACGGTAATCAGTGGGGCGGTGCTGCCGTGCTCCACTGGTACGCTGTAAAAGCAGGATCAGACGCATCGAGTGTGATGGATTGGCCCTTACACAGGGAGGTATCATTCCCAAAATTTACCGTATTAACAGGAAACACATTCACAATTGCTGTATCAAACAAACCACAGCCGCTGCTTTTAAACAGGTTCAGTGTGTAAACCGTAGTTGAGGCGGGCCGCACCACGATCCGCGAAGGGGTTGAGAAAGGAGAAACATTTATGCGGGGAGAAATGTCAAAACCCGAAAACCCCGCCGGCAGCTTAAATACCACTGAGTCGGCCGCGCAGATGGTCGTATTCGGGATCAGGTCTACCGTTCCCGCAGTAACGTTGATATTGATGGAATCTACCAGCGGCACACAGGTGGCGGCCATAGTCAGTTTAATAGTTTGCGCCCCTCCCTGCGTAAACGAAACCACGAGGCTGGTATCTGTCACAATTTTTATGTGTACGCCATCGCTCACCCGGATCGTATAGTTACAGCGGCCGGAGGCATGTATGCGGTAAGTATAGTCCTTGCTGATATCACAAATACTGTAGGGACCCTTTATTTTCAGGAGACTACAGCTATCTATTGCTGCCGAACAGTACCATTTGCGTTGTGCGGAAAGGTTTTCAAACACAAAATGCTGATCAATGGTGGGTGAACTGAAAGCAGTTTCTGAAACCCAGCTTAATGGGGCCGTAGTAAGTGAGCCGGAAGTTATTCTATGCGTTAGCAAAGGGCCCTCATAACAGGCGGATGTTTTATCGCCGTTTGCAGCAATCTTGGCCAGCGAGGCAGAACTGTTCTCGGTACTGTTTATTCCAATACGCCCCGCTGCAATGATACTTTGATCTTTGCCTTCAATTTCACCAAGAAACCAATTCGTAAAATCGGTGCCGTTAATCGGATAGATCAGGTTTCTCTCCCACACGATCTGGTTGCCATTATGTATACGCAGAAAGGAAGAATTACCATGATAAAGTGTTGAGTCGAAAAAAGCAACGCCGTTCCTTGTGGCCCATAAAATATCACCGTTTGTCAATGGCACAATATGCGCGTAATCCATAAAATTATTTGTAAACCCGATAGACGCATTGAGTACGAAATTAAGTTCATACATTTTCTGAAAATTACCGCTTGTATCAAAATAACTCATTGAAGCATCCTGTTTCCCAAGATCTCCTGCACCCACAAGCAACTGGTTGTTAAAAAAATACAGATCGTTCATGGAAATAAAAGAGGCGCCTGTATATAGTTTTGCCCATTGGGTTGCTCCCGTACCCATATCGATGCGTGAAAGAAAAGATTGATTAAGTACCTGGCCCAGGTTGTTGATACGGGTATCGAAATGTCCGCAAAAATAGTAACTACCATTTAGCTGTATCAAGCTTTTGGGGAGTAAGGTCTGTTTATCTGCAACAGCATAGTATCTCGCCCAGATCGTATTACCATTGGCATCTATTTTAACAATTGCCTGGTTGGTTGCGCCTACAAAAACGCCGGAATAAAAAATAAGGATATTACCATCCCCGTCTTCCATAAAATCAGTAAAGTTGCGGTGAACAGTAAGATAGTCGGGAAGGCTTTTGGTCCATTTTTGGTTGCCGTTTGCATCAATCCGCATGATGCTATACGAATCATAACCCACCAGGATATCACCGTTGGCAGTAGTTTTGAGTTGGGTAACATTGTGATCGATCGTATCGGTAATTTGCTTTGTCCAGCGGATACATCCGTCATCACTCAGCACAGTAAGAAATGCTTTCTTCCGCAAACCGGTACTGATGTTGTAGTTGATATAACCACCCATTATATATTCTTCTGTATTGATACGCGCCACAGCATAACTCATCGATTCATTGCCGTTTACACTCACACCAAGTTTATAATAATCATGCGTAGAGGGCGGAACACCGGTAACCACAACATATATGCGGGCGGTATCAACACAGGCGCCGTTGGTAACAGCGAGTGAGATCTCATTCACGCCGATGGTAGCCGTTGAATAACTGAATGACTGGAAAGGAGAATATGCCTGGCCGTTAACGTACCAGGTAAAATCAGTAGCACCCGTAGTTGTATTATTAAAAACTGCGCTAAAATTTGTCGTTACCAGGGTGTCTTTTGAGGGATAGAAAGAAGCTTTCAGGCTGCAGGTATCCACGGATGCCCATACGGTTTGTTGTGCCAGGAATAGCAATATGAGCAGGCAGCATATCTTCATAGTCGGCAAGGGCGTATGGCATATACAAGATAGGTACGAAGAAAAATGATACCATCCTGCACATACATGCCTGCATTACTTACCGGCTCCCGCCACTACGATCACGATCTCGCCCTTAACCGTTTTGGTTGTAAAATAAGCAGCCAGTTCTGCCAGGCTTCCCCGCCTGTTCTCTTCAAAAAGCTTGGTCAGTTCGCGGCTTACGGAGCAACCCCGGTCGGCGCCGAAATATTGCGCGAATTCCCCGAGGGTTTTTACCAGTCGCATAGGGCTTTCATAAAAGATCATGGTTCTTTCTTCGGCAACCAGTTGTTTCAGCAGTGTTTGCCTGCCTTTTTTAAGCGGAAGAAATCCTTCAAATACAAAACGGTTGGTAGGGATGCCGCTGTTTACAAGCGCCGGTACAAAAGCAGCCGCGCCGGGGAGGCATTCTATTTTTACCTCCTGTTTGATACATTCGCGGACCAGCAAAAAAGCAGGGTCTGAAATACCCGGCGTGCCTGCATCCGTGATCAGCGCCATGGTCTTGCCAGAACGGAGCTGGTCGGTAATATGTTCCACTATCTTATGCTCATTATGCTGGTGGTAGGGTGATAAAGGCTTCTGTATGCCGTAATGGTTCAGCAGTTTTGAAGAGGTCCGCGTATCCTCGCACAGTATCACATCCACGGCTTTCAGTACCTCCAATGCGCGCAGGGTAATGTCTTTGAGGTTTCCGAGAGGAGTGGGAACGAGGTAAAGCAATTTATTTAATTTGAAAATTAACCTATCACTTCAATCTCATAAAATTCCATTACCGCGTTTGCCAGTAATTTTTTACTGGCTTCGTCGGCCAATTGTTTAGCAGCGGTTTCGGAATCGGCGTCTACCTGAAGGGTAATATGTTTACCTACGCGTACATCTGCTATGCCTGTAAGACCGAGGTTTTGCAATCCGCCCAGGACAGCTTTACCCTGGGGGTCCAGTAATTCTTTTAAGGGCATTACTTTGATCTGTATGTTGTAGGTCATGACTCGGGTTGTTTAATGGTCAAAGATAGAATTACATAGGCAATAAAGGTAACCGGCACTGCCAGCCAGCCCGAAATAAAAGCGGCTGTCAGCGCCACCAGCGCCAGGATGATAAACGGCAGCAATTTTTTTATACTCACCGAACTGAATTTCAGCGCCATCATAGGCAGGGTAGAAACCATCAGGTAAACGGCGATAAATATGGTGGCGTACCAGAACCATTTGTTCAACAGGACATGTACCAGCCATGCCTGCGACGCATACCAGTATATCAGCGGGAATGACGCAAACAGTAAGCCGATAGCGGGAATAGGCACTCCTTTAAATCCAAAATGCTGCCCGCTATCTATATTAAACCTTGCCAGCCGGTAAGCTCCCGCACAGGGAATGAGGAAGGCGGGCAATAACCAGCAAATATTTACATCGAGCCCGTCTGGCTGCTGCGCATAACTGAGCCGAAGAAATTGATATACGATCAGGCCCGGGGCAACGCCAAAACTAACGGCATCTGCCAGTGAATCCAGTTGTTTGCCCATTTCGGAGGAAGCGTGTAAGAGCCTGGCCACGAAACCATCCAGGAAATCGATGATCGCCGCAAGTAAGATAAAAAGGCTGGCCAGCCAAACTTTTTCAGGCAATGCCACCAGGTTATCTCCATTCGCATCTACCGAGATCGTAAGACCCGGCTGCATGATAGCCACAATAGCCAGGCAACCGAAGAAGAGATTGAGTAAGGTAAAAATATTAGGTATCTGTTTCATGTTTGGTTGGTTCATGGATCATAAACTATCTCTTCATTAATGATTCGATTTCTTCCACTGTGATCGGTATATTCTTCATCAGGTCTGTATTCCCGTTTTTCGTTATCCAGAAATTATTTTCTATACGCACACCCATTTTTTCCTCTTCAATATAAATACCCGGTTCTATCGTAAACAACATGCCTGCTTTAACAGGTTCTGTGCGTGTGCCCAGGTCGTGCACATCGAGACCGAGATGATGCGAAATACCATGATAGAGGTGCTTACGGTACGCGCGGTTTTCAATATCCTCATTTTTTACATCCGATTTACGGATCAGGCCTATTTTTAAAAACTGTTGGGTGGCTTCCTTTCCCACTTTATCTGTGTATTCAATGATAGTGATGCCGGGTTTTAAAATGCTTTTGGCATAGTTGTGCAAATGCAGGCATGCATTATAAACTGTTTTTTGTCTTTTGCCGAATTTGCCATTCACCGGGATCGTACGCGTAAGATCGGCGCAGTAGTTACCATACTCCGCGCCAAAATCCATCAGTATCAATTCACCATCTTTACATTCCCCGTTATTGGAAACATAATGCAGGGTCCGTGCATTATCGCCGCTGGCAATGATGCTGCCATAAGCCGGGCCGGTAGCGCGTTGAGAGAAGAAGTCGTGAAAGATCTCCGCTTCAATTTCGTATTCTTTTACCCCGGGCTTAATGAAACGCAGCAACCGGCGAAATGTATGCTCTGTGATATCGATCGCTTTCTGCACCACTTCAATCTCTTCTTTTGTTTTAATGGCGCGAAGTTGTTTCATGAGCTTTGCGGCGCGCTGGTAATTGTGCAGGGGGTAAGCTGCTTTCATCTCATCTACAAAACGGTATTCCCTGCTGCGGGCATGTAAAGCTTTGCGGTCGTTCTCGTTCGTGTCGAGGTAAATAGTATCCGCCAAATGGATCCAGCCTTGTAAGAGCGCGTCAACCGAATCGAGCCATACGATCGTTTGAATACCAGACATCGTTGTGGCTTCTTTGGCCCTGAGCCTTTTACCATCCCATTTTTCTTTCAGTTCATTGGGTCGCACTAAAACCAGCACTTCCCTGTATTTGGGATCGGGGCAATCCGGAAAGAGAATGACCATCGAATCTTCCTGCGTTACACCACTCAGCCAGAAAAGATCACTGTTCTGTTTAAAAGGATGGATCGCATCCCCGTTGGAGGGCCATTCATCATTACTCACAAAAATGGCAATACTGTTGGGGAGCATCTCTTTGGTGAACCGGCTGCGGTTATGTATAAAAATGCTGGGATTCAGTGGCAAGTACTTCATAAATCGGTTTGGAGTTTGGGGTTTGGAGTTGGTTAGGCACCATTCCTGTATAGGTTGCAAGATAAAAATTAAGCGGGAGATTTATAAAATGAAGATCGGATGGGTAAATCTGTTAAAAAAATAAAAAAACAGCATTGTTTTGATTGTACTACGAAATGGATCGTATATTTACTACGAAATTATTCGTTCATCTGGTAAATTCAATCGTATGCAACCAAACAGCAAACAGCGTATAGCCGGGGTGATTATCCTGATCGTAGCAGTAATGGGTCTATCGGCACTGGTACCGCCGGGATACCAGCTTACCCAAAAAGACAAAGGACCGGTTACCGACACTATCCCGGCCCATAAAAAAACCAAAGAGAAAAGGGAGTACAGGGTGGGCGATCTTGATAAGGCGCTCAAAGAGATAGACCTGGCCATGATAGAAATGGATAAAACCGTTCATATCGACATGGATAAGGTGAACCAGGAAATAAAACTGGCCATTGAAGAAGTTAAAAGGATTGACGTTGACAAGATAAACCGGGAAGTAGCGGCTGCCCTGAAAGAAGTGGATTGGAAAAGTATACAAACGGAAGTAAACAAAGCGCTTAGCCAGGTATCTGTGAGAATGGATGAGGCCGAGAAAAAAGAACTGAAAGAAGAATTGAAAAATGCTGAAAAAGAAGTCAAGGAAGAACTGAAAAATGCTGAGAAAGAAATAAAAGAAGAGAATGTAAAGACACATGGCTATAAGAAAGAACTCAGACTTGATCTGGACAAAAGTCTTTCAACGGCACGCACGGGGCTGGAGAAAGCAAAAACAGAATTGATCACGTTAAAAGAATTTACGGGCAGTCTTGAGAAAGAAGGACTGATCAGTAAAAAGAAAGGATATAAAATTGAGATAAAGAACGATGAACTGTATATTAACGGAAACAAACAATCCAAAGATATAAGCGACAGGTACCGGAAATATTATAAGGAGAAAGAGTATACTATTGTGAGTGACGGGGATAAGATTTCGTCTTTGTGATTTGTTGCAGGTGGGTTGTGGGCCGGGCGACCTATAACGGCATATCAATTAGAATTTTACTGATGGGCAGCGGATAGATCTGCTGGCGCCCGATGGCAAAATGCCTGATTTTACAATGGATAACTCATAAGCGCCACGCGTTCCGTTAAGGCTGCTCAGGGTAGAAATAGTGGCGTCGTAGTTTACCGTGATCCGCAGGTCGTTTACCTGGTAGCCGAACATGGGTATGAGGGCATCTTTATTACGGTAGTACAGCCCGAGTATCAATTGCTGGGCGCCGTTATCACCCAGATCGCGGTTGGCGTTCACGCCCAGTACCGTTTCCCAGGCATCGCCCATCTTGCTCACATATATATTAGGATTCACGATCCACATATCCTGGATTTTGATATTGGCATTCAGGAAACCCGTATACCGGGGCGACACCCGGCTGTCGGAAATACTGGGATCAAAAAAACTTTCCTTTGGTGAATTCAGGTGCATAATACTGATGCCCGCATTAATATACATATTCTCCGATGCGAAATAGGCATAGTTCAATCCCATCTGCAGGTCAACATAAGAAATGTTATTATTCGCGAAAGGTTCGTTTGAAGGTATATCGCCATCAAAGAACCGGCCATTCCACTGGCTGTCGAAGGTGAGCTTGTTCAAGTCAATACGTTTATTCGTATACCCCACCCCAAATCCGCCGCTCAGCAAACTGTTATACCCAACCATCTGGTGATAGGCAATGGTTGCAAAACCGCTGGTGGAGGTAAGACTGCCTGCTCCCGCTTCATCTTTCAGTATAGATCCACCCAATCCCAACCAACCGTTTTCAAACTTGTCGGCAAACACTTTTATATCTCCCCATACACTCATCGTTTTATAAGGATTACCTACATTGGCCCATTGGTTACGGTAATTTCCGCCTAACCTGTAATCGTAATCCGGATTAAAGCCGGTATTCGCCGGGTTAACCAGCATGGGTGTATTGAAATACTGGGAAAAGTGAAGATCCTGCGCATGACTATTTGTACCGGCAAAAACCAGTAACGCTGTTCTTATTATATTTTTAAAAATGCCGTTCATGCTTTATCGTAATAGGGTAATGTCTCCCTTTTTGGAAATTTTATCGTGACTGGTAAATTCTATATCCAATGTATAATGGTACACATCCTGTGCCTGCAACTTGCCTTTATAGGTTCCATCCCATCCTTCTGCAATATCTGTTCCAAGATAAACAACGGCCCCCCAGCGGTTATAAATGCGCCAGGTAAGTTTCGAAATACCATTGCCGCGTATAAAGATCCTGTCGTTAAGCCCATCCCCATTAGGTGAGAAGGCATTCGGTACTTCCACGCCAGGAATCACGATCACAGAAATAGCCTGACAGGAAGTATCCGTACATCCCGAAGCATTATAACTTACCAGGCAGGTATTAAACGTGCCGCTGGAATTGTACAAATGACTCACTACGGTATCTATGCGTACCGTACTTAACGTATCCCCATCGCCAAATAACCATTTATAACTGGTTGCTCCCAAACTTGCATTCTGGAAGACAACCGCCTGGTTGGGTATAGTAGGCTGTGGTGAATACACAAATGAAGAAGACGGGTTAGGATTTACGGTTATCGAATAAGTGGTACTATCTGTCTTATTACAGGTTCCGGGATCATTGGCCACTAATTTTATCGTATAGGTTCCGGTGGCATTGTAAAGATGGGTAGGATTGGTTTGTGTAGAAACGGGGCTGCCGTCTCCAAAATCCCATGTGAAAGTCTGCCCCGCCAGCGAAGTATTGGTAAACAGGGCACTATACGGCACACACCCGGTGGCGGGTGTAACAAACTGTGCCTTTACGTTTGATGCGATCCTGATCTGCTGGATAAGGCTATCCGGTTCATTGCAATAATTGGTATCTACCAGGATCAGTTTTACATCATAGGTACCGCCTGCAGCATAGGTATGAAAAACGGTACCGGTACCTGCCACCTGCGTGGTACCATCTCCAAAATCCCATCGAAAGCTGGTAGCATTAAATGGTTTAATGGCGGTGGTATTATTATCGAACTGGTACGTAAGCGAAGTACATGGCGGTATTTTGGTAGAGCTGAAAGCAAGAAATGCCTCATCATCCCTTACACGCATTGTTACATAAGCAGTATCCGCAATATTACAGGAGCTGGAATCGATGGCTATCAGTTTTACCCTGAATAACCCATTGGTATTAAAGGTATGCGAAGTCGTGGGTGCTGTGGTAGTAACAGGAGCCGACCCATCATTAAAATCCCATATATACTGTTTAGCAAGGGCAAGTGTATCTGTAAAAACAACAGCCAATGGAACACAACCGGAAGTATCGCGCGGCATTCCATTTACAGAAGCCTGTATACCCGCCCCTACACCCGCCAGGTTAAAAGCGATCTTGATCGCCGCAAGATTGCAACCGGTTGACCCGTTATTAGGCGCCCAAACGCCGGGGGTAGTTGGAAAACGTGGTTTAGGAGAACTGCAATTGGCGCAGATGGACTGATAGATGACCCCATTCCGGTCGAACCGACTGGTACCGCCATCCACATGTTCTCCATACCCACCGCTCTGGCCAAAAAAACTGCCGTATAACTGTGACTTGGCGTCTCTTTCCATTACAAAGAAATAAAAATCGCTGTTATCTGTTGTTTTCTGGTAGGCGTCGGGGGTAATAGAAAGTCCCGTAGTACCGCTGTTAGGATAGCCATCATTGATATTGGCAGATCCGCCCCAGCCGGAAACATACACATTCTCACAACGGTCTACCAGGAAAGCAGTAGGGGAAAGATTGGGATTAGTAGCGATCGTTCCAAATGTGGTTGAATAAATAAAATCAGAAAGATCGGGCAATAATTTAACGATGAACTGCTTCGCGTTTTTTTGTAAAAAGGTTGCGTTCACTACCGGCCATGTGCCGGTGGTTGTTCCCATGATATACGGAAATCCGTATTTATCAAACTGGATCCCGTAGATCTGGTCATTACCTGGTGTACCAAAATAAGATGACCGGACCAGGGCGCCATTATTCGTGAACTCAGAAACAAAACCATCGCTAAGCCCACCCTGGAAACCGGGAAATTTAACCCCTGTTTTGTTCCCCGGAAAATCGGTGCTGGCTGTAGCGCCGGCAACCAGTATATTATTTGTAAGCGGGTTGATCGCGAGTACAAAAGCTGCATCATCATCATTACCGCCAAAGAGCACGCTGAACATAACCGCAGAAAGTGTAGGGTTTAGTTTCACCATCACCGCATCCTGTGAACGGCCTTTCGCATTTTTACCACCCGATGTGGTTTGGGTGGAAACGGCAGTAACCGGGAAATCGGTTGACTGTGTACAGGATGCAAAATAAATATTTCCCGCTGCATCCAGGATCACTTCACTGCGTGCATCATCGCCATAATTCCGGTTAATGGATTCTGCGCCGGTCATCATGTATTTGTGATTGATATTCACCCCGTCCTGGTTATTGCCGCCAATAAGAACCGAGCCGATTAAAGCGGTACCTGTCGCATTTAGCTTGGTAACAAGGATATGCCAGGATACGCCTGAGAGCGAACCATATTTCTTGAGAGCGCCTGCCACGGGATAGTCGGTAGAGGTTGTTCTGCCTGCTATTACCAGGTTACCTGCTCCATCCACTACCAGGCTATGGGGTTGTTCATTACCATTTGTGCCGCCGAGATAAGTAGCATAAATCCGGCTGGTACCTGAGGGATTAAATTTCATGATAGCCATATCAAAACCATTGTGCTCCCCGGTGTTGCCGGCACCGCCCTGGAAAGTTTGCTGAAAAGCCCCGTTGCTCACAGGAAATTTGGCGCTGTTACCACTGAAAACGATCCCACCCGCATAAAAATTTCCGCCACCGTCATAGGTAGCCGTATATCCCCAGTTATCCGCACCGCTTCCGGTAAACGTGGAAAATACCAATGAAGGGTCTATTACCAGGGTAGCCGTTTTTGCATAGGCCTCATCCAGCCTGAAGCGCACGATATTTCCTTTCAATTCGTAACTGCAGGGAATCTCGATGCGCTGGTCGTTGACCAGCTGGTAGGTATAAGGAGGCAGTTCTTTTACTTCATCCACCGAGGTCTTTACGATCAATGACCCTTCCTTTAATTTCA
>JANXRX010000171.1 GCA_025352905.1 Bacteroidota bacterium | reverse complement strand
ATGTGCTATAAAGCGGTAGCCCATCCTGGGCAAAATCTTAAATTCTTCCAACATCTATCGCTTCGGTTACTTACAAAAAATAAAAAGTAGCAGATGCCCCGGCCGGGGCTACCGCTTTATAGAAAAAAAAATAAAGAGAATGTTGTGGATGCCCCGGAGGGGCTACCCTAATATTCCCGATCATACACCGGTTCGATCAGGTTAGGGTAGCCCTTCCAGGGCATATTTTATTTTCATGAATGTGCTATAAAGCGGTAGCCCATCCTGGGCAAAATCTTAAATTCTTCCAACATCTACCGCTTCGGTTACTTACAAAAAACAAAAAAGTAGCAGATGCCCCGGAGGGGCTACCGCTTTATAGAAAAAAAAAATAAAGAGAATGTTGTGGATGCCCTGGAGGGGCTACCCTAACATTCCCGATCATTCACCGGTTCGATCAGGTCAGGGTAGCCCTTCCAGGGCATATTTTATTTTCATGAATGTGCTATAAAGCGGTAGCCCATCCTGGGCAAATCACCTTAAATTCTTGCAACATCTATCGCTTCGGTTACTTACAAGAAATAAAAAAGTAGCACATGCCCCGGCCGGGCTACCGCTTTATAGAAAAAAAATAAAAGAATGTTGTGGATTCCCTGGAAGGGGTTACCCCTAACATTCCCGATCATTCACCGGTTCGATCAGGTCAGGGTAGCCCTTCCTGGGCAAAATCACCTTAAATTCTTGCAACATCTATCGCTTCGGTTACTTACAAAGAATAAAAAAGTAGCAGATGCCCCGGAGGGGCTACCGCTTTATAGAAAAAAAATAAAAAGAATGTAGCGGATGCCCTGGAAGGGCTACCCTGACCTATTCGTAATGGATCGTTAACCGCAATGAGGGACTGAAATTTTTAAAGAAGCCATTAAAAAAAAGCTCCGGCTCTAATTGTAACCATCCGCTTCTAACAGCGGGGATGCCGAGTTTAAAAGTGCCGGGTTCAAACCAGTTGCCCTGCCTGCGGATGAGGTAACCGAGGGATACATTATCGACAAAATCAAAACCTTCTTTTTTGCCTTTCGGAATATTAATGTAACGGAGTGTGACAAAATCATTCCTGTCGGTAACCAGCTTGTTAAATCCATCGCGGGTAAAAATAAAATAGGGCTCCCACATAGCAAATAAGTGTTTTTTGCCCGAAAAACCATCTTCCAATGTATACCGTAACCCGGCGGAGAAAGAGGGAACGAAATTTCCGCGAACATAACCGAATCCTGCATAAACATTAGGAACAAATTCATCATAATACCCGGCCTGTGAATATTTTAACCACCTGAGATTCCTGGGGTAAGTTCTTTCAGCCGAACGCATATCATAATTGGCTGTATAGGTATGGTAAGATCTTTGTTTGCTGATATATTCATCGGTGATATCTTTTTTTAACAGGTCAATACATTTTTGTAACGCATCTGCTTCTATATTTTTTATGTCATTGATATTATTGACAAGCAGGGTAATAAAGAAAGGTTGGTTGCTGTTAATAGTTGACTGGCCTGGAAAGGCAGGTGTATTTTTATCTCCCATCAGGGCAAATCCTTTGATCCGCAAAGTGTCCTGCTCAACCTTTAATTCACTTAACTCTCCTTTGTTAATGATGTATTGTTTTGGCCGGTTATCATAATTGACAATTCTTATTTCTGAATTCTTGCTGGTCAAAACATAGTCGACTCTCCGGTTAATACCGTCTTCTTTTAAAGAGTCGGCAATCGCGGCAAGGTTTGATCTTACTATATTGAGGAGGGAATCCAGGTTGGGTAGGTATTTGAGTTGCCTGAGATCAATTAATTCAAGCGTAAACTTTGCAGCATTCTTGAGGTTACTGAATCTAAAATTACTATTAGCCCTTCCCGGACGGGGATTATTAAAAATCTCATCGCTTTTTGTAGCAGGAAACCCATCGTAATACCCACCGTAATACATGTATTTATTTACGTTTTGTGCAAACATAACATGTGAGGTTCCTGTTAAAAACAGGAAGCAAAACAATATTTTTTTCATAGTTATTTTTTAAGGATGATCAGACAGTGTAACCGTGGTTATCGTTTTGGCCCTGACCTGCCACCAGGGCCTGTTATTTTGTGGAGCAATGGACTCATCGGAGGTCTCATCAATTACCTGCGATCTTTTTGAAGGTAGGTGAGTAAACAGGATCTCCTGTTCCATACCCAACTCGTTTATATGAACGACCCGGAGATGTTTTGTCTGTATAACCGGCTTTTTAGTAACAGCGCTAAGCAGAACAGGCTTGGCAACGGGTATAATAACCGGATCGGGAACTAAGGAAATAACCGCCGGTGTTTCTGCAATAGCGCCTGTGTTTTGTAGAAGCACACTATCCGTTTGTCCGGCGTTTTTTACTGAAACAGCAATAACCGGTGCTTTAAAATGAGCGGAAGAATGTGCTATAGGCGTGAGCGGGTATTGTTTCGCAATTGCTTGTGTTGCTGATGGAACGGGAGGTAACGGCTGCAACCTTGTTTTTATACCCGCGATAACAGGTTGCTGCCGGTAGCTTTTCCATAACAAAGGGATCGTACAAAAGCATAACAGGATAACCGCTGCATATCGCCAGCTAATATTTTTTTTCTTTGCAGGATGCAGCGCTTCTTCAATATCGTGCCACCTGGCAGAACTGTTTAGCTGGAAACCTGCGGGCAGACTATCCAGTTCCGAGATCTTTTCACGCAATGCTTTATCTGATCTTTCTGTCGGCATAGGAAGCATTTGATTGAATTAACAATTGTTGTAAAAGTGTTCTTGCCTTGCTTAGTTGCGATTTGCTGGTTCCTTCACTGATATCAAGCGCTGATGCGATCTCACGATGGTTCATGCCTTCTATTACATACAGGTTAAACACCGTTCTGTATCCCACCGGCAATTGGGTAACCAGGGTAAATATCTCTGCTGTTGTTAAAGCGCTGATCGCTTCTTCATCTACGGCAATACTGTTTGCTTCATCCTCTGCAATGGTCAAAAAGCTGTTCTTTTTCCGTAAAGCCTGGAGACATTCATTTACCATGATCTTTTTCATCCACCCAAGCGTTGCTGATTCATTGTGGTAATCAAATTTCACCAGGCCATTAAATATATTCAGGAACCCGTTCATCATCATCTCCTCGGCCTGCTCGTCTGTGCGCATATACCTTCTGCAAACCAGGAAAAGAGACACAGCATACCTGTCGTACAGGTACTTCTGCGCGGTAATTCGCTGGCTTTTACACTCTTTCAACAGTTGCGCTAATTCCATTGGCGTGGTTCTGATGCAATATATATAGAATGGATTTCCGGGGAAAAGGGTTGCCTGGGTGTTTTTATTTTTGAGCGGGTAACTTGCATTAACTGTGGTATGTATGTATCTTGGGACAACCCGATTGGTCACCAAAATAGCTATATGGATCAGAAATTAATAGCCGCTATTTTAATGGGTCTGCTCTCGCTGTCCTGCATAGCCGTGATCCTGCGCGGCTTGAAACTTGGCTTGCGGAGGACCGGGTGGGATGCACCTGTACAGCGAAGCATATTCCGTAAAACCGGGTACCTGATAGGTATATGGGTTGTATTGATGGGCGTACTTGCTTCAGCGGGATTCTTTTCCGACTTCACAAAAATGCCACCCCGACCCGGCTTAGTGGTTTTGTTGCCTTTGCCCGTAATTCTGGTAATCGCATTCTCCAAAAAAGGTTCCGAGCTTTTACAGGTCATACCGCCGTATTGGCTCATCGCTGTGCAGTCGTTCAGGATACTTGTAGAACTCTTGTTATTACGGGCTTTCCTGCAAAACCTGCTGCCTGTTCAGATGACCTTTGAAGGATATAATTTTGATGTACTTAGCGGCTTACTGGCAATACCGGCTGCCTTGATCATCAAAAACAAAAGGTGGCCAGGGGTGTCATTGGCCTATAATATCATTGGATTGTTATTGCTGATCAATATTATAATGGTCGCTATTCTTTCTATGCCCACGCCGCTGCGTTATTTTATGAATGAGCCGGCCAATACACTTGTAGGTGAATTTCCTTTTATTTACCTGCCGGGTGTATTGGTAGTGGCTGCCTATAGCCTGCATATTTTTTCTTTGCGCCAGTGGTGGCTGCTGAAAAAAAAATAGCTGTAATTTGTACACCATGCCGGCTACAAACGCTTATCGTATCTATCCCTGCGGGGATCATGCAGTGACCATTGAACTGGGCGATACGATCAATGCTGCGGTAAATGAAAAAGTAATTGCCCT
>JANXRX010000298.1 GCA_025352905.1 Bacteroidota bacterium | reverse complement strand
TCTTTTCAAAGCCTTGAGCGGGCTGCCGCAAAACCAACGGATCGCTTTTATATTGATACGGACAGAAGGGTTAGGGTATGAAGAAACGGCGCTGATCATGAAGATAACCGTAAAAGCTGTTGAAGCGCTGATGCACCGGGCAAGGGAAAATTTGCGGAAGAAACTGAAGAGGTATTATGAAGAGAGATGACAGATGACAGATTTTTTGAATTGGCAAGACAAGGTATCAAATTAAAATCTTTATATGAACGATAGAAAACGGATTGAACAGCAGGTTGAAGAAACACTTGCGAGCCTTGATGGACTACAGGGGGTGGAGGCGCCGGCCTTCTTTTATACGCGTTTACAGGCAAGGATGGAAGGACGGCAGCAGGCACCCGGTTTTTGGAACCTGCTTACCAGGCCCGCAGTTTCACTGGTTACCGTGTCGCTCCTGCTGATCCTGAACATTACTGCCATTACGCTATATGTAAGAACAGGTAAGGAACCCGTTAAACAGGAGAAGGGCAGTTTACAAAGTTTTGCGGAAGAGTTTAATTTCAGTACCTCGTCTCTATAACCAAAAACCGTTGCAGCATGAGTTACTTTAACAGGAATAGATGGTGGGTCATCGCTTTCATTGTATTAGTATTGATGAATATTGCTACCGTGGCTACGCTATGGCTGGTAAAAGATAACCGGCCACAACAGCGTATGGGGCCGGGTTCCGGCGTAGGTGATTTTCTTTCCAAAGAACTGGGGTTTGATTCCGTGCAAAAGAAACAGTTATTACAGCTGCGGGCAGAGGAACAGCAACAAATGATGGATATACGTGAAAAGACACGCGATGCAAAAGACGCTTTGTTCGCATTGCTGAAAGACCCTTCGGTAACCGATTCAGTTATTGAGAAAGCCACAAAAGCTTCCTCATTTAATGACCAGCAGATGGACCTGGTCACTTTCCACCATTTTCAAAAACTGCGGAACCTGTGTACGCCCGCTCAAAAGGAAAAATTTGATGCGATCATTAAAGAGGTGATCCGCTCCATGGCGCCACCGCCACCCGGTAGTCATCCCGGGCCGCCACCGCATGATGGACAAGGCCCGCCACCACCCCATGATGGACAAGGACCACCGCCCCCTAATGACAGAAGAGAGCCGCCTCCGCCGCATCCATAATAATTATTTTTTTGCGGGCGAAGGTTTTGGTCAGATATCTGCATCCAATGAATAAATAAAAGGTATGAAAAGTATACACATTTTAAAAACAGGCATGTTGTTAACGGCGCTCATATTTATTGCCTGTAAAAAAGATAGCACAACCAGTTCGGCAACTTCAACCGGTACTGCCACCGTTCCCGACGTGTTCAAAAAATTCAATACAACCGTGACCATCTCCAGCGACGGATCATATATAACGATTAAAAGCGATGGTGTGCCTGATCATAAAAGTTGCTATTTCGCTACAACCGACAGCCGCTACCAGGCATATAACGGAACCAATTCCGCCTTTTCAAAAAACCCGAACAGTATTGCCAGCAAGAGCTTTGTTTTTAAGATCCCGGCTTCACCAGCAGTAAATGCGGCACACGAGGCTACACCACTGGGGCCGATAGGAGTGGCAATTAATGGAGTGGCTATCTATAATCAATATGCCGGGAATAACCAACCGTTAACAAGCGAGATCAATTCATTTGATCAGTACAACGGGCATCCTGATCAGAGTTCATTATATCATTACCATGTAGAACCTTTATTCATTACACAGAATAATACGAAAAGTGCACTGATCGGTTTCCTGTTAGACGGGTTCCCTGTGTATGGACCATTGGAGAATGGCAAAACGCTGTTAAGCGCCGACCTGGATACCTACCACGGGCACACAGGCGTTACCGCCGATTATCCCAATGGGATCTATCATTATCATGTCACTGCTGATGCACCTTATATCAATGGCTCCGGGTTTTACGGAAGCAAAGGAAGCGTTACCCAATAAACACCAAGAATAACAAGTCAACAAATTATATCCCCCCAATCATTAGTTATGAAAAGAAAAACGATCCTCACCATCAGCCAATTGTTTTTATTGTTGCCGGTATTGTTTGCACAGCCGCAACAGCCGCCAAAACCACCCAGTACAGAAGAAAGACTAAAGCATGTATCTGAAAAAATTGAAAAAGAAATGACATTGACCGCAACCCAGAAAGAAAAAGTAAAAGCTGCCTACAAAGATTTTTTCAGCAGCATGGATGACCTCAGGGAGAAAGGAAAAAAGAATGGAACTCCGCCGCCACCACCTCCGCCACCTCCACCGGGCACGCGTGAGGAAATGGAAAAAATAAGTAAAGTAAGGGATGAGCAGATCAAGATGGCATTAAATGCGGCCCAGTTTAAAAAGTACCAGGAAATAGAAAAAACGCTGCACCCCCCGGCACCCGGCGGTCCGCCGCCAATGAACAAATAGCAGGTATATGAAAAAGGTTTGTTTAGTATGTTTAGCAGTAGGATCACTCCTTGCTTCCTGTTCACGGCCGGTTAAACCCGGCAAACAGGCGGCAGGGAGCTTGCCTTTTTACCAGACCCCCGACTTTACACCGCAATGGATCGCCATTTCTGCCGCCAGCCCGGATACCATACACAGGATCGCCGCATTCCGGTTCATTGACCAGGATGGCGACAGCATTACGGAAAAAACCTTTGCCGGGAAGATCTATGTCGCTGATTTTTTCTTTACCGCCTGTCCGGGTATCTGTAAACGGCTGACCACAAATCTCGCACTTGTACAGGCGGCCTTTAAAAATGACAACCAGGTATTGTTGCTATCGCATAGTGTTACGCCTGAGAGCGATAGTGTTGCGCGGTTGAAGCAATATGCAGGGGATATGGGTGTGATCAGTCATAAATGGCATTTGGTTACAGGCAATCATGACGAGATCTACCAGATAGCGCGCAGATCTTATTTCGCAGATGAGGATATGGGTGAGAAAAAAGGAGTGAATGACTTCCTGCATACTGAGAATGTATTGCTGATCGATACACATAGGCGGATACGGGGTGTATATAAAGGCACATCTGTAAAAGATATGAACGACCTGATAGCGGATATAAAGACCCTTGAAAAAGAAGATTGAAAAAAGCACTACTGATATTATTGATATGGCCGGTTGCGTGCCGCAATGTTGCCGATAAGAAACAGGCCGCAATAGCTGTTATGGCAACAGCGGCATCCATTCGCGTGCCTGATAACACGGTATTATCAACGGATACCTCTTTACAATTGCAGAATGGTGTATGGTATTACCGGCAACAACTTTTCAGCGGTTGGATAGAAACCTATTTTACCCCGAACAGGTTAAAAGCAAGACAGGGCTTTTACCTGGGGAAAGAAGAGGGAACCTGCGTCACTTATTATGAAAACGGGAACAGGGATGCGGAGCGGTATTACCATCTTGGCGAAAAAGACAGTGTACACCGTGGCTGGTGGGTAAATGGTCAGCGCCGGTTTACCTATCATTTTAAAATGGGTAATTATGATGGCGACTTCGAAGAATGGTATGTAAGCGGTAAACCTATGAAACGCATTGTTTATAAAGAAGGTAAAGAACAAAACGGTGTTGGCTGGCGTGAAAGCGGTAAGATCTATATGAGTTTTGTTATGCGCGATGGCAGGCTGTATGGAATGATCAATCCCAATCTTTGTTATGCGCTCAAGAACGAAAAGGGCGAATACGTGAATAGCCCCAAATGAAAAGTCCCCTGTAGAAACAGGGGACGTCTTCGATTGCTTGCCATATAAGAAAAAAGATAAGTAAGATTTGAGTCAGCTTTTACCCGGTTGTAATCCCGTTGTTTTGCTTTCTGAAGTAAAGATAAGGGAAATTTTGAAACATAGTATTTTATTTAATAATTAATTAAAAATTAATTTATTTCTCTAAAAAATGGTAATAATATGATAATATATTAATAGTTAATAAAAATATAATATAATTAAAATAAATTAGGCCCGATTGATTTCGGGCCTAATTTGTAATATAATTCTTTGATTATCAGTCTAAATTCTTCCTGGATAGACTTTTAATGCCTCTTGAAGGCAATCCATTGCCTTATTTATATTATTTAAATTTAATACATAAGCAAGCCTTACTTCCTGCTTTCCCA
>JANXRX010000111.1 GCA_025352905.1 Bacteroidota bacterium | reverse complement strand
CCGTTTCGGCATTACCCGTAAGCGACTGCTGCTGTTTGATACTGTATTCCGCCGATTTAATATTGCCCTGGTTCTTGTTCAGGATCGGGAGTGGCAAAGAAATACCCAACCCAACATAATGCGGGGCAAAATTCGAGTTCTTATCATAATTCGGACCGAGGGTGATATCGGGGATGCGTAAAGACTTCTGGTACGCCAGGTTCTGCTGCTGGTACAAGGTTTGCGTTTCCTGTAACTGGTAATACGGGTTATTGGTTTTACCTGTAGCGATAAGTGTTTCATTATCTACCAGCGTGCCCACGTTGATATTGGCGTTGGAATTATCAGCGGGTTTAATAAACACATCGCTGCTTACCTGTAAAAGGGTTTTGAAATCGGCTTCATTGTCCGCAATGGCTTTGTCCAGTTCTGTCATATCCTGTTGCAGGGAAATGATCAGGGCCTGTATCCGCAAGTATTCTTTCTGGGCAATATTACCGGCGTTTAACTGTGCTTCCATGCCGGCCGACAATTTATTCAATTGCGCCATCTGCCCCTGGTAGATGGCTTTGGTACCCAGTTGCTGAACGATATTATAATAATTGGTGCGGAGTTGGTAACGCAGGTTACGCAATACATCCTGTAACTGTAGTTCGCTTAGTTTGGCATTGGTAGTGGCGAGGTTAATTAATTTGGAACGCTTGCCCGCGGTTTTAATCAGTTGCTGAACCTGCAGGTAATACTGGCCACCACCATCTGCTGCGCTGTACGGAAAGAACTTGCCGTTGGCGGCTATTACCTGGTCGGTATTGAGTACGGGGTTATCCCATAATCTTGCCTGCTGTATCAAAGCTTTCTGTGCGTCTACATTATAATGTGAGGCCAGGAGAGAGAGGTTACTGTCGATAAAACGTTTCTCTGCCTGTGGAAGACTGAGGGTGAGTGTATCTGTTATTTTCTGCGCCTGTGCAGGGGCCCAGTATAACGCGCCCAGCAAAAAGGGCCAATACTTCTTTGCCTGGATCCGCAAAGTGTTCAATAAAAACATATCCTGGAATTTAGGAATTACTTAAAAAATGATCAAATAAAATGGCTTTATGGGAAACAAACGAAGTTATGATCCGATAACGCAGTAAGCTTTCGGCGGTGGGGGATTGATCTCCCGCGAAAGCCAATGCGTATTATTATCATTGGCAGGTATACAGAAATCGGTGTTTACAATAGGCCTCAAGGTAACACAAAGAGCGGGTGAGGGGTCATATAATTTTACACTGATATTTTTTTGCAGCGAAGCGCTTTTCTCTTTCTTTTCTTTTGATTCGGGGAAGGCATTCTTATGCCCAAGCACCACTTCGGCAAAATATTCTGTAACGGTATTCAGGTCGTTGAATTCAGTGATGTCAACAGACTGCATTGGATGGAAATCAATGGCATCAGTACTCAGGTTCAAAACCTGTATAGCCATAACTAATAAAATAAACCTTTGGATAATATGTATAACTCTTTTTTTCAATGTCTGTTAAAACTGCAATTTACCACTAAATATGCCTAAAAACTATGTTAAACCGGTAGTAAACGCTTTAAAATAGGGAAGGATAGGGACTGATGTAAAAAGGCCCCGTAAAACGGGGCCTTTAATACTATATGAATTGTTGGTCAGAAGAATTGTTGGTCAGAAGACCAACAATGGCGCGAGAAGACCAACAATGGCGCGATGGCGCGGTGTTATTTCTTCAATATTGTTTTTTCCTTCTTTCCCAATGCCCTGTTCTTCGCAAAATCCACGAGTATCGGCGCGGCTACAAAGATAGACGAGTAGGTACCGGTGATCACCCCGATCAGCATCGCGAATGCAAAACCCCTGGTTACTTCTCCACCAAAGATAAAGAGGATCAGGATGGTCAGGAATACCGTCAGTGAGGTCATCACGGTACGGCTCAGGGTTTCATTGATGGCACGGTTGATCACACTGGCATTATCAGATCCCTTCATCAGCATGCTGTCTTCACGGATCCTGTCATACACGATCACCGTATCATTCATCGAGAACCCGATCACCGTTAGTACCGCCGCAATAAAATGCTGGTCAATCTCTAATGGGAACGGAACGATCTTGCGTGCAAAACTGAATACGATCAATGTCACAAACACATCGTGCAGCAATGAGAAGATCGTACCCAATGAATAGCGCCAGTCGCGGAACCGGATAAATATATACAAACAGATAATGATGATACCGAAAACTACCGCCTTGGTGGCGCCGGATTTCAGATCGTCAGAGATCGTTGGCAATACTTTCTGCGAACCCATTTTATAGTTCTTATCGAACTCATTAAAATTGATATTCTTTGGCAGGTGTGGCTGTAAACCATGGAACAGTTTCTTCTCCACAAGCGAATCGATATTGGAAGCCGTTTCCTTGATCTTGTAAGAGGTGGTGATGTTCATCTGGTTCTTAACATCCACCGTTTTAATGATCACGGGTTCGCTGAATTCTGCTTTCAACTCATCCCTTAATACATCTTCACTTACCGGTTTATCAAAACGGATGGTATAGCTGCGTCCGCCGGAGAATTCAACTCCTTCATCAAAAGCATCTGCACGGAAAAAAGTACTGATACCGAAGATGAAAATGATCACCGACAGGCCATACGCATATTTCCGGTATTCGATGAATTTGAAGGAAGCGTGTTTGAATATTTTTTTAGAGATTCCGGTGAAGTATTCAAAGTGACGGTTTTTGTTCATGTACCAGTCTGTAATGAGCCTGGAAACAAGGATACCGCAGAACAATGACAACAGGATACCGATGATCTGTGTGGTCGCAAAACCCAATACAGGGCCGAGACCGAAGTAAGCAAGGATGATAGCCGTTAAGAGCGTGGTAACGTGTGCATCCAGTACGGGTGATAAAGAACGTTTATATCCGTCGTTCACCGCATTCTGGTAGCTCTTTCCTTTAGTCAGTTCTTCCTTGATCCTTTCAAAGATGATTACGTTGGTATCCACCGCAAGACCGATGGTAAGTACCAGCCCCGCGATACCCGGCGCCGTTAGCGTAAAGCCAAGTGCGCTTAAGATACCGATCGTAAAGAGCAGGTTGAGGATAAGGGCAATATTGGCCACCCATCCACCTGTATTAAAGTACAGCAACATCAAAGCGAAGATCACGATGAAGGCGATCAGGAATGATTTACCGCCGCCGATGATGGATTCTCTTCCGAGTGTTGGGCCCACTTGTTGTTCCTGCACGATCTTGGCAGGTGCGGGCAGTTTACCGCTTTCCAGTATTTCAGACAGATCCTGTGCTTCTTTAATGGTATAACTACCGCTGATCTGAGAGTTACCGGTAGTGATCGGGTCGTTCACGTTAGGAGCGGAGTACACAAAATTATCGAGTACGATAGCGATCGGTTTACCAACGTTCCGGGTGGTCATCTTGGCCCAGATATTCGTTCCGATCTTATCCATGTTCATTTTAATGGCAATACGTCCTCTCTCGTCATAATCCTGCGAGGCGCTGGAAATATGGTCGCCTTCCAGTTCGGCCTGGCCGTTATCCAGTGTTTTGATAGCGTATAAAGTAAGTACGTCTTTTACCTTGGTATCAGAAGAAAGATCTGCTTTACCATATAAGAATACCATGTTAGACGGGAACTTGTTCTTTGCCACATCCAGTTTCAGGTAATCATTCAGGGTACCCGTATCTTTTGCAGCGATATAACCTAATGCAGCAGGGTAAACAGGCTTACCATCCTGTCCGGCATATGGCTGGGCCACCTGCATTAAACGAAAGATGGGGTTTTCATTTGCCTTCGCTTTGGTGGAATCCAGTTTTGCGGTTCCTGCCTTGTTCTCCGATACAAGCCCGGAGATAGTAGCCGTTTTGCTGGTATCTGCCCTGGCAGCAGGCGCAGATTTGGTTTTGGTTGTATCTGCAGCTGCTTTTTGTGCAGAATCGGTTTTGCCGGCGCCGTTCAGGTAATCCTGCACAGCTTTATCTGCTGCCGTAATACCTGCATACAGGTCCTTGCTTTCTAAAGTATATACTTCAAAGAATTGAAGGTTGGCGGTAGACTGGAGGTAGTTACGTACCCTTTCCTTGTCATTTACACCCGCCAGTTCAATATTGATGATGCCTTTGGCAAGATCGGGATTGATATTGGGGGAAGCCACGCCAAAGCGGTCGATACGTGTACGGAGGATCCGGTAAGTATTGTTGAATGCAGCAGTAGCCTGGTCCTTCAGGTAGTCGCCCACTTTGCTATCGCTATCATCAAACTTGATCTTCCCGTTACTTCTTGCCGCAAAGAAAGGGGCCAGTTTACCGGTAGGGTTCAGTTTTGTAAATTCTTCACGAAACAGGGAGATAAGGTCTGCACCGCTGTTGGCTTTACGGGCAACAGCGCTTTCGAGTGCTTTATTGAACTGTGCATCCCTGGTGAAATTGGCGAGCGATTTTAATAAGCCATCAAGGCCCACTTCCATCGTTACGCTCATACCACCCTGGAGA
>JANXRX010000101.1 GCA_025352905.1 Bacteroidota bacterium | reverse complement strand
TTTGCCGCGAAATTTTGGCAGACACCATTGAATGGGTGCCCCAAATACAGGATGGCATTGAAATTGACATTAATGATATGCTGTTACAAGTGGTTGTAAACAAAAAAGGATAAAACCCTATGGCTAGTAAGAAACCTGCCCAAAAAAAGGCGGTTCCGTCTAAAAAAACGGTTCCGGCTAAAAAAATAGCTTCAAAGCCTGCTCCCAAAAAGGTAGTGCCTGTTAAAAAAGTTTCAAAGCCTGCCCCGAAACCTGCTCCTAAAAAAGCGGTTCCGGCTAAAAAAGTGGTTCCTGTTAAGAAGGCGGTTGCAAAACCGGCGCCTAAAAAAGCACCCAAACCGGCGCCTAAAAAAGCGATTCCGACAAAAGCGCCCGTAAAAGCTGCTGCGAAACCCATACCTGCAAAAGCGGTTGCAAAACCTGCTGGAAAAATACCTGCTAAACCCGTGCCTGTTGCCGCTAAACCGGTTGCGCCTGTGTCGAAGCCTTTACCACCGATGAAACCAAAAGTAGAAGTGAAATTACCCCCTGCACCACCTGTTAAGCCTATCAAAAAAACACCGGAACCCATAAAAGATGTGAAAGTACCCAGGATCACTACCAAGACGAGTATTCCTTATCATCCCGGGTATACACAACTGGAAAGAAGAACGGATGCCGCCAAAACAAATGGCGATCCCCTGGTAAAATACAGCGATTCTGACCTGAATGAATTCAGGGAACTGATCGCTAAAAAACTGGAAGCGGCTAAAAAAGAACTTACCTATTTACAGGGCCTGATCACCCGTAAGGATGAAATGGGTGGTGATAATGACGATGCACGTTATATGACCATGGAAGATGGCAGCATGAGCATGGAAAGAGAACAACTGAGCCAGATGGCCAGCAGGCAGATCACTTATATAGATCACCTGGAGAAAGCCTCTATGCGTATTGAAAATAAAACATACGGAATTTGCCGGGTTACCGGTAAGCTGATCGACAAGGCCCGTTTGCGCGCTGTACCGCACGCTACCCTAAGTCTCGAAGCCAAACTGGGATTGGTAAAACCAACCGTAGAGCAATAATAAGATTGATGATATTTTTATAAGGCCGCATTTCAATGCGGCCTTTTTTATTCCCCAATCTGAAGATTGGGGCAAGAGAGTGAGGCAAGAGATTGGGGCAAGAGATTGGGGCAAGAGAGTGAGGCAAGAGATCGGGCTTATTTAACCTCCTGCATTTCTACTAACTTCCGGTAATGACCGTTCTGGGCCATCAGCTGGTCATGGTTACCCCGTTCGGCAATCTGTCCTTTTTGCAGTACAATGATCTCATCCGCATGCCGTATGGTAGAGAGGCGGTGCGCGATTACCAGGGATGTCCGGTTCTGCATCATATGATTAATGGCATCCTGCACAAGCCGTTCGCTTTCCGTATCGAGGGAAGAAGTGGCTTCATCCAGTATTAAAATAGGCGGGTTCTTTAATACGGCCCTTGCAATGGTGAGTCTTTGCCTTTCACCGCCGCTTAATTTACTGCCCCTGTCGCCGATATTATCATCAAAGCCTTCTTCTTTTTGTGTGATGAACTGAAGTGCATTAGCCACTCTTGCCGCATCTTTGATCTCTTCACTGGTAACTTTATCTGCACCGAGCGCAATATTATTGGCAATGGTATCATTGAAAAGGATCGGTTCCTGTGTCACAATACCCATCAGGTTACGAACGGAATGTAGCGAGTACTGTTTAATATTTACGCCATCTATCAGTAATTCGCCGGAGCTCACATCATGAAACCTCGGAACAAGATCTGCCAGCGAACTTTTACCCGCCCCCGAAGAACCTACCAGTGCGATGGTCTTTCCTTTTTCAATGGTGAGATTGATATTCTGTAAGACTACCTTATCATCATACGCAAAAGAAACATTTCTGAATTCGATGCTGTGTTCAAAAGAAGGAATGACAGTGGCATCCGGACTGTCGGTAACCGTAACCGGCGCCTGTAGTATTTCTTCTATCCGTTGTATAGCGGCGCTGCCGCGCTGGGCATTGTAAAAAGAAGTTGATAACGATTTTGCGGGATTGATGATCTGTATAAAGAATACGATATAGGTGATAAAAGCATCTGCACCCAATCCAGCCTTGTGATCCAGCACCAGCCTTGCACCAAACCATAAAATACAGGTTAATACCAAAACGCCCATCAATTCAGAGAGGGGTGAGGCAAGATCCCTTCTGAAATTCATCCGGTTGCGTATATGGTTCAGCGTATCATTGGTCTGAAAAAATTTACCCCGCAATACTTTCTCCGCATTAAATGCCTTGATTACACGCAGACCACCCAATGTTTCATCCAGTATCGACATCAGCGTACCCAATTGTTCCTGTGAAGCGGTAGACTGTTTTTTTAAGGAACGGCTGACCCTCCCAATGATAAAACCGGTAAGTGGTAACAATACAAGCAGGAATAAGGATAAAGCAGGACTGATACAAACCAGCGTAACCAATATGATCAATATGTTCAAGGGATCGCGTACCAGGCCCTCGAGTGTACTCATCACACTCCATTCAACCTCATTGGCATCGTTACTCATCCGGCTGATGATATCGCCTTTACGCTGCTCGGTAAAAAAGCCAATGGGTAGTTCCAATATCTTGGCGTACAGATCTGAACGCAGTTTGGTCATCACGTAATTACGCATAGGCGCTAACACGCGGAATGATAAATAAGTGAAGAGGTTTCTGAAGAAAACAGCTACGATGATCATCACACAGATAAAACCCAATGCATAAATCTGCCCGTGTTCGCGTATCAACTGGCCGAGAAAAAATTTAACATACTCAAATATGCCGTTGGCAGAGAAGCTCCATACCGGTTGCGCTTCCAGGATCTTCTCTTTCCCAAAAAGCATCTGCAGGAAAACAGGTACCATCGCAAACGATACCAGCGAAAAAATGACGGATAACAGGTTGAATATCACATAGAGAACTATCTTGCTCTTCTGGTTCTTCAGATAAAACAGTATCCTCGAAAATCGCTTCATAAAATGGAAAACAGTTTAAAACACAGCAAAGTAACTACTTTTGCAGTCAACTAAATGTTAGAAAATGGAGGAAGGAAAGCGTCAAAGGCAGGTGGCAGGCGCCCTGCAGGAAGAGCTGAATGATATTTTCAGAAGACTGGGACTGGGTATGATAGACGGGGGAATGGTCTCAATTTCTTCTGTAAAAGTAACTCCCGATCTGCTGGAGGCACGCATTTACCTGAGCCTGTTCCAGGTAAAAGAACCCGCTGCCGCTATGAAAACGATTGAAGCAAGGGCATGGGAGATCAAAAAAGAACTGGCCGACAGGGTAAAGCACCAGCTCCGGCGTATACCTGTATTACATTTCTACCTGGATGATACATTGGATTATGTATTTAAGATGGAAGAGATTTTTAAACAGATCGGTGATAAAAATGAAGATACCCCTCCGGAGGCGTAAACCATAAACCAACAGACTTGAACTTCCTTTTTGCCTGGAGATATTTCAGATCAAGCAAATCTACCAATGCGATCAATATCATTGCGTGGATAAGTATGATCGCTATTGCTGTGGGGAGCGCCGCGCTGATTATTGTATTGAGTGTATTTAATGGGTTTGAGGACCTGGTAAAAGGCCTGTATGCTGATTTTTATGCGGATATGCGCATCGTTCCGGCGCAGGGAAAAACATTTCATATTTCTCCTGCACAAATACAAGAGCTACGGAATACGGGGGGTGTGGCCGTAATCAGTTTTATTGCTGAAGAAAAAGCGGTACTGAACGGGGCGTTCCAATCCATTGTATCTGTAAAAGGAGTAGATGCACAATATACTTCCATCAATAAAATAAATGCACCTAAGCATATCCCCCGGGGGAAGTTTGATCTCGGAACGATAGAAGATCCAAAAATAGTGGTGGGTAGCGGTATTGAAAATGCAGCCGGGATAGATGTAGAAAAAGGATTGTACCCAGCTATCCTTTTCCTGCCCAATAAAGAGGCGGCAAAACTGAGCAGCGATGATGGGCTGCACTCATTTAAAGTGATGCCCTCAGGCGTTTTTGCGGTTCAGCAGGAGTTTGACAATAAATATGTGTTCAGTAACCTGGCCTTTGTAAAATACATGCTTGGAATGGCTGCTGATGAATTCAGCGGGATCGAAATGAAGATCACAGGCGATCCTGCTAAAGTGCAGAAAATAATCCGGTCACAATTAGGAAAGGATTTCGTTGTAGAAACCAGGTATGAGCAGAACAGGACTTTATATGCCGTAATGGAGGTGGAAAAATGGGTGATCTATGGAATACTTACCCTAATACTGGTAGTTGCCACCTTTAATATGATCGGTGCATTGACGATGCTGGTACTTGAAAAACAAAAAGATATTGCGGTTTTAAAAGCGATGGGCGCCAGTGATGAAAAAATACAGCAGATATTTTTGAGCGAGGGGCTGTTATTGGCGGGGTTAGGAGGTGGGGCAGGTATTTTGCTGGCGATCTTTATCTGCTGGCTGCAGGTAAGATATAAACTGATCAGGCTGGGCGGCAACTCCTTTATTATCGATTATTACCCCGTAAAACTCTCTGTTCCGGATTTTTTCCTGGTGGGCGGTACGGTTATCTTCATCGCACTTGTGGCAGCCTGGATACCCGCGAGGAAAGCGGGGTTGCAATTATTTTCTTTAAAGAGCTGAGAAGGAGGGTCATTAGTCTTATTAATGACCTAATGACCGGTATATCCTGTCATCCGCCTCTATCTAATAGTCTCCCAGGGTTTCAGGTAACTGCGCCAGCGCTTTTGCCAGTTGGTCATCATTAGGTGCGATCCCATGCCACTCATGGCTGCCTTCCATAAAATCAACGCCTTTGCCCATTTCCGTTTTCATGAGGATGCAAACAGGTTTTCCCTGCCCCGTCATCGACTTCGCTTTATCTAAAGTGGCAACGGTATCATCCATATCATTACCGTTCATTTCTATCACCGTCCAGTTAAATGCTTCGAATTTACTTCTGAG
>JANXRX010000291.1 GCA_025352905.1 Bacteroidota bacterium | reverse complement strand
CGTGGCCAATGAGTTGGGTGTGAATATCAAAGAAACTTCAGGGCCGGTGATAGAGAAGCCGGGCGACCTGGCGGGACTGCTCACCAACCTGCAACCGAATGATGTTTTGTTTATTGATGAGATCCACCGTTTAAGTACGGTTGTGGAAGAATACCTCTATGCTGCCATGGAAGATTTCAGGATAGATATTATGATCGATACGGGTCCTAATGCCCGCAGTATCCAGATCAACCTGAACCCTTTTACATTAGTAGGCGCTACTACCCGGAGCGGATTGCTTACAGCGCCGCTTTTATCCCGGTTCGGGATCAAATCGCGGCTGGAGTATTATCATACAGACGTATTAAAGAAGATCATCGAAAGAAGCGCCGCCATATTACAAACCTCCATTACAAAAGAGGCTGCCCACGAGATTGCCCGCCGGAGTCGTGGCACACCGCGTATTGCCAATAGTTTATTGAGAAGGGTGCGTGATTTTGCACAGGTATTGAATGATGGCAATATTGATATCGGCATTACCCAACATTCGCTGAAAGCATTGAATGTGGATGAACATGGGCTGGATGAAATGGATAACCGTATCCTTGCGGCCATCATCGATAAGTTCAAGGGCGGGCCGGTAGGGCTTACCACCATTGCCACTGCTGTGGGAGAAGAAGCTGGAACGATAGAAGAGGTATATGAGCCTTTCCTGATCCAGGAAGGATTCCTGCAACGAACCCCCCGGGGACGCGAAGTAACTGCAAAAGCATACGACCATCTCGGCCGGAAACCATTGACCGGTAATCAGCCTAACCTGTTCAGCTAAAAAAAATACCCCGCAAGCGGGGCATTTCTATAAAATATGTTGGTAGGCTATGGCGCAACCAGCCTGAAACCGTTACCATGGATATTCACGATCTCGATGTTCGTATCATCCTTCAGGTATTTACGGAGTTTGGCAATGTATACATCCATACTGCGTCCATTAAAATAGGTATCGCTGCCCCAGATCTTTTTCAGCGCTCTTTCACGCGGTAACAGGTCGTTCTTATGCTCAGCCAGCATTTTCAGCAACTCATTTTCTTTGGGAGATAAGGTTTGTGTATGGTCATCATGTTTCAATTCGCGCAGCTTAGGGTTGAAATGGTAGCGGCCGAGATCGAATTCGATATTATCACTGATCCTGTTCTCTTCTTCGTTGCGTTTCAGGATCGCTTTTATTTTGAGTAATAACACTTCACTATCAAAAGGCTTGGTGATATAATCATCAGCACCCAGTTTGTAACCCTGGATAATGTCTTCTTTCATGGTCTTGGCGCTCAGAAAGAACAGGGGAATATCCGGATCAACATCCCGGATCTCTTCAGCCAGGGTAAAACCGTCCATATTGGGCATCATTACATCCAACAGGCAGATATCAAATTTTTCACGCTGAAAAGCAGCCAATCCTAAGCGGCCATCTCTTTCCAGGGTAATATCGTAATCGTTCAGTTCTAAATAATTTTTTAATACCATCCCAAGGTTCGTATCGTCTTCGCAAAGGAGGATCTTACTTTTCTTCTCTTCCATAATAATAAAGTTTAACGTGAAATAAAGGTAAAACAAAGCGAATTAACTTCCTACGACCGCAATTCTTTGTTAAAACGGACGAATATGGGTTAAGACAAGGTGAATTGCTGCTCAGCTATCTCACAATAAAAATCATTCCATGACTTTTACAAAACCCTGTTCATCAATCGATAATACCTGTTCTCCCTGCAAAAAATCCAGCGCCGCCCAAACCTTTTCCTGGCTTGTATTCTGCAACCTGGTCAATAACTGTTCAACCGTTATTCCAACGGCCACCAATTGCAGGATCTGTGTTTCAATAGATGCAAATTCTTCTGCTGACAACTCCTTTCGTTTTCCTGCCAGGCAGTTGTCGCAGGAACCGCAGTCTTTCCCGGTGGCATCGCCGAAATAATTGGAAATATAGCGGCTGCGGCATTCAACCGGTAAACCGATATACCGTATCATATTATCCACGCGGGCAGTATATTGTTTTTTTCTTTCCAGGTAAGCATCCTGGTTAATATGCAGGTATTGTGCCGGCGCCCGGTTAAGTAAATAATGGATCTGCGGGGTATCTTTCTGTCGCAGGTATTCAATTATATCGAATGACTGCAACTGCTGTAACTGCTCTTTTATTTCTTCTATTGTTAACCGGCACAACCTTGCCAATTGCTTTTCATATACAGATACCCGGTTATCAATAATGCCCTCATAGGTACGCAGCAAGCATTTGACCAGCAGCTCCCATTTCGGGTGGGCCGTTTCAAATGCGTGTAATGTTTCTTTGGATGCTGTGAAATTTACCTGCGAGGGTAAAAAAATGGTTTCTGCAAAACTGATATGACCTTCCTGTTCCAGTACTTTCAATGTATTGATCACGGATAGTGTATCCAGCTTGAAATTCTTCACGAACTCCGGCAGGTTAAAATTAAAATACTGTCCTTCGCCGATCCCAATAGGTACCTGTAGATAGTCGGCCAGCGACTGGTATATCCTTTTGATCTCGGGGATAGGCGGAAAACGTTTACCGGGCATCGCTTTCAGTTCAGCTATATTTTCTTCCTGGTAGATCAGTACTGCATAAGACTTTTTGCCATCCCTGCCTGCACGGCCCGCTTCCTGGTAATAATTTTCCAGGCAATCCGGCGCATCATAGTGTATCACGGTTCTTACATCAGGCTTATCAATGCCCATTCCAAACGCATTAGTGCAGATCATCACACGGGTAAGGTTGCTGATCCACGCCTGTT
>JANXRX010000266.1 GCA_025352905.1 Bacteroidota bacterium | reverse complement strand
TCCTGACCCTGCGTGTAAAAACAGGTCAGTAAAAAAAGGTACAGTAAGGTCGCTGTTTTCATATCAGAACCGAATCGTAAAATGTTCTTTTGCTTTGTTCTCCTGCCTGAATACAACAATACCGATAAAGAAAAGATCGATGGTAAGCGTTACGGAAGGATGCTGTTGTATTTCTTCCCAGGCCTGCTGCATTTCCGTACTCCAGTGTATATCATCAAAGATAAGCATCGAACCCGGATGCAGGGCCGGGAGCATTTCGTTAAAATAACGGATGGTGGGTTCATAACGGTGATTACCGTCTATAAATGCGAGATCGATCCTGCCAACCCTTGCGATTGCTTCAGACAAAGTTCGATCAAAATTACCCTGCAGCATTTCAATATTGCCGAGTTTGAGTTTCTGAAAATGCTGAACAGCCAGTTCAGCAACTGATGCTGCGCCTTCCATCGTGATTACTTTCGCTTCGGTTTTAGCAGAAGCAAAATAAGCGGTGGTTATGCCCAGCGAAGTGCCCAGCTCAAGAACCGAAGCCGGTGAATAATGGTCAACGATCCTGAATAGGAGTTGCGCGAGTTTTTTAGATTTCAGGGATAGGCGGGCGATATCACATACTTTTCGTTTGTTGCTTTTATTAATTTTTGATCCGGCCCCCAGGTCCTCCACGATAATTTCCCTTGTATCTGATAAAAGTGTTTTGCGGAGGTCCTCAATAGAACGATACGCATAAAAATGTCTGTCGTCATTCATTACCTGCGTAATGAATTCGTATACAAAAGGAGAGTGTACCCCGTGCCCCCTGCCGTTTGAAGCGGTGAGATAATATTTCAGGTACCGGGCACCTAATTGAAATGGGAAATACATTAATGCGGTTTAAGGTTAGCGTTCTGCCGTTGTTTGTCTTATGACCAACAACCCACGAATAGTCTACCCACCTCTGCCGTTGTTGGTCTTATGACCAACAACCCAAACGCAAGTCTACCCACCTGCTTTCTGCCTTTCCCATAATTGGAAATGATAGGGATAAGCATGTTTATCATCGATGGCAAAAGATCTTTCGGATACCATCTGCCATTCCTTTGCATTGATCCCGGGAAAATAGGCATCTCCGTCAAGTATCGCATCTATCCGGGTAAGGTAGATCCTATCGGCCATCGGCATGGCTTCTTTAAATATTTCTCCGCCACCAATAATAAATCCTTCCGCATAATCTGCCGCAGAAGCCGCTTTTATTGCTTCGGCAATTGAGTGAACAACGATGGCTCCTTCCGGCTGCCAGTCTTCTTTGCGTGTGATAATGATATTCAATCGCCCCGGCAACGGTTTACCCAGCGATTCAAATGTTTTTCTTCCCATCAATACCGGCATGGCCCAGGTTGTATTCTTAAAGAAACGCATATCGTTTGGTAAATTCCAAAGCAATTGATTATCCTTACCGATAACGTTATTAGTGGATGCAGCAACGATAAAAGAAACGATCATAGACTAATTAGTAATTAATGATTAGTAATTGATAATTACCAATTAAGTTAATGGCCCTTGTTTTATAATTATGAATTGTCAATTACTAATTATTAATTTTTCAAACAGCCACCGGCGCTTTAATACCCGGATGGTGCTGATAGTTTTCCAATGTGAAATCTTCAAACCGGAAACTGAAAATATCTTTTACAGCAGGGTTCAGCTTCATAACAGGCAGTGAATAAGGTTCACGGCTTAACAAAAGCTGCGCCTGCTCTATATGATTGTTATACAAATGCACGTCTCCGAAACTATGTACAAAATCGCCGTATTCCAGTCCGCATACCTGTGCTACCATCATCGTTAACAAGGCATAGGAAGCAATATTAAAAGGAACACCCAGGAATACATCAGCGCTTCGCTGGTATAGCTGGCAACTCAGTTTGCCATCTGCCACATAAAACTGGAAAAGGGTATGACAGGGCATCAATGCCATCTTAGGTAATTCGGGCACGTTCCAGGCGCTTACGATTAAACGGCGGCTATCAGGATTTTTTTTGATCTGGCTGATAAGGTCCGTTACCTGGTCAACCACCGTTCCATCCGCCCCTTCCCAACTGCGCCATTGTTTTCCGTATACCGGCCCCAGTTCACCATTGGCATCCGCCCACTCGTTCCAAATACTCACGCCATGGTCTTTCAGGTATTGGATATTGGTCTCCCCTTTCAGAAACCACAGCAATTCATAAATAATGCTTTTGGTATGCAGTTTTTTGGTGGTCACCATCGGAAAACCCTCCTGCAGGTTGAAACGCATCTGGTAGCCAAAACAACTGAGGGTACCGGTACCGGTACGATCGGTCTTAGAAACCCCGTTCTCTAAAATATGCCTGAGTAACTGCTGGTATTGCTGCATAGGGTGCAAACTTACACTTGAAAAAGGGATGATAAAAAGAATGATTGACCCGCTGGGGAGAATCTGTGCATTGCTTATGGGTTCCTGCGCTTAAGCTCTTTTTTGATCAGCGACAGTTCTCTGCCGGTTTGCCCGCTTACACTGCTGTTTTCCTGGGCACGGCGCATCAGGTACGGGATCACATCGCGGATAGGGCCGAAAGGAAGGTATTTACTCACATTAAAGCCTTCTTTGGCCAGGTTAAAAGTGATATTATCGCTCATACCAAAGAGTTGTGAAAAATGAACATGGTGGTGATTATGCGCAATTCCCAGCCGATCAAGCAATTCAGCTGCCTTCAAATTGCTTTCCTCGTTATGAGAGGCGATAATTACAGAAATCTCCTCGATATTTTCCAGGCAATACGCAACAGCGGCATTATAATCCTGGTCGGTCAGCTCTTTATTTGCCTGGATCGGGCTTGCATAACTTTTATCATAGGCCCTGGTCCTTTCCTTTTCCATATACGCACCCCTCACCAGTTTCACACCCAGTTTAAACCCCTGCTGCTGCGCGATCCGGTGAGAAAGTTTGAGGAAATGAAGCCTATCGTGCCTGTATAGCTGTATCGTATTATACACGATCACTTTTTCTTTGTTGAAGATCTCCATCATCTCCATGGTCAGGCGGTCAACCGGGTCCTGTATCCAGCTTTCCTCGGCATCTATCAATACGCCGATATTTTTTTCTGCGGCAATTTCGCAGAGGGTGTACATTCTATCCCGCACCCTGTCCCATTCATCTATTTCTTCTTCATGATCATGGATACCGCTGCGCAGGCGGGGAGCTTCGTCCAGTGTCTGCAGTAACCCAAACCTGGCCAGACCAGTTACTTTTACGCTGATAAAAGGGATATTGGACTGCGTAGCTGCATAATTGATGACCCTGATAAATTCTTCGGTGGCATGGTCAAAACTGTCTTCGCCCTGCTTGCCTTCCACGCCATAATCAAGGATCACCTGAACGCCATATTTACCCAGTATGCTTCCAATTTCGGCCGTTTCTTCCAGTGTTTCGCCACCCACAAATTGTTTGAAGATGGTTCTGCGGATAATACCATGTACCGGCAAACCCGTTTTCATGATAAAAGGAGTTAACCGGGTGCCAATCTGCACAAACCAGCGATACCCCATAGTATGGAACAGGAATTTGGCGCCTTTCAGGTCCTTATCAGACTTGTAGGCAAAGGCATTTTCGGTATTATCGAAAGAGATATTCATACTAACATTCGTTCGTGATGCGAATATCGGTAGCGGAACGGTAAGTAAAAAAAGCTTTTCGCCGAAACAGGGAATTATTTTATAAAACCCGGTATCAAGCCTTGTATTTAAGGGTTGCGGCAGAAATCTGAAAATTATTACAATAAATACTGACATTTACAAATGACCATTACCCATACCGAGATCTACAGGTACACGATCCCGATGGTGCCTTTTACCATCGCTACCGGCACCATGAAAAGCGCACAGAACTTATTTATCCGTATTCACACCAATGAAGGCATTACAGGGGTTGGCGAATGTTCGGCATTTCCGATGATAGCGGGTGAAACCCAGGCCACCTGTTTTGAAATGGCCAAAGATTTTGCCACACTCTGGAAAAACAAACCCGCTGATGCTATAGGAGAACGCTTAACGGAGCTGGATCTTTTTACTGCCGGTAATTACACGGCCAAAAGCGCTTTTGATCTTGCCCTGTTTGATATTGCGGCCAAAGCGGCCAACCAACCTTTATACCAATACCTTGGCGGACAAAAAAGAGATATTGAAAGCGATCTTACCATCGGCATCGATACACCTGCTAACATGGCTGCAACGGCAGCGGGGTTCCTGGAAAAAGGGGTGAATATTATTAAAGTAAAGCTTGGTAAAACAGCAACCGATGATATAGAACGGATCCGGCAGATCAGGGCGGCCGTTGGGAGCGGTACGAAATTACGGATAGATGCCAACCAGGGATGGAGTTATGCGGATGCAGTGCTGGCCCTGACTGCGATGGGTTCTATGGATATTGAATTCTGCGAACAGCCAATGCGTAAATGGAACGATGAATTATTACCGGCCTTATGTAAAATATCTCCCATTCCTATCATGGCGGATGAAAGTGTGTTCACGCACCATGATGCAGAACGCCTGATCCGGAACAGTGCCTGTGCTTATATCAATATCAAATTCGCCAAAAGTGGTGGCATCCGGGAAGCATTGCTGATCAATGAAGTGGCGGAAAAAAGCAATATCCCCTGCATGATGGGTGGCATGCTGGAGAGCCGCGTGGCCTTAACGGCGAAAGTGCATTTTGCCATGGCTAAGAAAAATATCCGCTTCTATGATCTTGATACCTGTTTGCTCGGTCATCTCGAAGATCCCGTTACCGGCGGCGTTACCTATTCAGGCATGCACCTGCAACTCACCGATGCCCCTGGTATCGGCGCAGATGTGGAAGAAGCGTATTTGAAGAACCTCGTGCAGGTGGTTATATGAAGACTATCTTTACCTAAATAATCCTACATGGACCCTAAGAAAGCAAGTGAAAGTTTTACCAGCATGAATGAACTGGTACTACCTAATGATACCAATACATTTGGCAACCTGATGGGTGGGCGGCTGATGTACTGGATGGATATAGCGGCGGGGATAGCGGCGGGAAGACATTGCAATACACCCAGTATGACCGCGTCGGTGGATAATATCAGTTTTAAGAACCCGATCAAACTGGGCAATGTGGTGCGTATAGAGGCAAAAGTTGCCAGAGCATTTCATACTTCGATGGAGATCAATATTAAAGTATGGGGAGAGGATCTCTTACACCAGTATAAATATGAAAGTAATGAGGCGTATTTCACTTTCGTGGCCCTTGATCCAAATGGAAAACCCAGAACCGTTCCCGAACTTATCCCCGAAACGGAAGAAGAAAAAAAATTATTCGAAGGGGCGTTGCGCAGGAGACAGATCAGGCTCATCCTCGCCGGCAAAATGAAAGCTGATGATGCTACGGAGCTGAAGGCCTTGTTTTTTAAAGACTGAGAAAATTCCAGGAAATTATTTATCCAGCATATTCATAAAGTGGTGCTTGCTTTTCAGCATGTAATTCTTACTCTGTTCGATCGCTTCCATTACCTGGTCGAGGATCTCTTCAACAGGTTTTGTATAATCAATGATCATCGGCTCTTTGAACCGGATAGATAATTGCGAACCGGTCTTTTTAAAAGAGAGCCCGGTTTTACTAAAAGCCCGCCAGAAACCGTTGATCACAACGGGTACCACGATCGGCTGGTTATTCTTGATGATATGCGCAGTACCCCTTCTGCCTGGTGCAAAAGGCTTGGTGGTACCCTGGGGGAAAGTAATGACCCAGCTGTTATCGAGGGCCTTGTCAATTTTTTGTGTATCCGATTCGTCGCGCGTCCTTTCCACTTCTTTTCCTTCTGAGCGCCAGGTACGTTTTACCGTTAATGCCCCACCGAGTTTAAACAGACGGCTGAGTAAACTGCCATTCATGGTTTCTTCGGCAGCTACAAAATAAACATTCGTAAAAGGGTTCAGCAGGTAATAGGGCGCGCCCAGCCTGTTCTGTTTTCGCCATTTCACCGCGCAGAAAATATGCAGGAACGTGATCACATCGGCGAAATAGGTCTGGTGGTTGCTGACAAACAACACATTTTTCTTAGGCAGGTTACGCAGGTATTCTGTGCCCTCGATCTTTATCTTATTAAAAATGGTAAGCCCCGGATAAGAGATGGCGCCTACGATACCATATACCAGCGAACGGATAAGTCTGATATGTTTTAATCTATCAACTAATTTCATAATGACCGGGGTTGACAAGCTGTGCAAAATAAGCATTGTGACCCAATGTGGCGTGTAAAGTTAAAATAAACCGCTTCCGGTAACAATCTATCCGCTGCCGCCAATACATTTGCGTTGTTAAACGGATCTATGCAGTTACATACAGTCATTTTTGATATTGATGGATTATTGATAGACAGCGAACCTTTGTGGAATGAAGCAGCCACCGAACTATTTAAAACCTATGGGGTAAGTCTTACAGAAGAACAATACAAAACAACCACGGGCCTGCGTACCCGGGAGTTTATCCAATGGTGGTTCGCTCATTTTGCTATTCCCGACGGGGAACGTTCCGGGGCAGAAAAAAAGGTCATACAACTGGTGCTCGAAAAGATCGAAAAGAAGGGAAAGATACTTCCGGGTGTGCCGTATATTTTTGATTTTTTTCATTCCAGGCACTTCAGGATCGGCCTGGCCACTTCTTCGCCGCCGGAATTAATAGACCTGGTGGTGGGTATGCTGGGTATCCGGGGTCTTTTGAGTGCCACTTCCTCCGCCGAAGGCTTACCGCTTGGCAAGCCTCATCCGCAGGTATACCTGAATTGCGCGGCACAACTAAACAGTAACCCGTTATCCTGTATCTGTTTTGAAGATTCTTTTAATGGCCTTATCGCGGCAAAAGCCGCCCGTATGAAATGCGTGGTCGTACCGGAGGCAAGCCAGGTAAAAGAAGAACGCTGGGGCGCCGCCGACCTGAAAATTTCCTCTCTGCAGAATTTTGGAGAACTGCATCTTAACATGATGAACAGGTAATAAGAAGGCCCTGCAATTTGCAGGGCCTTCTATCATACATAATATCAAAATCCGCGCAACCCGCGATTTAGTTCTTGCTTTTCAAATTCGGGTGTGGTGCCGGAACTGTATTGGGTCCGTCTTCCATCGTACCCTGAAGATCCACATTATTGGCATTACCATCCTGGGCATATACAAACAGTAACCTGCTTTCAGAGATACCTTGTTTTTCAACGAGGTTCTTGATTACCGCATTTACTCTTTCCCAACTCAGTTGCTGTGCAGATTTGCTGGCGGCGCCATAACCAAGCACCTTGATCTTACAGGCAGGGCTTGCTTTTATTTTAACGGCCGCAGCAGCCAGCAGGGCTTCTGCGTCTTTAGAAAGTTTTGCATTGCCTTTAAATAAGATGCTGGCCACATTACCCAGCGTACATTCAGGCGCTTTTTCAACAGATGGTTTCATGTTGGCAATCAGGTCCTTCATCTCTTTGCAACAAGGTGGCTCAGGACAGGTACCTACACCATCACTGTTAACAGGGAAGCAGACCAAAGGAGTCAGTATTTCTTTGTCTCTATAATCAGGAACCCCATCTCCATCTGTGTCTTTTGCTACGCCATGACTATCCACCGGCGCACCGCGCGGGGTATTAGGCTCCAGGTCAAACTGATCGGTTACACCATCTCCATCCGCATCAGGCAAGATCGTCTTCGGCAATTTCATGTGTTTGGGCGCGTTCATCTCGTTATACACATAATTGTTCGGGTTGATCCACCATAAAGGGATCACCCTCTTAGATTTTTTGCCGAGGTTAACATTCACATGAGCGGAAGCATAATTGAACAGGTCACTTTTGCCGGTATTCAGTCCATCCTCATCTCCATTAAACGGGTTGGTAACCCTGTCTTCAATACCCACACTTATCTTGTCAGTTAACTTATAAGAGAATCCGCCGCCGAATGTAAGGGCATGATTCATCAGTATATTCTTTGAACCCAGGTCGCTTCTCCTGCTTCTTACAGGTGCGTTTGTATATACGGCACCGCCGGCATTCAGGGCCGCGTTTACCGCATCCTGTACTGTTTTCTTAGAGCCGGTATAATCAACCGTGGTAAAATCGAATGTGGTTGCCCCGTTAGTACCCACGCCTAAACGGGTATCTGCATCAGCGGCAACAATGGCATACCCACCAAACAGGTATACATCCCATTTGGGATTACCGCGGTAATGACTAAGTGAATTCAGGGAAAAGACCACATCGAAGGTTCCTGTATAACTCACGTTCTGGTAGTTCGCAGCAAAAGCCCTTAATGCCCTGTT
>JANXRX010000220.1 GCA_025352905.1 Bacteroidota bacterium | reverse complement strand
CCGGGAACCCATCTCCTTTCCGGTGTAGTGCGGCGACCCAGTTCTGTACCTCCAGCCGGTCAGCAGCCGTTGCGGTTAAATGGCCGTTTACCAGGTCTATTGAAGCGGGATCGGTCTTTCCCTCTTCCAAAGCGCTGGTAATACATCGTATAATACCATCGGGATTTGGCGCAGTCATGGAGCCTCCACAACGTTGTCCGCCAGAGTTTGTAGCTCCCCCTTTGATTTCCGCATAAATAGTGGCATTGCGTTCCAGCGCAGATTCCATATCCTCCAGCATTAACGCGGCAGCGCCCGATCCGGGTACAAAACCACAGGCAGTCAAACTCATGGGCCGCGATGCCTGTTCCGGAGATTGGTTAAACTTTCTTGACAGGATACGCATGGAGTCAAAAGTACCGAAAATGTAGGAGTCCACGTATTCACTGCTGCCTACCAACATGCGTTTGGCCGACCCGTTTCTGATGTATTCATATCCCATTACAATAGCCTGTGTGCCCGTAGCGCAAGCAGCGGAATTGGAGATGGTGCGGTTGCCTAAACCCAGCCTGCCGGTTACATATGCCGTAATACCACTGCCCATGATCTGCTCTACCACCCGTGAGCCCAGTTTCTTAGATTCTTTCGCATCCACTTTTATGATCGCATTTTTGATCACATCGGTGTCGGCCACGCTGCTGCCAAAAACACAACCCGTATCCCATAGTGTCTGGTCATTTTCAATGGTATTACCCGCATCTGTCCAGGCATCCAGTGCCGCTTTTACACCATACCCGATACCAATGCTTTTTAAGCCGTAAAAAGTTACTTCCGGCAAATATTTTCTAAGCTGCTCCCAGTCAAAATCCGGCACACCGGCTACCTGGCAGTTAAATTTAAGTTCTTCATACTTTGGTACAAACCGGATACCGGAACGGCCGTTCTGAATAGCCTGTAAAAAATCGGGGACCCCCACCCCGTTGGGGGATACCACACCTAAACCCGTAACCACCACGCGACGCCCCATAATACTCAGTTTTCGATTTGTTTGATAAACCCGGAAAATACTCCTTTTGCCACCAGTTCTGCTGAGTCGTTATACATTTCTACCGCGCATTTCAGTTTATTGAAACGAAAATATTGTTTTCGGGAGATCACCCTCACCTTTTCTCCCGGTAATACCATTTTATAAAAAGATACGTCTGATGAGCTGAGCAAAGGAAAAAGGTTCTTCCCTACTGCTTTTTCTTTTGCTGTTCCATCCTGCAGCAGCAGGTAGATACCCAACGCAACCAGTCCTATCTGCGCCATGATCTCTGTAATGATCACCCCCGGTGTTACCGGATTGCCCGGAAAATGGTCTTCATAAAAAAAAGCGTCTTTCCGCATTGTGTATTCGCCCCTTATCTCCTCCGTACTTACAAAAGAGATATCATCCACAAAGCGGAAACTGGATTTATAGGGTAGCAGCGCTAATATATCGGTTACGGATTTCATTTACAGTGTTCTCCTCCATCCACATGTATCAGGGAGCCATTGATCCAGGCAGCCTCATCGGTACAGAGGAGGTAAATGGTATTGGCCACATCTTCGGGTAAGGTAATACGCCCCATGGGATTGCGTTTCCGCGAATACTCCAGCAATTCCGCGCTTCCCGGGATCCGTTTCAATGATGGCGTTTCGGTAACGCCTGCCTGTATCAGGTTTGTTCTCAGTCCGTGCACACTTAATTCAACAGCCATATAGGTTACCAGGCTTTGTAACGAGGCTTTGGCTATCGAAACCGCCGCATAATTGTCTACATACTTATTCGATCCCTCGCTGGTAAGGCCTATTATTCTTCCATCTGCATGAAAAAATTGTGCCGCCAGCAGGTCACGGGTCCAGTCGAGCAGGCTGGTCGACATGGCATAAGTAGTTAACTGTATATCCTCAATAGTGAGTGCATGATCTTCCGCGATCAATGGTTTTAAATTACCCCTGGCAATAGAATGAAGCAATAATCGTACACAATGCTTCTTGCCGGTCAAGATGGAGAACTGTCCTAAAAAACTGTTTCTGCCTGCTGCATCCAGGGCATTCAGGTTAAAAGGAGCGATGGTTACACCCGTTTCGGCAGCAATAGCGGTCAGTTTTTCTTTCAGGGGGTTTTCCACTGCAGCCAGTTCCCGGTACAGTACGGCGATATTCATTCCATGGGCCGCCAGTTTTTCAACAGCAGAAAGCCCAAAGCCGCTTGAACCACCCAGGATAATGGCCCATAAGCCAGAAAATTGCTTTTTGCTGTTATCCACCTATCCTTTTTTAGTTTTACAGAACACCGTTATAACCGCATACACAAAAAGACAGAAACCGCCTCTTTTTTATGCATAACAGCCAGATTCTCAAAGTAGGTGAAGATAGTTATTTCTTTATATTTGGTATGCTTTTTGACTTTATTGCTGGTATGAAATACAAATTGATTGTTAGCGTATTATGCATGGTTACCGGCTTTTGGGGGCAGGCAAAACCATTGTTGATGCAGGGTTTTGATAAAGAAACTTTTTATTTGGCCATGGCCTCGGGTAATATGGAGCGGGTGAACGAAGAATTAGAGATTGTAAGAGCCGCTTCTTTTACGGAAAAGGACGCGTTTGAAGGGGCATTGCTGATGCGGAAATCAGGTTTATTAAAAAAGCCGGAGGAGAAACTGAAAGCGTTCAAGGCAGGAAGGATCAAGTTCGATACCGCTTTGCGGGATGATCAAAACAATACAGAATACCGCTTTCTCAGGCTTACCATACAGGAACATGCACCACGGGTGGTAAAATATTATAAAGAACAGGAAAAAGACAGCCAGTTCATACAGAAGAATTATAAAAACCTGGCCCCGGCCGTTCAAAAAGCGATCCTCGATTACAGCAAGACCTCTAAAGTATTGCGACAGGAAGATCTTTAATCGGAACAACGATGCGTAAAAAAGTGTTGGCTATCTATTATTCACAAACCGGGCAGCTCGGAGAGATCATAGACAATATCACGGAACCTTTATCAGCCGCGGGTATCGTTGTTGAAAAACTAAGGATCCGGCCCGTGAATGATTATCCCTTCCCATGGACAGGCGAACGTTTTTATGATGTAATGCCCGACTGTGTATTAGGGGTACCCGTTCCGCTGGAGCCATTTACGCTGAAAGAAACTTCCTATGACCTCGTAATACTGGGTTACCAGTCCTGGTTCTTATCGCCCGGCATCCCTTCCAACTCTTTATTACAGGACCCTTTGTTCAAAGCAGTACTGAAGGATACGCCCGTAGTTACCGTTACCGGTGCAAGGAATATGTGGCTGAATGCATTTATCGGGATCAAGAAACTACTGCGCAACAGTGGCGCCCGGCATGTGGGCAATATTGCCCTGGTGGATAAGCACCTCAACCCGGTTAGTTATTTTACCATTTTTCACTGGATGCTGGGAGGCAGTAAAACAAGATGGCTGGGCATTTTCCCTTTACCCGGGGTGGGTGCCGGAGATATTGCCCATGCATCCGCTTTTGGAAAAACGATCCTGGATTTCCTGAACCGGGATAGCTGGGCAGGCATGCAGGAGCAACTGGTAGCACAAAAAGCAGTGGCCTACAATTACAGCCTGATGGTGCTGGAAGCAAAAGCAGGCCCGCAGTATATCGGCTGGGCCAACCGCGTGAACCGTAGCAAACACAGGGCGGGCCTATTATCGGCTTTTAAATATTACCTTCATGTAGCGCTCTTTTTGGGAGCGCCCATATTGCTCATCATTGATGCGATATTTATCAGGCCCTTTTCTTCCAAAAAGATACAAAAGCAAAAACATTACTATTTAAACCTGGATTAAACAGAAAGAAATATGGTTTTGAAGGACGTTTATATTACAGATACTTCCATTTTTATGCCGAATGAGCCGGTGAACTGCGATGAGATGGAAACCTATCTTGGGTATATCAATGAAAAGCCTTCCAAATCGCGAAAGATCGTACTGCGCAACAACGGTATCAAAACACGGTACTATGCTTTAACAAAGGATGGTAAATCAACTCATACCAATGCGCAGATGACGGCGCTGGCGGTGAAAGAGCTGTTTAAAAATGATCCCGAAAAAATAAAAGGTATCGAATTGCTTTCCTGCGGTACCTCATCGCCCGATCAGCTGCTTCCGTCGCATGGTTCCATGGTGCATGGCTGGCTACCGGAGGCCAATGCCATAGAAGTAGTTTCACCTTCGGGCGTATGCTGCGCAGGTATGCATGCATTCAAGTATGCCTACCTCGCCATTAAATCGGGTGATGTGTCGCAGGCGGTGGCAACCGGATCGGAAAGATTTTCGGGTTCCATCGTTTCTGATGTGTTTGAAGAAGAGGCGCAGAAATTAGTAGAACTGAATGCGAACCCTTTTATCGCCTTTGAAAAAGATTTTCTCCGCTGGATGCTATCTGATGGCGCTGCTGCTTTTAAGATGTCGGATAAAAAAAATGAAGAGGGTTTGAGCCTGCATGTAGACTGGATAGAAGGCGTTTCTTACGCTAATGAAATGGCTACCTGTATGTATGCCGGCGGCGAAAAACAACCCGATGGCAGCCTGAAAGGATATATGGATTTTACTTCCGAAGAGATCAAGAACCGCTCCATCTTCAGTATCAAACAGGATATCGCTTTGCTAAGTGACAATATCGTAAAGCTGGGCGGACAAAAGATCAAAGAGATCTTTGAAAGACGCGGGCTGGAAACAACCGATGTAGATTATTTTATGCCGCATATTTCCAGTGAATTTTTCAAGAGCAAGATCTTTGATCTGATGGAGATCTACGGAAAAGGTGTTCCCTACGAAAGATGGTTCGTAAACTTAAGCAGCATGGGCAATGTGGGCGCCGCCTCTGCTTACCTGATGGTACACGAACTTTTTAAAAGCGGAAGGCTGAAGAAAGGCGAAAGATTATTACTACTGGTTCCGGAAAGCGGCAGGTTTTCGTATATGTATGCGATGTTGACGGTTTGTTGACTCGCGTGAAAATCGTGAGGCATGAGTGCCTTCAAAAAATACGCAGGCCTCATGACTCACGACAATTCCTTGATATGAAGAAAGAAGATGTTCCACAGGACCTGAGTTCGTTGGGCCGGATCACGAAAGAGGTTTGTTATGCAACGGACGAATCAGGCAAGTATGTAAAAGAACTGAGCCGCGGCTGGGATATCAAGATCACGGCGCTGGATGCAGCATGGGATGATATTGGCATTCGGATGGCGGCGGCAAAAGAGAAAGTATTGAGTGGTAAGGCCAGTCCCCTGCTTTTTTTTATGGAACGCGCCTTAATGGATACGGCGATCCTCGCCGGTTATACAGGCTTCTGGAAATGGCAGATTAAAAGACATCTGAAACCGGGGGTTTTTGAAAAATTGGGCGATAAAAAATTACAACGCTACGCAGCTGTTTTCAATGTGAGTATCGGAAACCTGAAAAGTATGAATGTGAATGAAGATTGATTTTGAACACCTGCAGTCTGCGCATTGCGAAAATGGCGTAACGACGAACTTACTAAGAAACATTGGCGTATCGCAGATCACAGAGCCGCTTGCTTTTGGTATTGGCGCCGGCTTATTCTTTGCCTATATCCCTTTATTAAAAATAAATAACGGCCCCGCGATCGCATTCCGCACATTACCGGGACTGATCTTTAAAAGAACCTGCAAATCGCTGGGCATTACAGTGATCCGGAAAAAATTCAGTTCAAGGGAAGAAGCGCAAATGGCGCTGGATGCTACATTGGAGGCCGGACAGCCTGCGGGTTGCCAGGTGGGTGTTTATTATCTTCCGTATTTTCCAAAAGAATACCGGTTTCATTTTAATGCGCATAATATCGTGGTGTTTGGAAAAGAGGGCGATCAGTATTTAGTGAGTGATCCCGTTATGGAAAATACCACTACGCTCAGCAGCTATGAATTGGAAAGGGTTCGCTTTGCGATAGGCGCGCTGGCGCCGAAGGGACAATTATATTACCCGCTGCGCGGAAATATGGTAACCGATGCACAGATTGCTATAGCGATCGAAAAAGGAATTAAAAAAAATATCCGCAACATGATCGGGATCCCCGGGCCGATCGCCGGCGTGAACGGGATCCGTTTTACGGGAAAGCGGATAAAAAAATGGCGGGATAATTTAGGCCTGCACAAAGCGGGTCTCTACCTGGCACAACTGGTACGTATGCAGGAAGAGATCGGAACGGGTGGCGGCGGGTTCCGGTATATTTATGCGGCATTTTTGCAGGAAGCTTTTGCCTATCAGCCAAAAGAAGAACTGGTAAAAATCTCGGCATCGTTTACGCAGGCGGGAGATCTCTGGCGCACCGCAGCCGTTCAGGCCGCAGGTATATATAAAGGAAGGATCGGCAGCCAGGAAGATTTTAATGTAATGGGCGATTATTTATTGGAGATCGCTGAGATGGAAAAACAGGCATTTACAGCTTTGTCGAAAATTAAATGGTCATGAATCCTTTAGCAGTGAACATACAGGATCTTGGTTTTGCCTATAAGGGCCAGCCCGCACTCTTCTCAAAGCTTAGCCTGGAGATTGAGGCAGGCAGCCGTTTTGGCTTATTCGGTCCCAATGGCGCTGGCAAAACCACTTTGATGAATGTAATGACGGGACTGCTTCCGTTTACAGAAGGAAGCATCCGTTTAGCCGGTAAGGAAATAAAGAACCGGGATAAATCAGTTAACCGGCTCTTTGGTTTTGTTCCGCAGGAATTTTCTTTTTACCAGGAGTTGAGTCCCGTTGAGAACCTGCAATTCTTTGGCGCCTGGTCGGGACTGAACGCCAGCGAGACAAAACAAAGAACAGATGAGTTGCTCAACATACTCGGATTAACAGAGGTCAGGAACAAGCCGGTTGAAAAATTTTCAGGTGGCATGAAACGCAGGGTGAACCTGGCCATTGGCGTGATACATGAACCGGGGATCTTATTCCTGGATGAACCAACAGTTGGCGTGGATGTGCAGACAAGACACGCCATTATACAGTACCTAAAGGAACTGAATGCAAAAGGCACTACCCTTATCTATACTTCGCACCAGTTAAACGAAGCCGAGGAATTGTGTGAAAAAATTGCGCTGATAGATGAAGGAAAGATCATTGCAAATGATACGATCGATTCGTTGCTGCTCGCACACCGGCAGCACGGTCTGGAAGAATTGTTCTTAACCCTTACAGGAAAAAACTACCGGCACGCAGATGTATAAACTCGGCGCCACCATATTAAAAGATTTCCGGATCCTGCTGCGCGATAAGATCGGGCTCGCATTGATGTTTGGGATGCCGGTGTTATTGGTGATCGTGATCACCAAGATCCAGAACAGCACATTTGAGTTGGTCAATAAAAATAAAGTATCGCTTCTGGTCGCTAACCGCGATACGGGAAAAATAAGCGTTGAGTTTATCAAAGCCATTGATAAGATCGGCATGTTCCGGCTGATCACAGCGCCGGCCGGCCAGAGCGATCAGCAACTTACGGATCGGATGCATGCAAAAGATGCCTTATTAGCGCTTGTGATCCCGCAGAATTTTTCTGCGGCTATTACCGGCAAAGCCAAAAAAGTAACCGCCGGCGCGCTTAATAGTTTTGGATTGGATGGTGGTGATACGTTGAATAAAAAAGTGGCAGGCGATCCCATCTCATTATATTATCACCCCGTTTTACAGGAAGCTTTCCGGCGTTCGGTGCAGGGCGCATTGCACAGCGCATTGCAAATGGTGGAAAGCAAACAGGTGCTGCAGCAACTTTATTTTTCCTTAAATGAAAAGGAACTGCCTGCTTCCATGGAAAACGAGATCCTCGATAACCAGTCGGTGATCAATGAGATCCCGGTTTCGAAAGACGGCAGCAGAACCGTACCCAATGCCTCACAGCACAATGTACCTGCCTGG
>JANXRX010000209.1 GCA_025352905.1 Bacteroidota bacterium | reverse complement strand
CTGGCGCTAAACTTCAATGGGAAGCCTTATATACGGGTATCGGGGATGCAAATCTGTTAATCCAGAATTGCATAAGCAGCACTTCCTCCTCTACCGCAGTAAAGAATACGGCTTTAGGCGAAGGATATTTTCTGCGTGCATATAATTATTTACGGTTAGTTAGTCAATATGGCGCTGTGCCATTACAGCTAACTCCGATATCTACTGTTCAGCTGGAATTTACAAGAGCAGCTCCAAAAGATGTTTGTGCGCAAATCGTTTCTGATTTAACGAATGCTTTAAAATTACTGCCAACAGGCGGAGCTCCTTCCCGTATTACACAGGATGCTGCATCTCATTACCTGGCAAAAACATACCTGTTCAGGTGTAGTGAGATCAATAATTCCTGGAATGCCTCTTTTATCGCTGCGGATTTAGCAGCTATTATACCGCTTTGTGATAAGGTGATCGCGGCTCACCCCTTGGCGTCAAATTTTGGAAGTTTGTGGAACTTCACAGGTATCAATTCGCCAAATGAAAGTTTACCGGAACTTATTCTTTCTGCTCAATTTACCAATGATGTAAATACAAACCTGTCAAATGGTAATACACAACATTTGTATTTTGCTTCGAGATATGATATACAGGATCAAATGGCCCGTGACATTACCGGCGACAGACCTTTTAGCAGGTTAGCCACTACTTATTATATGTATCGCGTGTATGATATGGTTAATGATTCAAGGTTCTGGAAATCTTTCAGAACAAAAAGTGCTTTAAATGGCGCATCACCTGTTGCTCCAAATATCCAGGGAGATTTAGGCGTAATGTTTGTCATAAATCAACCCGGAGATGCACGATATCCGCTCTCGAAAATATGTAAGTCAACAGCCGGCGCTGCGCTTATTAAAGATGTTAATGGTACAGGAAAAGTAATACCCACTGTGTATGTGGCTTATCCCAATGGCAAAACAACAGATGGAGCAATCTATACTGATCTGACCACTGCCGGTCAGGGTTTTCCCTCTCTGAGTAAACACATGGATGGTTCAAGAAATGCTTTAAATGATGTTGTTGGGCATAGAGATTTTACGTTGGCCCGCTCTGCTGAGACCTATTTAATTGCTGCAGAAGCAAAGATCCGCCTGGCACTGGCTGGCCAGGGTAGTTATACTGATGCCTTACCTTATCTTAACGCCGTTAGGGCGCGTGCGCAATATGCTAATGGAGAAAACAGGGCTGGTTATTTTGATGGAGGTAATACTTTACAATCTGTTTCACTGCAGACACCCGGGGTTGGGATCTCGTTTTATCCCGGAAATTCATATTATGAGTCCAACAATATTCCTACCACCACTGCCGCATCTGCAAGTTTGGCTATTGCAGGTATTGCTCCTTTACCGGCACAGGATGAAAATATTATTAGTGCCTTAGGTTTATCCAGTGCGTATGACAGGATGTTATGCCTTATTCTCAATGAACGTTCCCGTGAATTGGTTGGGGAATTTAAACGTTGGGAAGATTTATCAAGAACCCAAACCTTAGTTAAAAGAGTGCAGGTTTATAATCTTGAAGGTGGACCGAATGTGAAAGCTGCCCATGTTTTGCGTCCCATACCGCAGACATTTTTGGATGGAATTCAGGCTGGTGGCCTTGCGTTAACGCCGGCTCAAAAAACCGCTATGCAGAATCCGGGTTATTAATAGTCACCGTATCAGCTTAAAAAAAATGGTCTATGAACATACTGTTCATAGACCATTTTTTTTAAAAGAGGGATAACCAATATTTTGTCTCCCCAGGGTGTCAACCTTAAAAACAAGCCCACACCTTTTAATCCAGCCCATCATACATACACAGAAAAATCGGTGTGAGGGGATGGCTAATAATGCAGGGTAGCTTTTGAAAGGTAAGACCATGCGGAGATAAAAAGCTTGTTGCTTTTTATCTGTTGCGTAGAAATAGAGTAGTCAGCTGTAGAAAAACTACCTGTTTCACCAACTATACATTTGCCTTTGGTAAGCTGGCAATAGCTATGTCCAGGCAATATGGCAAGCAATAAGAAGGCTGCAAGCACCTTTTTCATATAGGAATATTGCTTTTAAAATTAATTAAGTTGACCCAAGAAAGGTATATTAATTGACCTGTGTGGGTGAATCGTTGT
>JANXRX010000196.1 GCA_025352905.1 Bacteroidota bacterium | reverse complement strand
TACAGGTTATGCGGTTCCTGCAGAAAAAGAAGAATCAGCTGTGTTCTCCGGTAATAATGGGCTGCAACACTGGAGCAATACCAAACAAACCATCAGCTATTTTTTTTACCTGCATAAAACAGGAGAACTGACCGTAAAGTTGAATACAAAGAATGCCGGCGCAGGTAGCAGGATAAAAATTTCCATAGCTGGTAAAGGATATTTTGTGACAGTTCCGTCTTCCGGAAACTTCCGGAAACTCACTGTTGGTACGATTGATATAAAGGATACGGGATTTTACCAGCTAACACTTATTTCAGTGAAAAATCCGGGGAACACGATCGCGGATATTCAATCTATTGAATTATCCGGAACTGCAACCCAGGGCATACAGTACAATCCCAAAGAAAGACGTAATGCGGCTTCTGTTCATTTGCGTTACCCGCTGGCCGACACAGTGAAAGCGGTTGTTTTTTATAACGAGATAACCATTCCCGAAGGATCCGATATCATTCACAGTTATTATATGGCCTGCGGTTTTGCACGCGGTTATTTTGGAATTCAGGTTAACAGCCCAACGGAAAGAAGGGTGATTTTTTCTGTGTGGGATGCCGGCAAAGAAGCAGTTGACAGGAACCAGGTGGCAGATTCCAATAAAGTGCAGCTCCTGGCAAAAGGCGATAGAGTATTTGCAGATGGTTTTGGTAATGAGGGAACGGGTGGTCACAGCCATTGGGTGTATCCCTGGCAAACAGGCAAGACCTATAAAATGATGGTAACGGCGTTAACCGACAGCGCTTCCCAAACAACTATTTATACGGGTTATTTCTTTTTGCCCGAAGTACAGAAATGGAAACTGATAGCAAGTTTCCGGGCTCCGAAAGATGGTAAGACACTTCGCAACCTGTATTCTTTCAATGAAAATTTTGTTGGGTCGAATGGACAGCTGCAACGAAAAGCTTTTTTTGGCAATCAATGGATACAGAATGAAAAAGGGCAATGGCAGGAATTGACCCAAAGCAGTTTTTCTTACGATGCAACCGGCAAAGCGGGCGACAGGATTGATTATGGCGGCGGTGTTGCGGATGGGAAATTCTATTTGTGGAACGGCGGTTTTACAGCGCCGAATGCGGTATATGGCCAGGTGTTCAACCGGCCCGCAGCCAATCAGCGACCAATGATCGACTGGACAAAAAATGCCGACAGCGCTGTGCAGGCTGAAAAGGATAACCAAATGATCTTCCGGGCAATCGCGTCGAAACAGATTGATACAAGCGGTAGTGTTGAAGGTGTTTATTACCAGGTGCTGAAAGAAGGAACCGGGAGCTATGTTTCTGTGAGTGATACGGTAACCGTTTATTACAAAGGCTCTTTACTTACAGACGGAAGTATCTTTGACCAGACCAAGGACAAGCCCGCTACTTTTCCACTGAAAAGATTGATAAAAGGCTGGCAACTGGGTTTGCAGGCCTGTAAGATCGGCGGCAGGATCCGCCTCTATATTCCATCCGGGCTGGCTTATACAATCCGAAGCCGGAGTAAGGATATTCCTCCAAATAGTGTGCTGGTATTTGATATAGAAGTGCTGAGCGTAAAAAACCTGGCAGTTCACCGGTAGCCGGTTTTTTATATTACAATATTTCCTATATTGGAGCAACCCTGATACTATGAAAACTGCCCGCCAGTTGTCAATATCGTTGCTTGCTATAACTGCCCTGGCAGCATATTATACCAGTTATGCAATGATCACTGATCCCACAGGCGGTTCGCTGGGACTTCCTTTTTACCTGCTCAACGGTACTATCCTTACCAGTTACGCCATTTCCGGGTGGATCTTATTATTTACCGTTGCATTCTTCAGTACCCTTACAATAATCGGTATTATCCGCAAGCTTCGTTTTTATTCCTTCCTGATTATGTTACAGGGTTTTTTTATCTGTGTATTCAATATTGTGCAGATGTTATTACTATCAGAAACTTTTATCATCCAGTATATTTTCCTGATACTCGGAGCCGGTTTAATAGGTCTCGGGGTGCTGCAGAATCAACGTAAAATAGTGGTAGATACGGAGAAGAGATTTAAGTCAGGGAAGAAGAGGGGTAAGTATTAAGTTGTAGGTAATACTATCCGTTGGCCTATAACTTACAACTTATTACCTACTGAACTACAGTTTAAAAATTTCAGGTAAACCCCATTCGTCCAGCCAAAACCATCCTGGTTGGGGTATTCTCCGCCGCCGGCGAGGGTTTCCGTATCGGTTACATTGTATTTCTCCATCATTTTGCCGGTAGCTGCAAACACTTTTTCGTTGATATGCATCCAGTTATGCCGGATGTTTTCTGCGAGAATGGTATGGCCATAATTCAGGAGACCTTTATAGCTGATCCATTGTAAGGGAGCCCATCCATTTGGGGCATCCCACTGCTGGCCGGTTGTATTAAGTGTTGTACTGAGACCGCCAGGATGAAGAAATTTTTCCTGGAGGCATTGCGCCACTCTTATGGATTGATCCTGTGTTACGCAATTCGCAAACAAAGGATACGCTGCCGCCAACGTATATATGCCTGTTTGCTGCCTATCAACAAAATGATAGTCGAAGAAAAACCCTTTCTCTTCATTCCAGCAGTAGGTATGAATAGCTTTTATCCGCCGGCTAACCTTGTTTTGCATATCCCTGTGCGCCTGCTCATTACGGTGCTCATAAGCAGCGGCAAGCAGGGTTTCCATAAACAGTAATAAACAGTTCAGGTCAACCGGTATGATATGGGTTGTTTGAATGGTTTCCATATGCAGTTCATCACGGAACCAGCGGCTGCTGAAATCCCAGCCTGATTCTGCCGCTGCCCGGATATGTCTGTATACTACCGCCGGTTCTTTACCGGATATTTTTGCGATATGGCTATCTTCTGTAAATGCCTCGGGGCGTGGGGTGGCAAGATCATCCCAATAGCGGTTCAACATACTGCCATCTTCCATCAAAACAACGCGCCGGTGGGCCGGATCTTCTGCACAAACAGTGGTTGCTCCATCCATCCAGAACCTGTATTCCTTTTCTAATTGAGGTAAGTATTTGAGCAAAACATCCTTCCCTTTTTCTTCCATTAACACGGTAAGCATCCACGCAAAAAAAGGCGGTTGTGAACGGCCGAGATAATAAGTGCGGTTACCATTTGGTATAAAGCCCGCCTGCTCTACCAGGTAAGCAAAATTGTTGATCATGTGCTGGATAATATCGGTTCTTTGTGAAACCTGTAACCCGAGCATGGTAAAATAACTATCCCAGTAATATACTTCCCTGAAGCGGCCGCCAGGCACGATATACGGATAGGGTAACGGGATCAATGTACCGCCCCGGTCATCTGGTTTGCGGGTGAGTACATCCCACAAGCCCGATAAATGTGCTGGTAAGGATCTGCCTGCAGTAGTATAACTGTTATCAGGTTCTGCGGGTGGGGTAAAGTGTTTCAGAACAAAAGCTTTCAGGTCAAAACCTGGTGTCATTTTTTCTGCATTGTATTGTAAAAGAATATCGCTGGCAGAAGTTAACGGGGTACAATCCACAAAAAATTTGGAATCAGGAAAGATACCCCCTGATTGTACATCCTTATACAGCGGCGAAAGGCTTTCTATAAAAAAATGTGACATACACAGGAATTATCTGACTCCCCCGGGATTGGCCAGTTTGAACCTGGTCTGGAGCTTTTTAAAAATAAATAAACAAACGATCAGTATAGTGATGGGTATCAGCGAAAAATAAAATGCTGTCTGCCCGTTATAATGCTGGAACACCTGCCCGGTAATGATAGATCCACTTGTGCCGCCCAGCGCCGAAAAAATAATGATCAGTCCCGACATCAATCCATGCTTCTTAACCGGCAGCGTACTTAATATGATTGAGTTGATGGCTGGATATACCGGTGCGATCAGCAACCCTATCAACGGAAAAACAAAAGCGGCCAGTGGCGCATTGCCCCAGCCCGTGATGGGTTGGCCTGACACTTTTTCTGCCAATGGTATAGCCACCAATACCAGTGCTGCTGCCAACACCAGGCAGGAAACCAATACGATTAACCAGTTCATTTTTTTGAAAAATATCCCGGCCAGGAAACGGCCCAATGCAGTTGAACCCACCAGTATACTGGCCATCTGGATGCTTAATGCCGCTGGTAAGAGAAGTACTTTATTATTAAAAGTAGGTAACCAGTTCATGATACTCTGTTCGATCAATACATAAAAGAAAGCGCAGAAAATAAAGATCAGCACTACCGGTGATACGAGCAGTTGAAACATTTTTGCAAAATCATTTACCATCGAATCGGGTTGCTGATCCTTGAGAGAAGATTCATCTAAAGGGGCAGACAGCAATAACAGGAACGCAAGCAGCGAAATCGTTCCCAGCAAATAATATACTTTCAACCAGGCGGTTGATTGCGGGTTGTTATTGTCTACGAAAGAACTGAAGATAAAATAGCCGGTTAAGATCCCGATCATAAAAAATGATTCGATAAAATTCATCAGGCTGGCATGTTCTTTCTCGTTTTTAGTGATCAGGCCGATGGTACTGTAAACCGACATTTTGATCAAGGCAAAACCCGACCCAACCGCTGCAAATAATAATTTCGTGGCCCAGAAACTGCCAGTAAAAGGCATCAGAAAACAAACTACTGTGATAAAACCCAGTGCGATCAGCATGGCATTTTTATAACCAATCCGTATGATATAAGAAGACACGAGGAACGAAACGATAGCAATACTCAGGTCCTTAAACGCGTCCAGCACAGACGCAGCCCCCTGAGAAACACCATAGTTGTTCTGTACCTGTAAAATAACGGTGCCAACACTATTGAGTAAAATGGCAAATACAAAATAGTTGAGGAACAAGGATACTTTGATCTTCCAGTTTTGCATAAAGAGCGTTTATGGTTAGCGGTTGCGCGGTTTACCTCGGTAACATTTTTAAACAGACAGCATTGGGTATTTCGAATTCATTTGTTTTTTGTAAGAGGCCGCTGGTTGCATCCCTTTTAAATATAACTATGTTGCTTGTCTTTTGATGGGCTACCAGTAAATATTTACCTGTGGGGTCTATCATAAAATTCCTGGGTTGTTCGCCGCCGGTTGACTGGTAACCTGCCAGGGTTAATTTACCGGTTGATGCGGCAACAGAAAAAATAGCGAGGTTGTTTTCATCACCCCTGTTAGAGGCATATAAGAATTTTCCATCGGGTGATAAATGAATATCCGCACTGCCGGGTTGGCCTTTGTAATCATCCGGGTGGGTAAATATTCTCTGGATCGGTTTCAGTATTCCGTCATGATAGGTAAAAACGCTTACCGCACCGCCCAACTCCTCTACAAGGTATACGAACCTGCCATTCGAAGAAAATTCAAGGTGTCTTGGGCCCGTACCCGGTTCTGTGGCTGCATACGGTACCGGCGCGGGGGTTAAAGGTTTATTATCTCCCTTTTTGAATTGATAAACATATACCTGGTCAAGACCCAGATCGGGACTCAGCAGAAATGTATTATCCGGTGAAAAGAAAACGGAGTGTACATGCGGTTTCTCCTGCCGTTGCGGGTTAATGCCTTTACCGGTATGGATAATATGTTGTGTAAAAGGTTCTATCGAACCATCTGTATTTATGGGAAAGACAGCCAGGCTGCCGCCGGTATAATTGGCTACTGCCAGCCATTTGCCGTTTTGAGTAATAGAAACATGGCAGGGGTTTTCGCTTCCGCTAGACTGTTTGTTGATAAAACTGAGTTTGCCAGTACCTGGATCGAAAGAGTAGGCTGCTACAAACCCCGCCTGCTGCCTGCTGACCTCGTTAACCGCATACAGGTGTTTTCCGTCGGGTGCAAGGGTCAGGAAAGAAGGATTGGCAGAACTGTCGGTATTGCTTACCCACTTGACCTGCCCATTGGTGGCATCAAAATCATAGACATAAATGCCCTTGCTTTTGCCAGAGGTATACGTGCCTGCGAACAGGTAATAATGCTGTGCAAACAGCGTTGTAGCAACAAAACTGATACAAATGGCAAGCAGTATCCGCATAGCAATGGCTTAAATGGATTGTAATATAACGAATCGTACCTTAAATCATAAGATCAAGGCAAAGATTAGATTAAGATAAAAAATACTGATTTAGTAGACTATTCCTATTTTTGGCTTCCAATAAAATTATATGAACCCTATACGTTTCTTAACAAGCATCCTGTTATTAACTATCATTGGCTCCGTTTCTGCCCAAACGCATTATAAAGAGGGTGCCTGGTACGGCCACCTGTTGCGAAAAGATGGTAAAGAGATCCGTTTTCAGTTTGATGTAAAAACGGAGAAGAACAAACCCGTACTATACGTGATCAATGCTTCCGAACGTCTCCGGGTAGAGAAGATCCGCTTTACCAAAGATTCTGTCTTTATTGAAATGCCCGTTTTCGAATCTGGCTTCGCAGCAAGAAGGATTTCGGACCAGCGGTGGGAAGGTGTATGGACCAAAGCCGGCTCTGTAAGAACACAGGTAATGCCTTTTATCGCAGAAACACAAGCCAGCGTACCCACGGAAAAATTTGCACCTGCAACAGCTAATATTACAGGCAGATGGGCGGTCAGTTTTACGAAGGGCGATCAAATCTCAAAACCGGCCATCGGCGAATGGCAGCAAAAAGGAAACACACTCAGGGGCACCATATTAACACCTACCGGCGATTACCGTTTTTTGTCGGGCGTGGTTAGCGGCGACAGTTTACGGCTGACTACTTTTGATGGTGGACATGCCTATTTATTTACGGCCAGGCTCAATAGCGATAAACAGATCACCGGCGGCGTATTTTACTCAGGGGCCACGAGTTCTGAACCCTGGATAGCCGAAAAAAATGCCAACGCCAGTTTACCCGATGTGGCTGCTATGTATGTAAAGGATGGCGAAGAAAAACTGAATTTCCGGTTCATGGACCTGGATAAGAAATGGGTATCCATCAATGATGCGCGGTTTAAGAATAAGGTGGTGGTAATTCAGATCATGGGTTCCTGGTGCCCGAACTGTATGGATGAGACCGCTTTTCTGAGTGAATACTACCGGAATAACAAACAGCGGGGAGTGGAGATCGTTGGACTGGCATATGAATACTCAACCGATTTTGAGCGTTCGAAAAAAAGTATCGAGAAATTTAAAAACCGGTTTCATGTAGAATACACGTTACTGAATACCGGGGTAACGGTGAGTGATAGCTTACGTACGGAAAAAACATTGCCACAGCTTACGCAGATCAAATCCTTCCCTTCAACTATTTTTCTTGACCGGACAGGTAGAGTGGCAAAAATACGTGCAGGGTTTGAAGGACCTGGAACAGGCGTACACTATGAGGAACTTAAAAAGGACTTTAACGAAACGGTTGATGCGTTGCTTAAAAAGTAAAAATAGTTGCAAAATCACTTATGATACCGTACAGGAACTGGCTTCAATTGAATGATCCGCAAAGCATGCATCACCCGCATTACCTGGAAAGTAAGATCTATCTCATACCATTTGCGCGCAAAATTGGCGTTGTTGCCGTCTTCGTGGTGGTTGTTCTGGAATAATTCGCCCATTAATAAGATACCCCATGGTGTGGTATTCTTTGAGTGATCGGTGCAGTTAAAATTGCGATAACCATATTTATGGCCGCACCAGTTAACGATGGCTCCCTGTATCGGCCCCATTAAAAAATGCACCGGTAATAAAAGAAACCAGAAAAGGTTGGGCGCAAATACAATATAAAAAGCCACATACGCCAATCCAAAACAAATCCTCGCGATCATACTGTTACCGATCCTGTCCAGTCGGTCCCATACAGGCAGGTATTCCCTGGTGAATTGTTCATCCGGCAATTCATTGCCCGTTCTGAAACTTTGATAGATCGTATAAGTATGCCGCATCATTTGCCAGATATCCTTAAAAAAAAGCGGCGAATGAGGATCCTTTTCTGTGTCGCTGTAGGTGTGGTGCATCCGGTGCATAACAGCATAGGCGCGGGGAACTAAATAAGAAGATCCCTGTAAGAACCAGGTAGCTGCATAAAACACTTTCTCCCATCGTTTACTGGTCGTATACATCTGGTGAGAAGCATACCTGTGCAAAAAGAACGTGTGAACAAATAATGATAAGAACCAATGTGTAAAAAAGAAAACGAGAATGACGAGCATGAGATAGATTGGACTTTGAAAGGAGTGCAAGCTATGCGCTAATTTTCAGAAAACGCACAATAATATATGCTTACTGGGTGTATTGTTTAATTGTTATAGGAAGACCATTTAACAATTAAACAATACACCCAGTAAGCAGTATAAGAACTATTTACCGTTTTTAACATATTTCTCCAGCCACTGGTTCTGCTCCCATAACATATGCAATAAATTCTCTTTCCCACGGTAACTATGCGCCTCATAGGGAAGGAACACAAAGCGGACCGTTCCACCGTTGCCTTTGATGGCGGCAAACAAACGTTCGCTGTTGATGGGGAAAGTGCCTGTATTGTCATCAGCTTCACCATGAATAAGCAGGATCGGGGTCTTGATCTTGTCGGCATAGTCGAAAGGGCTCATCTCATGATACAATTGTGGCGCCTGCCAGTAAGTCCTGTCCTCGTTCTGGAAACCAAAAGGTGTAAGGCTCCTGTTATAAGCGCCACTTCTCGCAATACCGGCTTTGAAGAGGTTGGTATGCGCCAGCAGGTTAGCGGTCATGAAAGCGCCGTAACTGTGCCCGCCTACCGCCACACGGTTCCTGTCGCCCACACCCATTTCCGCCAGTTTATTGATCGCAGCCTCGGCATTCAGTTGCAGTTGTGACAGAAAATCATCGTTCGGTTTTTTATCCGGGCTGGAAGCTACGATGGGCATTTCTGCATTATCTAAAATAGCATAGCCCTGTGTTACATAAAAAACAGGTGAGGCCCAGCTGATCGTAGTAAAACGATCCTTGCTTCCGCGGATCTGCGCAGCATCGGCTGCTGAATTGAATTCTCTCGGATATGCCCAGATGACTACAGGTAAAGGGCCGTCCTTCTCTTTATTATATCCTTTGGGCAGGTACAGGTCGCCGGTCAGGTCAACACCATCCGCTCTTTTGTATTTGATCTTTTCTTTGGTAACGCCATCCAGTTGCGGATAAGGGTTGCTGAAGTTAGTGATGGCCCTGTCGGCTGTTTTCAATACCAGGTTCTTAATAAAATAATTAGGTACGTCTTTTTGTGATTCACGGCGGGTGAGTAAGACCAGTTTATCCACGTCAATCACCTCTTCCACCACTTCAAACACACCTTCGGTACAACGCCAGATGATCTCGTTCTTTTTGGTGGCCAGGTCAAACTTGGCCAGGAAAGGAAGATCGCCCCTGGCTGAGGCGCCGGTCATATTGTTCATCAGCATCTTTGTGCCATTATCCGTTGTCTGTATCACGTCCCTGCCAAACCGGTTCCTCGTGCTAACGGGTGTACCGGGATTATTATAGGCATCGGTCTGGTTACGCTCATACAATAGTTCCATGGTATTGGCGCCTGTATTGTAACGGCTCACCCGGCTCATTTGTTTTGACCTTGATATTTCCGTTACCAGCGCCAGTGAAGCATCGCCCCAGGTAGTTCCTGCATAACGCATTTTTGTTTTGAACAGCTCTTTGGCCTCACCGGTAAATGGTGCGCTTAACGTGTACACAGCATCATGGTATTCCACCTGTTTTTTGATCAGGCCGCTATCAAGCGGTGTTGCCCATGTAATGGTAGCGGGTTCATCATCCCGCCAGTCGAAACCGCGCGGTATATTCAGCGTATTATCATAACCGGATGGTGTACCTTCTGACGAAGGCAGTTCAGCCAATACCTTCACTACTTTACCACTCAGGTCATTAATACTCACCGTGGAAGGAAATCCATTAGAAGTAACGAGATAGGAGAAAGGCTTCTTAACCGTACGTACCAGCATATATTTTTTATCTGGCGATAGCTGTATCAAGCCGATCAGACCCGGTTTGCCGAGATTGGTTTCTACCCCGTTCTTATTCTGGACCAGTTGCGACATGGCATAAAATTCAAACAGCTGTTCATCATAGGGAGATTTGATCAGGTCCTGGAAAGTAGGGCTTGGCGCTGTTTTACCAAGACTTTGCTGAACCGTAGGCCCCTTGGGCGTAATAGGATGTTTTGGCGCATCGGTAGCCGCCCGTGTGGTGGCTTTATAAATTAGGGTATTATCGTCCACCCATGTATAACTCTCTGAACGCGGGCCATTGCCCAATACCGTGTTCAGGGGCTGCTTGTTGATCTTCATGGCTTTTTTGGTAGCAATATCAATCACGTACAGGTCTACTTTTGTTCCCGTAGTATTGGTAAAAGCGATCTTGGTATCGGAGGGACTCCAGGTGGTATTGCCGGCCAGTAAGCCTGAAGGCAAACCGGTAACGGGATATTCCATTCCTGTCTTTACATTCTTCAGTGTAAAATTATTGATGAAAGCCTGCCTGCTTGGCGAAAAGTTATTCGGGTTCAGACGGAGGCCCGCAATACGGTTCTCAGGCTGGCCCAGTTCTTCAACCGTGGGATAGGAATTGCGTTCGCTTAATAACATCCATTCCGCTTTTTTATCAATTCTTACGGTTGGTGTGGGTTTTGCCAGTAACAGGTCGGCAATGTCTTTAGGCGGGGTCTGATAGCTTACTGCATCCTGGCCAAAAACAAAACTGCCTGCAAAAAGCAGTAAACTGAAAATCGCTGCGTGTTTAGTTGTTCTCATGAAGTGGTTGGTTTGTTTATTGATATACTCTTACATAATCTATTTCCATCCGTTGCGGAAAGATAGTTTCGTCTACACCCTTCTGCCCGCCCCAGTTACCGCCAACAGCGATATTGAGCAGGAGGTGTGCAGGTGAATCAAACGGCCATGCCGTCCGGTCGCTATGTTCATTGCTGAAACTGAAATAAGGCTTGTCATCGATCAGCATAGTGATCTTCTCCGCGTCCCAATCCACTGAATACACATGAAACGCTTCGCTGCAATCAGGTACCGGTATGGTGGCTGTTTTTTGTGTGCCGATAGTGTGGTAATATTTTTTGCAGTGAACAGATGCATGGATCACACCCTGGTTGTATCCAACATGCTCCATAATATCTATTTCACCATCATCCGGCCATTTAAAAGGTGTTTTTGATCCGAGCATCCAGATGGCGGGCCAGGTACCCAAACCCTTAGGCAGTTTTGCCCTTACGTCTATCCGTCCATAGGTCCAGTCGCCCTTTCCCTTTGTCAGCAAACGGGCCGAAGAATAGGCGTTTTTACCCATTGTTTCCCGGATAGCTTCAATAACGAGGTGCCCGTTTTCCACCCGGGCATTTTCTGTTTTTTTAAAAGTGTAGTACTGTAATTCGCGGTTTCCCCAGCCATTGCCGCCGGTATCGTAACTCCATTTATTGGGGTCGGGCAGGCCGCTATAATTAAATTCATCACTCCATACCAGCTTTCTTCCGGGCTGCGCCATGATTACGGAGAAGCAGGCAGGGATAGCGATACAGCCTGTAAGGCAAAGAAGGAACCGCTTCATGCAGCTAAGGTTTTGGGATGAGCAAGATACTTATAAAAACCCCTGATTGTAAGCCGGTAATCGGTGAATCTGAAAAAAATTTGCCAGTAAATAGAGATGCCTTTACTTTTGTGTCTTATTATGAAAGTATTCGCACATACACACCACCATCATTTCTTACCCAAAGGGTAGGCTGCTGGTGTTTTGTGCCTGACACGATAAAACATTAAAGGGCTTACCGGATCGGTAGGCCCTTTGTTATTAGCCCCCGTTTCCCGGAGGGGGCGATCTTATCCGGGAAGTATAAACAGATCGTTTCCGATCGATATAGTATATGACACAAACAGATCAAAACAGCGGTAAATTAAAATTAGCCATCCAGAAAAGCGGCCGGCTGCATGATGATTCGATCCGTCTCTTAAAAGAATGCGGAATAGACATCAGCAATGGCGTGAACAAACTGAAAGCGGAAGCGAGTAATTTCCCGCTCGAGGTTTATTTCCTGCGGGATGATGATATCCCCCAATACGTGGAAGATGCCGTGGCTGATATCGGTTTTGTAGGAGAGAACGTGGTATACGAAAAGAAAAAGAAAATTGACGTCGTAGAAAAACTGGGTTTTGGCAAATGCCGTCTCAGCCTTGCAGTGAGAAGAAACGAAGAATATACAGGCGTTCAGTTTCTTTCCGGTAAAAAAATAGCCACCAGTTACCCCGTGATCTTAAGTGATTTCTTAAAAGAAAAAGGCATAGCGGCCGAGATCCACGAGATCAGCGGGAGTGTTGAAATTGCCCCGGGTATCGGCCTGGCAGATGCTATCTGCGACCTGGTAAGCAGCGGTTCTACCCTGTTCATGAACGGTTTGCAGGAAACAGAAACCATTTTGCAGTCACAGGCAGTATTGGTAAAAAATAAAAACCTGGCACCCGCAAAACAACAATTGCTCAATAGGTTATTGTTTAGGATACAATCTGTTAAGAAGGCGCGTAACAATAAATATATCTTATTGAATGCGCCTAATGATAAGCTCGCAGAGATCATCAGCTTACTACCAGGCATGAAAAGTCCTACGGTATTGCCATTGGCCGAAGAAGGATGGAGCAGTGTACACAGTGTTCTGAACGAAAACGATTTTTGGGATATTATTGAACAACTAAAAGCGGCAGGGGCGCAGGGGATATTGGTAGTACCGATTGAGAAGATGATCGTTTGACCACATGGACCCCACCTGGACCCCACCTGGCCTCCCCTGGGAGGAGAGGTAAATACGTAACTATGAAAATTATTAAATACCCGAACAAAAAAGACTGGAAACAATTGCTGGAGAGACCGGCTATTGACCATTCTGCCTTGCAGCAGCAGGTAGGGGAGATGATGCGCGTGGTAAAACAAGATGGGGATAAAGCTATAAGAACGTTTACCAAACAGTTTGATGGAATTGCTTTGGATAATTTTGCGGTAAGCGGGGATGAGATCATTGCGTCTGTAGCGTCGGTTCCCGATGAGTTAAAAAGGGCCATCACACAGGCAGCGGATAATATCAGGTTATTTCATGAAAAACAGGTGACAGCTGTAGAGGTGATAGAGACCATGCCGGGGGTAAAATGCTGGCGAAAAAGTGTGGGTATTGAAAAAGTAGGGCTGTATATACCGGGTGGTACGGCCCCTTTATTTTCTACCATATTGATGTTGGGGATCCCGGCAGTTATTGCCGGGTGTAAAGAAATTGTTTTGTGTTCCCCACCGGGTAAAGACGGAAAACTGCATCCCGCTATTTTGTTTGCGGCGCAATTAATAGGCATCAACAGGATATATAAGATCGGTGGTGTACAGGCCATCGCCGCCATGGCTTATGGAACCCAAACCGTTCCGCAGGTGCACAAGATATTCGGCCCGGGTAACCAATATGTTACCTGCGCCAAACAATGGATACAGCAGGAAGGTGTCGCCATAGATATGCCCGCCGGTCCCAGTGAGGTTTGCGTTTTGGCTGATGGATCGGCAGACCCTGCTTTTATCGCGGCTGACCTATTAAGCCAGGC
>JANXRX010000180.1 GCA_025352905.1 Bacteroidota bacterium | reverse complement strand
TACGCCTTACGCCTTACGCCTTACGCCTTACGCCTTACGCCTTACGCCTTACGCCTTACGCCTTACGCCTTACGCCAATATCTCCCAAACCCCTTCGTTGTAAAATAAACGATCTTACCGTGGCGGATCTCTGTGATAAGGAGTTCGGCGCCTGCGCGCCGCGCAACCTGTTTGGCTTCGGTTATCGGAAGAATACTACAAGCGGTGGCGAGCCAGTCTGCATCGGTGCCGTTACCGGCTATAACGGTTACATTTCTTTGCGACTGTATCCCATACCCGGTTTGTGGATCTATGATATGCGAATATTTCTTTCCATTATGTTCTATATACTGGTAGGCATCGCCTGAAGTGGCTACTGCCATGCTTTGTAATAAAAGATACCGGGGCAGGAGCTTATCCGTGTTTTCAGGAATATTTACACCTACTACCCATCCCGGGCTGTTTTGCATGGCGCCGCTCATGGCCATATCACCACCTGCATCGGCAAGCGCCTTATGAATACCCTCCTGTTCTAAAAAAGCAATCACTTTCTGGGCAATATATCCCTTGGCAATTCCCCCGAGATCGAGGCGCATGCCGGTTACGGGTAAGTTGATGGTATGCCGTGAACTGTCGATATGCACCTGCGAAAAGCCAATCAATTTACGCGTTCGCGTGATGGCCATACTATCGGGAAATATTTTTTCCTTTCTTGATCTGCGCCACAAAAGACTTAGCGGACCGATAGAAATATCAAAACTTTGCCTGCTGTTCCGGTAAGCTGTTTGGGAACGGAGAAGTATCTCCAGTAAACCGGGAGATACAGGCTGTTCCCCTTTACCCGAAGAACGGTTGATCCTGCTTAATTCGCTTTCCGGATCATAATCACTGAAAATAAGCGTAAAAGAATCGACCAATGCATAACAGCGGTTTGAAAGCGTTTCTGCTTTTGCAGGATCATTACTTACGATAATGATATTGAATGGGGAACCCATTTTGGAGCGGGAAAAGCTGTATTTTTTTTCTTGTGCGCCAACAGCTGTGTGCAGCAGCAGTAAACAGGTAAGACAAAAAAAGATGCGGTACAAAAGTTTGCGTTTATTAAAGTGATATCAGTAAATTTAATCACAAATCCCGATTGCCCATGCAACGCAGACAATTTATGCAGCAAAGTTTACTGGCCGGTGGCTCCTTACTTGCTTTTACGGAAACCATGGCTAAGAACGGCCCTTTGGGTTCTCCCGAAGAAGCAAAGCCTTTTCATTGCAATTATGGCATCCATGACGGGATGTTTAAAAATATAGCCGGCCCTGATTTTATCGACCAGATCAAGTTTGCACACAGCGTTGGGTTCAGGGCCATTGAAGACAATGGTATGATGAACCGTACACCCGACATGCAGCAGAAGATCGGCGATGCACTGGCCAAACTGGGAATGCATATGGGGGTGTTTGTAAATGTTTTTGATAACTGGCCGCTGCAGACCTCCATGACCAGCGGCAAAAAAGACTGGCGTGATAAATTCGTTACATACAGCAAAGAGGCTGTAGAAGTGGCTAAACGTTGTAATGCCAAATGGATCACGGTGGTGCCGGGTAATTACGACAGGAATCTGCCTGAGGGGATCCAAACCGCAAATGTGATCGAATGTCTTCGTTTGGGCGCGGCCATTTTTGAACCCCATGGATTGGTGATGGTATTAGAACCGCTGAGCGACACACCCGATCTTTTCCTGAGGCATTCAGACCAGACCTATGCGATTTGTAAAGCGATCAACAGTCCATCCTGCAAGATCCTGTTTGATATGTACCATATGCAGCGGAATGAAGGCAACATGATAAAGAATATCGACCTGGTGTATGACGAGATCGGTTATTTCCAGATAGGTGATAACCCGAACCGGAAAGAACCGGGAACTGGCGAGATGAATTATAAAAATATCTTTAAACATATTTATGAGAAAGGATACAAGGGTCTTCTCGGGATGGAACACGGAAATGCGCTGCCGGGAAAAGAAGGTGAACAGGCGCTTATAAAAGCATACCGCGAAGCCGATTCGTTCATGGAATAAGGCTTACTTTTGTCGCCAAAGTAAAATCGTTTAAACTACTGATGAAGGCAAAGCTGAAACGACTCGCTGAACAATTGGAAGGGGATCTTTATCTGGATGATACGATGCGTACCTTATACGCAACCGATGCTTCCGCCTACCGTGAAATGCCTTTGGCGGTGGCTATTCCCAAAACAAAACAAGATATTATAACACTGATCGCTTTTGCGCGGTCAAACCAAACATCCCTTATTCCAAGAACAGCAGGTACCTCATTGGCAGGACAAGTAGTGGGCAATGGAATTATTGTAGATGTTTCCAAACATTTTAACCGGGTCATCGAATTAAATACAGAAGAGAACTGGGTTTTGGTACAGCCCGGTGTGATACGTGATGAATTGAACCGCTATTTGCATCCTCACGGGTTGTTTTTTGGCCCTGAAACATCAACTGCCAATAGAGCAATGATAGGAGGGATGGTGGGTAATAACTCCTGCGGTTCCAATTCCATGATCTACCGGAGTACCCGCGAGCATTTACTGGAAGTGACCGCGTTTTTAAGCGATGGTTCGGAAGTTGTTTTTAAAGAACAGTCGCCCGATGACTTCCATGCAAAATGTGAACTGGGTACGATGGAAGGAAAACTGTATCAAAATATAAGGGGATTGCTGGGTAATTATGATAACCAGGTGGAGATCAGGCGGCATTTCCCAAAAAAATCCATCGAAAGAAGAAATACAGGATATGCGCTCGATATATTGGTAGATACCGCGCCTTTCCATGCTGAAGGCGATGATTTTAATTTCTGTTCATTGATCGCCGGATCGGAGGGTACACTCGCTTTTATTACAGAGATCAAATTGCATGTGGTTCCCTTGCCACCCAAAGAAGTGGGATTATTATGTGTGCATTTTCATTCGGTGGATGAATCTTTGCGAGCCAATCTGATCGCTGTAAAATACAGGCCCAGTGCCAGCGAACTGATCGATCATTATATATTAGAATGTACCAAGGGAAATATTGAGCAAAATAAGAATCGTTTTTTTGTTAAAGGCGATCCGGGTGCTATCCTTGTGATCGAATTTGCAAAAACCACGCGGGAAGAAGTAATAGAACTGGCGAAGGATGTGGAAATAGAAATGCGTGAAGCGGGATTAGGGTATCATTTCCCGGTTTTGTTTGGAGAGGATACCAAAAAGATATGGACCCTGCGCAAAGCCGGGCTTGGCCTGCTGAGTAATTTACCGGGTGATGAAAAAGCAGTTCCGGTAATCGAGGATACAGCAGTTTCCGTGCGCGATCTCCCGGCCTATATCCGTGAGTTTGACGCAATATTGACACGTTATGGATTGAATGCGGTTCATTATGCACATGCCGGATCGGGAGAACTGCACCTGCGCCCCATCATCAACCTGAAAACTGCAGAAGGCAATGCATTGTTCAGGACCATAGCACAGGAAGTAGCTACGCTGGTAAAAAAATACAGAGGTTCCTTAAGTGGTGAGCATGGAGATGGGCGCCTGCGTGGCGAGTTTATCGAACAGATGGTGGGTAAAAAGAATTATGGATTATTCCAGGAGATCAAGCGCAGCTGGGACCCGGAGAATATTTTTAACCCCAATAAGATCGTTGATACGCCGCCTATGAATACGATGCTGCGGTATACACCCGGCCAGTTCACGCCTGCGTTCAAAACTACTTTCCGTTTTCACCAGCAGGATATCCTGCAGCATGCAGAACAATGCAATGGTTCAGGCGATTGCCGTAAAACTGCATTGGCAGGCGGTACCATGTGCCCTTCTTTTATGGCAACGCGCGATGAAAAAGATTCCACGCGGGCAAGGGCCAATATTCTGCGCGAGTTTCTCACACATTCTGATAAGATCAACCGTTTTGACCATAAAGAGATCTATGAAGTAATGGATCTCTGCCTGAGTTGCAAGGCCTGCAAATCGGAATGTCCCTCAAATGTGGATATGGCCAAACTGAAAGCGGAGTTCCTGCAGCAGTATCACGATGCCAATGGCATTCCCTTCCGGTCAAGGCTCATCGCTAATTTCAGTGCCTCGGCCAGGATGGGCATGTGGATGCCTTCGGTATATAATTTCTTTGTATCCGGTTCTTTTACTGGCGGGCTGATCAAGCGCTTCGCCGGGTTTGCGGTAAAACGTTCCATGCCAAGGTTGTCGGATACAACCTTACTTAGCTGGTACCAATCACACCAAAAAGAACTCACTGTAAAAGGAACCCGGAAAGTATACCTGTTCTGTGATGAATTCACGAATTATAATGATGCACATATAGGTATCAAAACCATATTATTATTAGAGAAATTAGGATATGAAGTCGTTATCCCGAAACATGAAGAAAGCGGAAGAACCTGGCTCTCAAAAGGATTGGTGAAACAGGCACAGAAGATCATCAACCGCAATATAGCCGCATTAAGCACATTGATATCGGAAGATACACCGCTGATCGGCATCGAACCCTCCGCCATACTTACCTTCCGCGATGAATATCCCGACCTGGCAACGGATACACAACTGATCAAAGCCAGGCAACTGGCCAAAAATGTGTTCCTGGTGGATGAGTTCATCGCTTCCGAAATAAAAAAAGGTCATATCACCAAAGCATTGTTCACAACCGAAAAGAAACACATCAAACTACATGGCCACTGTCAGCAGAAAGCCTTGTCTGCCACTTCATTTTCCGTGACTATGTTAACATTGCCGGAACAATATACGGTTGAGACCATTCCATCCGGCTGTTGCGGCATGGCGGGTTCTTTCGGTTTTGAAAAAGAACACTATGCGCTTTCCATGCAGATAGGAGAGTTGGTATTGTTTCCTGCTGTTCGCGATAAAGCGGATGATACCCTTATTGCTGCTTCCGGTACCAGTTGCCGCCACCAGATCAAAGATGGAACTGCGGAGAAAGCATTGCACCCAATCGAAATATTGTATGATGCACTTATTTAGCTTCTTTAATTCTCCGCAGAGTGTTCGTCGCAGATGTCTCTCGAAGAGGACTCTGCGTTCTTGCACAAAGAGATGTCAGGGATATTAAATCAGGTATAAGCCGCAAATATTTTGCTAACAAAATGATGCTACTTGTAGATGCCCG
>JANXRX010000280.1 GCA_025352905.1 Bacteroidota bacterium | reverse complement strand
AGCACAAGGCAGGGTAGCTCCCAGGCAGGCCAGCAGAATACAGATAGTTCTTTTCATTTCGGATGCTAATATAGATGATGTTCATGGTTCATGGTTCATGGAAAAGCGCTTCCTGCCATGAACCATGAACATCATCTATATTAGCATCCGAAATGAAAAGAACTATCTGTATTCTGCTGGCCTGCCTGGGAGCTACCCTGCCTTGTGCTGCACAGATATTAAATATTGATAAATCTGATACCTCCGACTATGTAGCCAAAGCAAGAACCAATTTCAATTTCAGTACCGGGCTGGAAGTGGATAAACAGAAGATCACTTTATGGGATGCCACCAATACAGCCGAACTGATGCTGCAGAAAAAGAAGGAGTTGCTCATCTTTGCAGCCAGTTACCGTTTTACGTATAACGGCCCTGATGATATCCTGAATGCCGGTTATTTTCATTTACGCTACCGGCATAATTATAAGAACCGGATTCAGCCTGAAACCTTCCTGCAATTCCAGTGGGATAATAAACGCGGGCTGGTATACCGGGCGCTGGGGGGCGCTAACCTGCGCTATAATTTCTGGAAAGGCGATACCTGGGAATTCAATGCGGGCCTGGGCCTGATGTATGAAGAAGAAAAATGGAACTACGATGGCGTAGATTCTGCCAAGATACCCGTTAACCCTGTACCCATTACCAACCGGTTCATCAAACTTAATTCTTATGTCCGGTTCGACTGGAAAGCCAGTGAGAACAGCGACCTGGCGGTAAATATTTTTGTACAGACACGCCCGGGTTCTTTTCATCCGCGTGTAGCGCCCCATTTCCAGTGGAACGTGAATGCCGGCAAGCACCTCGTTCTCAGTTTTGCTTTTACCGGCATTTACGACCAGGCGCCGGTGGTGCCCATCGATAAATTTTATTACAGTTTTTCGAATAGTATACTCGTGAAGTTTTGATACGATTAAGGGAAGATTCCCAATTCCGCATACGAGGTTCCCACTTTATTGATCGCACATACATACGCCGCAGTACGCATATCCGGAATAGAAGGATTACTTTTCCAGATCTCCATGATCTCGCGGGTGGCAGTGATCATGGTTTCTTCCAGCCCGCTATGCACCAGGTCTACTTCTTCGGGGCCGTGCATAATAAACTTGCGTTCTGAATCGGTCACTGTTTTATCGGTAAGGTTTTCTATCTGGCTAAGAATATGGCTGTTCATATTTTCGGTAAACCTTTTTTCCATCCGTCCGTAACGCACATGACTCAGGTTTTTTAACCACTCAAAATAGGATACCGTAACACCACCGGCATTCAGATACATATCCGGCACCACCAATACGCCATTGGCTATCAGTATCTCATCTGCCTCAGGTGTTAAGGGTCCATTGGCCGCTTCGCCTATGATCTTTGCTTTTACTTTTCCTGCATTCGTTCCGTTGATCACGTTTTCTAATGCTGCCGGGATCAGTATATCACAATCCAGTTCCAATGCATCGCCGCTTTTGGCCAGGTTGGTGGCGCCGGGGAAATCGAGAATAGAACCGGTTGCTTTCCTGTGCTGGAAAACTTCTTCTTCATTCAGTCCATCAGCCTTATAAATAGATCCTTCATATTCTGCTATCGCAACTACAATAGAACCATGCTCCCTGAAAAATTTTGCGCTATGATAACCCACATTTCCCAATCCCTGTACCACTACTTTTTTACCTTCTACCCCCAGGGTAAGCCCCCTCTTTTGCATCACATCGGGCATGTTACAAACCTCGCGTATACCAAAGAATACGCCCAGTCCCGTAGCTTCTTTACGTCCGCGTACTCCGCCCTGTGTTATCGGCTTACCGGTTACACAACCCGCAGCATCAATTTCGCCTGGTTTTAGGGAAGTATAGGTATCTACTATCCATGCCATTTCTCTTTCACCGGTTCCATAATCAGGAGCAGGAACATCAATACCCGGGCCGATAAAATTTTTCTTTACCAGTTCACTGGTATACCGGCGGGTAATCTTTTCCAGTTCGTACACACTGTGTTTTCGCGGGTTGATCTTGATACCGCCCTTACCACCGCCAAACGGCACATTCACGATGGCACATTTATAGGTCATTAATGAGGCAAGCGCCATCACTTCATCCTGGTTCACCTCATCGCTGAAACGGATCCCGCCCTTGCAGGGCGATTTATGCTGGGAATGCTGCACACGGTAGGCCTCTATCACTTCTATACGCCCGTCATCCATCTTAACCGGGAAACGCATACTGTAGATACTGTTACAGGCTTTGATCTGCTCGAGCAAACCCTTTTCCCAACTGGTAAACTTGGCCGCTTTATCGAAGCTCTTTTCAACACTCTGAAAAAAACTGTAAGGTTGTTGATCTGACATATGATTAGTCTTTTGTTTTAAACGAAACTGTTTAGTTCTTGCTATTTTTCTCCAACAGGCTGATCTTCCTGTCGAGGTTGACCAGGTATAGGAATAATCCCAATAAAATAGTTACTACTACCGCCACCACTACATAAATCTTTCCATTGCTGCGCATAGTATCCATGGGGTCCGTGGTATTGGATTGTGCGTAGAGGGAAACAGACAACATTGCCGTTACCATACAAACTGCGATCCTTTTTAATTTATTCATGTGCCCGTTTTTTGTAGTGAACTTTCTGAACCCTGATCCGCAAGGTAGTGATCCATACGCTGAGCAATGTCCAGCCTATAAAAGCAGGGTACATTACACTTCTCATGGCATTGGTGGTATCTTTTGGATTCAGGCCCGGGTTGCCCTCACTGCCCAATCCCCCGGGGTGCAGGCTTTCCGCCAATCGCGGTAAGATCCAGATCGTGGGGAACAGCATAAAATAGGCAAAAATATTATAGACGGCTCCTATCCTCGCCTGCTTCTCCTCATCGTTAAGGCTCCCTTTTAAAACAAAATAAGCGAAGTACGTTAACACGGCAATTGCAGCACCGTTTTGCTTAACATCCCCGCTCCATGCCTTACCCCATTGGTAGTTGGCCCAGATCATACCCGTGATCAATCCCAATACACCCAGGAAAGTTCCTGTCCGCGCAAATTCAGTTGAATAAATATCGTTTACCGGTTCGGTATTACGCAGGTACTTTATGGCGTACACCAGTGAAACCGTAAAACAAACCATCATGGCGATCCACATGGGCACATGAAAAAAAAGATTACGGATCGTTTGCTGCAAAGGAACGCCCGGTGGAGAAGGCACTTCAACAAGAAAACCATAAGAACAGGTATACAGCAGTAAAATAAAACACAATATCTTCCACCAGTTTTTTTGGATCATAGCCTGTTTTTTACAGCCGGTTCCCACCTACCTCTATCTCATAAACTAACAACTGTGTGCAAAACTAAGTGAAAGCAGGACAATAAAAACACTGATATCTGAAATTTCCCTGTTAAAATGAACGATACTTAATAAGCATAGTTCTATTTGCTGTGAAAAGCTTCTTAACTTGTATCGAATGATAACAGTACCCTTATTGCATATTAAAAACCTCTCGGTTGATTTTAGTACAGATAAGGCGTCGGTAAATGCATTAAAAAATATCGATATATCTATTTTCCGGGGAGAAATTATGGCCATCGTGGGTGAATCCGGTTCCGGAAAATCGGTTACCTCCTTATCCATCCTTCAATTATTAGCTACGCCACCGGCAATATATACATCTGGAGAATTATTATTAACCGTTGTTGATGAAACGATTGATATCCTGCAAACACCGCGTGAAAAATTGCGGGCCATCCGCGGCAACCAGGTAGCCATGATCTTCCAGGAGCCGATGAGTTCTTTAAATCCGGTACTCACCTGTGGCTACCAGGTAATGGAAGCGATCAGGCAACACCATACGATCAGTGATACTGAATCGGAAAGGCGAACCATTGCGCTTTTTGAAAAAGTAAAACTGCCTGATCCCGCAGGAATATTTCACAGGTACCCCCACCAGTTAAGTGGTGGCCAGAAACAACGCGTAATGATCGCCATGGCTATGAGTTGCGAACCGTCTTTGCTCATCTGCGATGAACCCACTACTGCATTGGATGTAACCGTTCAAAAAAATATCCTGCAGCTGATCCGCGAATTACAACAGCAGAATAATATGGGTGTGATATTCATCACCCATGATCTGAGCGTGGTGGCAGAAATTGCCGACCGTGTTGCGGTGATGTATAAAGGAAGCATCGTTGAGCAGGGTACCGCTAACCAGGTATTTAACTCGCCCCAACATCCCTATACAAAGGCCCTGCTCGCCTGTCGCCCTGCCCTGCATCCCAAAGGAGAAAGATTACCGGTGGTAAGTGATTTTATGGGGGTTACGGAAACAGGAGAGATCGTTGAAAAGCAGGTACAGGTCATACATTCCATTCCTGATGTGCAGCCCCAAACAGCCAATCCGAAAACATTGCTTTCCGTGGAAAACCTGAAGGTCTGGTTCCCGCTGAAAAGATCTTTCCTCGGAAACATACGATCCTATACCAAAGCAGTGGATGAAGTAAGCTTTACTATTTACGAAGGAGAAACGCTCGGACTGGTAGGCGAATCCGGTTGTGGTAAAAGCACCCTGGGCAGGGCCATGCTTCGTTTAGTTGAAGCAACCCTCGGCAGCATAAAGTACAAAGGTTTTGACCTCCGGCAGGCTGATGAAAAAACAATCCGCTCGCTGCGAAAAGAAATGCAGATCATTTTCCAGGATCCGTATTCTTCCCTCAACCCAAGAATGACTGTTGGCGAAGCCATTGCGGAACCTTTGCTGGTTCATAAATTAGCGAGTAGCGCTAAGGCCCGGAAAGAAAAAGTTATGGAACTGCTCGAAAAAGTGAACCTGGGTTCAGCCTATTATCACCGCTACCCGCATGAGTTTAGCGGTGGTCAGCGGCAACGCATCGTAATTGCCCGGGCGCTGGCCCTCAGGCCCTCTTTCCTGGTATGCGATGAAAGTGTGTCGGCCCTCGATGTAAGCGTACAGGCCCAGGTATTGAACCTGTTGAATGATCTGAAAAAAGAGTTCGGTTTTACCGCTGTTTTCATCTCCCACGATCTTTCAGTAGTACGATATATCAGCGACCGGATCATGGTCATGAACAAGGGAAAAATAGAAGAAACCGGCCCCGCCGAGCAGGTCTACGCCCACCCGCAAAATGCTTATACTCAAAGACTTATTGCCTCAATACCGGGAGGCAGATGACAAGAAAGATGGGATCTGTCATCTGCTTTGGCGCATTGCCCCCGTTGTGCTACCTTTGCCGACTTCCGAAATTCATGCCGTAACATGAAGCGAGTTGCCTTCCGCCTATGGCGTTGCAACAAACTGACTGTGGCTATATCATCTAAAATAAGAGTAGACACATGAAATTATCACAATTCAAGTTTGACCTTCCCCTGAACCTGATCGCGCAGAATCCTACCAAGAGAAGGGAAGACAGCCGTATGATGGTTGTTGACCGTAAGAGCGGGCATATGGAGAACAAGCATTTCCGCGACATTTTAGAGTATTATGACGACAAGGATGTTTTTGTTGTGAATAACACGAAAGTATTTCCGGCAAGAATGTATGGCCGCAAAGAAAAAACCGGCGCCAAGATCGAAGTGTTCCTGCTTCGTGAGCTGAATAAGCCTAACCGTTTATGGGATGTGATCGTTGATCCCGCAAGAAAGATACGTGTAGGTAACAAACTCTATTTTGGAGAGAACGAAGAACTGGTAGCAGAAGTAATAGACAATACCACCAGCCGTGGCCGTACCATCCGTTTTTTATGGAGCGATGATGATGAGAGCTTTAAAAAAATGCTGGAGCACCTGGGTGAAACTCCTTTGCCCAAATACATCAAACGCAAACCGGATGAAGAGGATAAGGAACGTTACCAGACTGTATACGCCAAATATGAAGGCGCTGTAGCCGCCCCCACCGCAGGTTTACACTTTAGTAAAGAGTTGATTAAACGTTGTGAGATCCAGGGCGTTCGTTTTGCAGAAGTTACACTACACACCGGGCTGGGAACTTTCCGCCCCATTGAAGTGGAGGATCTGAGCAAGCATAAAATGGATGCTGAGTATTACGCGATCGACGAACAGGCCTGTAGTATTGTGAACAAGGCCAAGGAAACCGGTCACCGTATCTGCTCTATCGGCACAACCACCATGCGTGCTATGGAAAGCAGTTTTACTGCGCAGAAATTATTAAAACCCAGCGAAGGATGGACCAATCACTTCATCCATCCCCCGTATAAATTTAATGTGGCTGATAGCCTGGTCACCAATTTTCACCTGCCCAAAACCAGTCTGCTCATCATGACCTGCGCCTTTGCCGGTTATGACCTGACCATGGAAGCCTACAAAAAAGCAATCAAGGATAAATACCGTTTCTTCAGTTATGGGGATGCGTTATTGATTGTATAAATAGATCTGATCTTTTATTTTAAAGAACCCTGCCTCTTGGCGGGGTTTTTTTCGCATAGTCCCTCAATAGAGGACTATGTGGTTTGGAAGATGATATTCGTTGGTGCGCAATAGTCTTGCGAAGACACAAGACTGACTTACTTCGGCGGCCAATACTCATATGGCAGCATATTACCCAGTTTCTCCCACCATGCCCAATAACCGGCTGTCAGCAAGTCTATACCATCGTAATAAGTACCATTAGCCAGTACACTCACCCTATGGCCTGTCGTAAGGAAAAGTTCTGATTTAACCGGGACATTTTCGAAACCATTCGTCAAGTAAGCCCGTGCAAATTCAATCGGGTTCTTTTTTGGAGGATACACAACCAGTAAATGATTACTAAAATCCAAGCCTACTGTTACACTGTCAATTGCATAAGCAATACTATCTCCTGGCAATAGCTTATCGATCAATACATTCAGCTCGTCGGGGTGCTGCGTTACTTTCCGGTAATAAGACATCGAATCCTCCGAAAAACCCATGTTATGTACGGATAGTACCGTCCCCGGTGCAGAAGCGGACATTTTCATTATTGACTGGTAGATCGCTTTTACCCGACTCTTTTCAGTCTCGGGTATTTTGGTAAGCCTGCGAACCTCAAAATTATTTTCAAGTAATTTGTTCCTGAACAAACTGCGCATAAAATGCATCAGTGAGCCTTTATAAGTCTCCTGCCTGTTCTTTATCCACCGGGCACGCATCCTGCTGCGTTTGGTTTCCATTTCTACAAAAAGCGGGTATCCCTGGAAATACATGATCCTGTCGTCATAACGGTATTCAAATTTGGTAAGTGTATATTTTAATACATATCCCAATGCATTGTTTTCAAGCACCAATGGCTCATCAGCAAAGGCAGTTAAAGTATTGCGCTTTTTGCTGTGCCTGAACTTTACCACCTCTTTATTCAACAGCTTACAGTTAGCGGCATTTGACGATGCCCCGATAAAATTTTCGATAAAAAAGGACCCATACTTTTGCCACCCATCTTTTTCATAAGGTTCTACAATTACTTCCGACAGTTCTGTTACACGGGGCGTTAATACCACCTGTAAAAAGTCCGGAATTTTATCTGATTTCACGGCCAGGATGAATGTTTCATAACCGATGCAGGAAACAACCAGGTCGTACCGGCCATCAGGGAACCGTTGGATGGTAAATGAGCCATCTTCACCTGTGATGGTTCCTACAGAAGTATTGCTTAAAAATACATTGGCCACCGGAATGGGCTTCCTGGTGTCAGAAGCAAGTACCCTTCCTTTCAATACCTGCTGGCCATGCGAAAACAGGCAACAAAAAAAGCTGATACATAAAACAAAAGATGATTTTAGCATGCTATGAGTCGGTTTGCTTTACGCTCTCTGTGGTTCTCCGCGTTCCAGCTTGTAAACCCGAAAGAAAAGCCTGATCGCAAAGAACGCGAAGGGACGCCAGGAACGCTAAGCAATTTACCATTACCTATAGCCCAAACAACCCTTTATTCAGCAATTGCAGTGTTTTTGTTTTGGAAACGCTTGGCACCAGCAGCGAAATATTATGCGGGCTGCCGCCGTAACTCACCATCGTTACCGGTATTTCTTTTACCGCGGTAAACAGTTTCTGCAATACATCATCTGTTTGCGCTATTTCGTTGCCTACAATAGAAACGATCGTCTGATCCCTGTCTACATCTACGGTTCCAAAAGGTTCCAGTTCTTTCACAATCTCTTTTAATGACAGGTCGCTATCGATGGTCACAGACACCGCCACCTCGGATGTCGTGATCATATCAATAGATGTTTTGTATTTTTCAAACACCTCGAATACTTTCCGCAGGAATCCATACGCGAGCAACATACGGCTGCTTTTTATTTTGATCGCAATGATCCCGTCCTTGGCAGCAACAGCCTTTACCCCGGTGCTCCCCGCTTCTTTACTAATAACGGTACCGGCGGCATCGGGTTGCATGGTATTTAATAATTTAACGGGTACATTTTCCTGTTGCGCGGGCCAGATACACGTTGGGTGCAGGATCTTGGCGCCGAAATAAGCCAACTCAGCCGCTTCATCAAAACTCAATTGTTCAATGGCATTTGTTTTATCAACAATACGCGGGTCATTGTTATGCATGCCGTCTATATCTGTCCATATCTCACATACGGTTGCGTGTATGGCTGCCGCCACCAGCGAAGCGGTATAGTCACTGCCCCCACGTTTTAAATTATCTACCTCGCCTCTTGCATTACGACAGATATATCCCTGTGTAATAAAGAGTTTTTTATCGGTATGCTGCTGCAATAACTGGCTTAGTTTTATCCGGATGCTTCCTAACTGCGGTTCTTCATTGGTATCGATGCTCATAAATTCCAATGCCGGCAGAAACATATGGTCAATCCCCTGTTCTTCCAGATAGGCGCTGAAGAGCTTGGTACTTAATAATTCGCCCTGTGCAAGGATGTCTTTATTCAGCGCCTCGCTAAAGGAAATACGCAATATGATATTGAGAAACTCAAAATGCTCCGCCACCACGGCATTGCCTTTCGAGCGCGTGTTGTCGTTTTTCAAAAGATCAAGTACAAAGCCCTGGTAGTGCGCCTCCAGTTTATCAATTTTCTGCTTGGCCGCTGTGCGGTCGCCCTGAGCCAGCGCATGACTGATCTCTACCAATGAATTGGTGGTGCCGCTCAAGGCGCTCAGTACCACGATCTTTGATTCTTCACCCCGGGTAATCAGTTGTGATACCTGGTGCATACGTTCCGGCTTACCAACACTGGTGCCGCCAAACTTCATTACTTTCATGATAACCCCCTCCCCGATTTTAATGTTGTTAAAAGAGTGGCAAATGTACGGGGAAAAAGATGACAGATAACGGATGGCAGATGACAGAAGGACCCTGCTTTCCCTGTTATGCGTCATCTTTCATCTCTCCTCACTGTCCAAAAGGTTTCTGCGTAGTACAGTCAGTATTCTCCCCAGGCATTACTTTAAAATAGCGGCAAAAAAACTGGTAATATCCGTATCTGTAATTGGTATTGGGGGATGGCTCCTTCCCACACTCAATTCCCCCATTAATTACGTTCACAACGGTTCCGAAACCGGGTGATCTTCCACCGGCAATATCTGCCGGTGTGGGTTTCCATAAGTTGGACATGATATCGTGACAGGAGGGTTTGGGATATTGGGGGGTGATCCAGAACCAGATAGCTGAGGCAAAAGCCAGTACAGGGTCGGTTGCCACCTGCCCGGGGTCCTTCAACAAGGTTTCCTTTGTTCCAAAAAAGGCCTCACTGAACTGGCCATAGTTATAGTTCCAGCTAAGTTGAAGTGGTCCGCGGCCGTGATACGACTGGCCGGGTGTTACCGGGTATTTCGTTTTTGTAAGATCAGCGTATTGCGGGCATCCTTTTTCGCAACCTCTTTCTTCCCTAAAATACAATCCCCATTGGTAATACCCACCAGGGGCGGCATCCCAGCCACCGCCGGTCTCATAAGCCATACTTGCCAGAAAAGCGCAGAGTTCGCGTTTGTTCAGTTCCTTATCTGGCCCTGATAAAAATTGCGGGAAATGAGCGGCGGCTGTAAGAAAGGCTGCGAGGGTATAAAAATCATTGTTTGCTTTTTGTTTTGAGGAACCACCGTAACGGTTAGGAAATAATTTGTTCCAGTTTTCTTGCGACAGGTATTTCCCCGGCTGCGCAGTAAGGCTTGCACTGGTACAGGCGAATACGATCCATAAAAAATACACACGTATCCGCATGGTACCGTTTGCTTTAAAATGATAGTGAGAATTTTCCTGCTACCGCTTTCAGATCTTCCACCACCGTTTCCACCAATGGAATGCCCTCCTCTCTACGAACCGCTTCCATTTCCCGTTCCGGGTCGCCCGGTATCAATACTTTATCATATCCTTCAGCGGGTGTTGCCGAACGGAAACGTTGGATCCAGTTATCCATATGTTCCTTGAATTCATCCGCCGGCCGGAAGGCATCTATCCGCATCGCGCCAAAAAAATGTCCTAGTCCCTTGCCGGGCATATTTTCAGGCATGGGAACATACGCCGGGAATGGCGGCGCCCATGGGCCATAGGAAGCGCCGCTGAGTACTGCCGAAAAAATATCTACAATACTTCCCAATGCATATCCTTTATGACTGCCATGTTCCCTGTCGCTCCCCAGCGGCAGTAAAGCGCCTTGTTTTTTCAGGATATTGGCATCGGTTGATGGGTGACCGTCTTTATCCTGCACCCAACCCAACGGGGTGTCTGCATTTTTTCGCTGGAGGATCTCCAGTTTGCCATTCGCGGCTGTGGTGGTAGCAAAATCCGCCACAAAGGCCGGCTGCCTGTTTGCCGGGATGGCTACGGCTATCGGGTTGGTACCCAGCATTCTTTCAATAGAAAAAGTAGGCGCTACCAATGCGCTTGCATTGGTCATGGCCATCCCGATCATATCATGCGAAAGCGCCATCATTGCATGGTGACCGGCTATACCAAAATGATTGGTATTACGTACGCTTACCCAACCGGTACCGGCCTGTTTTGCTTTTTCAATAGCTACCTGCATCGCAAAAGGCGCCACCACCAGGCCTAATCCCGCGTCCCCGTCAACCACGGCCGTAGAGGGCGTTTCGTGTACGATCTGTATGTTAGGCGCGGCATTTATCCGCTGGGCTTCCCATAAACGGGTATAGCCGCTTAACCTTGCCACTCCGTGACTGTCAATGCCGCGAAGATCTGCCGCAAGCAGGCCAGTGGTGGCAGTTGTGGCGTGCTCATCTGAACAGCCTATGCTTTTAAAAACCTGGAAGGTGAATGTATATAAATGATCGTAGGAGTAAACTGGCACAATAGAAGATTTAAAACCGGTAAGGTAAAAGAGATGCCATAATCAGGCATCTCTTTTCAGTAAGTTGATGTATCGTCAGAATGGAAGATCATCTAAGGGTTCGGTGATCTCGTTGGCCGATGGCGCAGAGGTTGCCGGTTGCGAATACGATGGCGCAAAAGATCCGCCTCCTTCATTATTGCCGCTGTTTCCGCCGCCTTCATTTTTACCGCCTAATAATTGTACGCTCATTACCCGCAATACCAGGGAAGCGCCGTTACGGCCATCCTGCGTGGTATACGTGCGTACGTCTGGCTGTCCATCAACAAATACCTGCGTGCCTTTTTTTAAATACGGTGCAACAGCTGTTCGCTCGGTCCAGTAAGCACAATCCACCCAGATGGTCTTGTCTTTCTGGTTTCCCTGCGCATCCTTGAATTTTTCTGTATGAGCCACCGTAAAATTGATCACATTCTTACCGTTTACATTGTTCACCAGTGCATCTTTTCCAAGATTACCGATCACCTGAAGTTTAATCATAACCTATGAGTTTTGGTAAATATCTGACAAAGCAGGATACTCCGATCAAGTATTTATACCCAGAAAAATACCTTATTTATTTAACGGTTCTCCCTCTATAAGATCGTTTCATATAACTGTCTTTCTTTATTTATTACGCTGGAAATACGGGTTTTCTACGACCGCACGGGTGTTTTTTCTGCTTTCGTAACCCTTCACCGCCCCCGTTCCGCCGAGTTAGTTTATTTTTGCAGCTTATCCCCTTTTGAAAAAAGGGCGATCAAATTTTTAGCATGAGCCGGAAAGGAAAGGTTTTAGTAGCAATGAGTGGCGGTATAGACAGTACCGTTGTGGCGCTTATGTTACACCATGAGGGATATGAAGTGGTAGGCATTACCATGAAAACATGGGACTATGCCAGCAGCGGCAGCAGTACCAAGGAAACAGGCTGTTGTAATATCGATTCCTTTAATGATGCCCGCCAGGCCGCGGTTCATCACGGTTTCCCGCATTTTATTTTAGATATCCGTGAAGAGTTCGGCGATTTTGTGATCGAGAATTTTGTGGATGAATATATCGCCGGCCGTACCCCCAACCCATGTGTGATGTGCAATACACATATCAAATGGAGGGCCCTGCTGAAAAGAGCCAATGCGCTGGATTGTGAATTTATTGCAACGGGGCATTACGGATCCGTTCGTCTGCATGATAACGGCCGTTATGTGATCAGTAAGGGGCTGGATGAGACGAAGGATCAGAGTTATGTATTATGGGGGCTCGATCAGGAACTGCTCAGCAGGACCCTGTTACCCTTAGGCGGTTACCGCAAATCTGCTATCCGCCAGATGGCCATTGATATGGGCTATCCTGAACTGGCCAAAAAAAGCGAAAGCTATGAGATCTGTTTTGTGCCCGATAATGATTATCGTGGCTTCCTGAAAAGAAGGGTGGAAGGACTGGAAGAAAAAGTAAACGGCGGATGGTTCGTTGATAAATCAGGAAAAAAACTCGGGCAGCACAAAGGATATCCTTTCTATACGGTGGGCCAGCGCAAGGGGCTGGAAATTGCGATGGGCCGACCCGTTTATGTTACCTCGATCGATCCGGGAACCAATACCGTTGTGTTGGGGGATGAAAGCGATCTTGACCAGAATGATATGCTTGTGAGCAAGATCAACTGGATGAAATATGATGGGATCACGGAAGGCATGGAAGCGGTTACCAAGATCCGCTACAAAGACAAAGGCGCTTTAAGCAATTTATATTATTCCGATAACGGCATCCGTGCGCGTTTTTATGAAAATGTAAAAGGTATTGCTCCCGGTCAAAGCGCTGTTTTTTATGAAGGCGATGATGTGATCGGCGGTGGGGTCATTCAACGCGGGGCGTTGCTATAATAGTCGCCATTATTGGTTGCCCGGCCAACAATTCAGTTCCTTAGCATAAATAACGCAGCAAACATTGAATCTGCTTTCAAACCATATCCCTTAAGCAATTCACTTTTCACCAGTTGCAATGAAAATTCCTTTTCGATCATTTCTACCATTGCCTCGTTCTCTCTCTTAAAAACAGAACAGGTAATATACAGCAGGTATCCTTTTTCTGCGAGGCTGGGGATCACATTACGGATGATCTTTGCCTGTAAGGCTGCGTATTCAGCTATTTTATCTTCTGTAAAAAAATACAATTGTTCCGGTGTCCGGCCCCAGGTGCCGCTTCCTGTGCAGGGGGCATCGTATAGGATCAGTTGGTAGTTTGGAGTTTGGGGTCTGGCGTTGGTGAGGTCGCAGGTGAAGGAGTGATAATTTTTTATTCCGGCGCGTTCAAAACGCTGTCGTAAATTTTTGAGGATGGATGGGCGGATATCGGACACGGTGAGATCAATATTGGGTAATACATCTTTCGCAAGGATGGATTTTCCGCCGCTGGCTGCGCAGCAATCCCAAACGGCAGGGGTATGGGATAAGTGATAAGGCGTGAGGAGGAATTCTGCTATTTGCTGGGAGCTATAATCCTGGATCACTACTTCTTTATCGATTTCCAGCACGGTATCTACCTTACTGGCATTGGGGAGGGCAAGACAGCTGGGTGATGCCTGTTTAAATGGGATTTGTGCAACGGCTAATTTTCCCGTTACCTTTTTTTCGTTGCCGGGGCGGATACGAAGAAACAGGTTTGGCTGGATAAGGTGTGCGGATGCAAAAGCCTCCGGTTCTATCCCATCGCTTAACTGGTTCAGCCATGGAAAAATAGTGGCGACAGAAAATGCCGGGTAAACAGAACGGATAAATTGTATTCTATCGGTTAGTTCGGGGTTCCAGTGAGCAAGCCAGGATGCATCAAATAAAATGTTCCACTCTCCCGCTTCTCCATTACAGAGAAACAAAGCGATCTTCAGTCTTTCTTCTGTTGTACATTCTGTTAAGGCATGACCAAGCCGGTAATACGTATAACAAAGATGAGAGATGAGTTTCCTGTCTTTTGAGCCGTGTTTTTTATGCTGCGCAAAATATTGTTTCAGGAAATGAACTAACGGAACGGTTCCATCGTATTGATGAAGAAGGGAGATAGCCGTGTTAAAATAAGATTGAAAGCGCATGAGCCCTATCCCTGTAAAGGAAATTATAGTTCTAATAATGTCTTCACAGGATCTTTGCCTATTAACAACAGTTCAGGATTCTCCAATAGCTCTTTAACCCTCACCAAAAAACTCACACTTTCTTTTCCGTCGATGATCCGGTGATCATAGCTTACGGCAAGGTACATCATCGGCCGGATCACTACCTGGCCATTGATGGCCATGGGCCTGTCCTGTATCTTATGCATACCCAATATGGCGCTTTGCGGGATATTGATGATCGGGGTGCTCATTAAACTACCGAACACACCGCCATTGGTGATCGTAAATGTGCCACCCTGCAGGTCCTCGGCAGTTAATTTACTGTCTCTCGCCTTGCCGGCCAGCTCCACCACTTTCTTTTCTATATCAGCCATACCCAGGCTCTCAACATTCCGGATCACCGGAACGGTCAGTCCGCGTGGCGTGCTTACGGCTATACTGATATCGGCATAATCATGATACAATATCTGGTCGCCATCGATATACGCATTCACCGAGGGCCATTCCGCAAGCGCAATGGCACAGGCCTTCGCAAAAAAACTCATGAACCCGAGGTTCACACCATGTGTTTCTTTGAACTTGTCTTTATACAGTTTCCGCACCTCCATGATCTTTGTCATATCCACTTCGTTAAAAGTGGTAAGCATTGCGGTCGTATTTTTTGCTTCCACCAATCTCCGCGCAATGGTTTTGCGCAGACTGCTGATCTTTTCCTGGCGAACATTGCGTGTAAACAGTTCATTACCCGCAAACGCTTTTTTACCGGGATGCGCCAATGCTTCCAGCACATCCTGTTTCATGATCTTGCCACCGGCGCCGGAAGCAGTGATCTCTGAGGGATTCACGTTTTTATCGGCTATAATAGCAGAAGCAACGGGGGTGGCTTTGATCTCCGGGTCTGCTACTTTAACTTCGGTTTGGGGTTTGGGGTTTGGGGTTTGGGGTTGTGTTGCGGCAGAAGCTTGGGGCTTTTCTGGTTTGGGGGCTTCGGCTGGTGCTGGGGCGCCTGCGGGTTTTGTGGCGGTTTCATCTATCCGGGCCACTACCGAACCGATATTGAGGGTATCTCCTTCTGCGGCAAGTGTTTTTAAGATCCCGGCTTTTTCTGCATTCACTTCAAAAGTGGCTTTCTCACTTTCCAGTTCGGCAATCACTTCATCACGCTCCACCCAGTCGCCTTCTTTTTTCACCCATTTTAACAGGGTAACTTCCGTGATAGATTCTCCTATTGTTGGAATTTTAATATCGGTCATAATAATAGGTATTTTTGTTTCTCTCGCTGTATTAAATAGTAAAGGCAGTTGAAATAATTTCTGTCTGCTCCTGTGCATGCACCTTGGCATAGCCCGTTGCGGTAGCCGCACTGGCATTACGGCTGATCACACCAAAATTGATGCTCTTCAGGTTACTCTGCAAGAATCCCGCCGCTCCCATATTCAACGGTTCTTCCTGTACCCAGAACCAGGTTGCTTTATTGTATTTCTTTTGCAGGATCTCCAGTTGTTTGAATGGTAAAGGATAGATCTGTTCCAGTCGTACGATGGCAATATCTTTCCGGTTCTCTTTGAGTTGCTTATCGGCCATCTCAAAATACAGTTTGCCCGTACATATCAAAACTTTTTTTACCTGTGTCGCGTCTGTTACAAACGCATCATCGATCAGCTCTTTGAAACCGCCTTTTGTGAATTCGCTGATATGGCTGAAAGTGACTGGGTTCCGGAGATTGGCCTTGGGCGAAAAATTGATCAGTGGCTTACGGAAGTTCCACGCCACCTGCCGCCTGAATGCATGAAACAGGTTAGCGGCCGTAGTGATATTCGTGATCACCATATTCAGTTCCGCACACATTTGTAAATAGCGTTCCATACGCGCACTGCTGTGTTCGGGGCCCTGGCCCTCGTATCCATGCGGCAACAACATCACGATCCCGTTCTGGCGCTGCCATTTTTGTTCGCCCGCTGCAATGAACTGGTCTATCATCGTCTGCGCACCATTGGAAAAATCACCAAACTGCGCTTCCCAGATCACCAATGCCTTCGGGTTGGCCAGCGCATATCCATATTCAAAACCCAATACGCCATATTCGCTGAGCAGTGAATTATAGATCCTGAATTTTTTCTGTTTCTCCCTAAAATGATTCAGGCGGTTATATCCTTTGTTTGTGTTCTCATCCCTTAAAATAGCATGACGATGACTAAAGGTTCCGCGTTGAACATCCTGCCCGCTCATACGTACAATATTATCATCCAGCAGGATGGAACCATAGGATAGCAGTTCGCCCGTGGCCCAGTCAATTTTCTGTTCGGTCTCGAGGAGTTTTATTTTATCCTGCAATAACTTTTCCACTTTTTTCAGCGGCTTAAAATCAGCTGGCCACTTCATCAGGCTATCAAAAAGACTTTTGAGTTCCGCTTCGTCAATAGCCGTATCGGGTGAATGGATAAAGTCTTCGTCTGTTGCTTTGCGTAAACTTTTCCATACCAGTTCGGGCGACTGGTACTTATACGGCAAAGGATTTTGCTTGATCTCATCCAGACGCTCCTGCAGATCGGCCCAGAATTTTTTCTCCATATCCTTGGCCAGCTGCTGTGCATCGGCCTCTCCATTCTCCAGCAGGTATTGTGTGTAGATCTCCCTTGGGTTCTGGTGCTTATCTATGAGTGCGTATAACTGTGGTTGCGTATACTTGGGATCGTCGCCTTCGTTGTGCCCGTGTTTACGGTAACACACCATATCAATAAAGATATCGCTGTTAAATTCGTTCCGGTAACGCGTAGCCATTTCTGCGCATTTCACTACGGCTTCTGCATCATCGCCATTAACATGCAATACAGGCGCCTGAACCATGGCCGCTACAGAAGTACAATAATCAGCGCTTCTGGCATCATCAAAATCGGTGGTAAAGCCTATCTGGTTATTGATCACAAAATGGATCGTTCCGCCTGTATAATACCCGCGTAGATTGCTCATCTGTAATACTTCGTAAACAATACCCTGCCCGGCTACGGAAGCATCTCCGTGTATCAGTATCGGAAGTATCTTATCAAAATCGCTCGCATACAATACATCCGCCTTCGCCCGCGCAAAACCCAGTACCACGGGATCCACTGCTTCAAGATGGGATGGATTGGGCATTAATTTTAAATGCACATGCTTATCTTCCATTGTTCTCACCTCGCTACCATATCCCATATGGTATTTCACATCACCACTACCCATGGTTTGGTCAATCGTAGCCGTACCCTCAAATTCGCTGAAGATCTGCTCGTAGGTTTTACCCATGATATTGGCAAGGATATTGAGCCTGCCCCGGTGGGCCATACCGATCACGACTTCCTCAACTCCATTATCAGCGGCCACATTAATGATCGCATCCAGTGCCGCAATGGTTGTTTCTCCACCCTCCAGTGAAAATCTTTTCTGCCCGATATATTTTGTATGCAGGAATTTTTCAAACATAACGCCCTGGTTCAGCTTTTCAAGGATGCGTTTTTTCTTTTCAAAACCGAGAGGCGTTAAAAAACCCTTCTCCATCTCGTTGGTGAGCCAGTCGATCTTAACCTGGTCGCTGATATATTTAAACTCGATCCCTACATGCGTGGCATATGTTTTTTCGAGGTGTGCCAGTATATTCCGCAGGCTTGTTGTACCCAGCCCGATCAGGTTTCCCGCCTGGTACGGATTATCAAGGTCAGCATCGGATAAGCCGAAAAAGCTGAGGTCGAGGTTGGCCCCCCTGTCTTTCCGCGGGCGGATCGGGTTGGTCTTCGCCAGTAAATGCCCCTTATTCCGGTACCCAAGGATCAAACGGTACACCCTGATCTCTTTCATCCAGTCAATCCCCGTAATTACCTGCCCGTTAGGGGCAGTCTGGCCATTAGAAACAGCAAAATCAAACCCGTCAAAGAACTTCCTGAGGTCCTGATCCACACTGGCCGGGTCTTTGGTAAAGTCATTGTACAGGCTTTCAATATAGGCCGGGTGAGAGTTGGTGATGTACGAAAAATCCTTCATTTGGGGTATTTATACAGCTTTGGGGTCAAATTGATGGCAAATATCGGTCATTGAAGGCAGAAAATGAGGCGAAATTTAGGTGGAAAGCTGCCCTGTTTCAGCGAAAAATGGACGGTTTTGCCGTTTTTTTTACTTTAAATTTTCATCTTTCACTCCCAGTCCTTACCTTTGCCGTCCTGAAAAAAACAGAACATGGCAAACCACGCAGCAACAAAAAAAGATGTGAGACAAGCCGCGAAACGTCGCGATCGTAACCGTTATTATGGTAAAACCACCCGTAATGCGATACGTGAATTGAAAGGCAATACGGAGAAGAAAGTGTATGAGGAAGCCTTACCCAATGTTGTTTCCATGATCGATAAGATGGCAAAACGGGGTGTTATCCATAAGAATAAAGCCGCTAACCTGAAAAGTAAGCTGACCAAAAAAGCAAACGCGATCGCTAAATAGTGATCCCTGATATAGTTAAAAAGCCAACCAGTTCCTGGTTGGCTTTTTTATGCGCCTGTATTTTCACTGCCGGGTACTAAATTGAACAGGGTTACGGTGAAGCGGTTGATGCTTCCCGACAAGGCAGTATAGGCGATCCGGCCTTTGTGAATAGTGATGATCCGGTGAATGATCGATAATCCTAATCCGAAACCTTTTGATTTTAATGCGTTGTTGCCCCGGTAAAAAGGGACCATGATCTTTTCCAGTTCTTCCGGGTTGGGTTGCGGGCCGCCGTTCTCCATCTGTATAAGGATATTTTTCCCGTTCGGTTTTATATTGATCTTTACTTTCTGATCTGTTGAATAGAGATAGGCGTTTTTTAACAGGTTAAAAAACGCTGATTTCAGCAGGCTCTCGTTACCCTGTATGGTCAGGTCATTATCATTTTCCGGTAGCGGGTTGAACCCGATCGTAACCTTCAGATCGGGAAAAGTGCGTTTGGCATGACTTACCGTAGCATATATTATTTCGTCTATCCGTAACTCCGGCCATTCCTGTGCGAAGGCCATTTCTTCATACTGGGATATCAGTAACAGCGAGTTAGTAAGTTCGATCAGTTCCTGTTGTTCTTCTTTTAAGGAGTGAAGCAATTTTTTATATTCCGGTTCCTTCATCTCTTTGCCCAGTGCGGATTCTGTTTGTGAAAGCATGGTAGCCAATGGCGTTCTCAGTTCGTGTGAAGCATGGTACACAAAACTTTTCTGGAAGCCATAGGCACGATCCAGTCTTTCCAGCATCGCATTAAAATTACTGGCGATCTCATTTATTTCATCTTTTGTTTCTTTAACAGCAATGCGCCGGGTAAGGTTCTGCAGGGTGGTACTCTTCATCTGCATGCTCAGGTTGGTTAAGGGAAGGAACGCCTCACGCACAAAAAAGAAGGATATGAACGCGGTCAGCAGCAACCCCCCGATCAACACCGCCCCAAGTATGATCTTGAGTTTATAAATTTTTCCGAAACCAGGTTCATCCAGACCTGCAGCGATCACGATCTGGTTCTCTTCCCGCAAGTAAGTGCCTACATGCTGGTACAGGTTAGAAGAATACCAGCGGTACTCCTTTTCCGTTTTTATTTTCTGCAGGATAGCAGGGCTGACCGAAAAATGCAGGGTATCCGGGATCTTATAAATGATCTTTCCGCTGGTATCTGCGATCACTATGCGCTCATCATACAGGGTACTGTTGTGTAATATCTGGGTGAGCAGTTCAGAAGCCGCCTTATTGGGGTTTGAAATATGTGAAAGTGTATTCCGAAATTCGAGTCCCTCTACCTTCACACGCTCAAAATATTCCGATTCACGGTAATTATAATTGAGGATATAAATCGTAACTGTGGAACTGATGAGTATAACAGCCACAAAAAATGTGAACAGCAGTGCAAAGCGCAGTTTGAGATTCAACGTGCCGGTTTAATGTTTACGATTCAGGCTTCGTTATTTTATATAATATCCGAAACCCGGTTTGGTGTGGATCAGTTTTACAGGGAAGGGTTTATCGATCTTATTACGAAGGAAGCTGATATACACTTCAATGGTATTGGTGCCGGTATCAAAACTAAGATCCCATACTTTTTCCAGGATCTCCTGTTTGGCTATCACCCTGCCCTTGTTCCTTGCCAGCAATACCAGGAGCGTAAATTCTTTGGCGGTAAGATTAATATCAACACCATTGCGGACAACGGTCTTGTTTAAAAAATCGATCTGCATATCTTCCACCTCTATCTTGTCTGAAGCGGCGGGCAGTTCCGATCTTTTCAGAAATACTTTTACCCTTGCGAACAGTTCCACAAAATGAAAAGGTTTTACGATATAGTCATCCGCGCCCAGGTTAAAAGCCTCCACTTTATCATGGATCTCACCGGCGGCGCTAAGCATGATAATGGGTATTTTTTTGTTGGCCTCGCGGAACTCCTTGCAGAGAACAAAGCCATTTTTATACGGAAGGTTGATATCCAGCAACACCAATGAATAGGTTTCCAGGCCAAATAAACGGGAGGCTTCTGATCCATCTACAGCAAGATCCGTTGGAAATCCATGACGGATCAACTCTTCCTGTATCACTTTCGCCAGCTTTTCCTCATCCTCAACCAATAAGATTTTATACTCGCTTGCCATTACGCGGTTTGGATTTTAACTTTAAAGTACTGAAAAAAAACGGCCCGGAGCGCGCTCAGTTTATTTTCTTTATTTCACCACTGCCGGCCACATGCTGTTTTACTGATGCGGAGCCCTTATAATACACGGAGCCTGCCCCGGCGATATTGATATCAAGATCATGATCTGCAAATACCCGGATATCTCCCGCGCCGGCGATCGATACTTTCGCATTCTCTGCTTTTAATTCGTCGGCATTAAAATCGCCCTGACCGGTAATATGAATACTTTCATCCATTGTTTCGCCTTTCAGTGTAATAGTACCGCTGCCCGATATACTGGCGTCTATCACAGGTGTGTTCACTTCCATCTTCATATCTCCACTGCCACTTATTCTCAGCAGCAGTTTACTGGCACCGGTAAATTTACTTTTCCCCGTAATGTTCCCGCTGCCAGACAGGTGCACTTCTTCCAGTTTAGCTGTTGTGATATAGATCTTGATAATATTTTCCGTAGAAAGATTGATATGGTCCTTTGATTTGATCACCAGGAACCCGTCATTTTCATTGGTTAGTATGTAAGGAAGAATATTTTCATCCGCTTCCACCCTTACCGATGTAGTGGCCCCCTGTGTGATCTCTACATCATAACTGCCAAGCAGCTTGATCCTCGCGGCATTGACTATGTTCCTGTTTTGTGAGCTCATCACGCCATTGCCCTTTATGCGTTTATAGTTCATAAAGCGGCAGCCGGAAAAAAGGACCAGCATTGCGGCCAAAAAGGGTAAAATACGTTTCATAAGCAGGTTTTGTAGCCGGAAGTTAGTAAAACCTGCTTTCACCACTGCGCATTTCTTGCCCTTTACCAGGGTTTAGTACCATAAAAAATTCTGTTACCTTCGCTCCCATGACAGAAAAGATACTAATCCTCGATTTTGGGAGCCAGTTTACCCAACTCATCGCCCGGGCAGTAAGGGAAGCCAATGTATTTTGCGAGATCATTCCATACCAGAAGTCTTTTGTCTTTGAACCGGGCCTCAAGGGTATCATACTCAGCGGCTCCCCTTTTAGCGTGAACGAGGAAAATGCCCCTTCCGTTGATATTTCCGCCTTTATTCAAAACGTACCGGTACTGGGTGTTTGTTACGGCGCACAGTTAACCGCTAAGCGTTTGGGGGGTACGGTAGATAAGTCGAATAAAAGAGAATTTGGCCGTGCAAGGTTACATATACAGAAACAAGACATTTTATTGAAGAATGTACCGGACCAATCCCAGGTCTGGATGAGCCATAGCGATTCCATTACCGCCCTGCCAGCCGGTTTCGAAGTACTGGCCGTTACTGAAAGTATTCCCATAGCCGCTTTCAAAAAAACCGGTCACGAAACAAAGGCTTTGTATGGGATCCAGTTTCACCCGGAAGTATATCATTCAACCGAAGGTAAAAAGGTCATCAATAATTTTCTGACCGATATCTGCGGATGCACCGGCAGCTGGACGCCCTCGCATTTTATCAGTGAAACAGTGGCAGCGCTGAAACAGAAGATCGGGAACCGGAAAGTGATTATGGCATTGAGCGGAGGTGTAGACAGTACCGTTGCCGCAACACTCATCAGCAGGGCCATTGGCGCTAACCTGTTTGGGATCTTCGTAGACAATGGCGTTTTACGCAAGGGCGAATTTGAACAGGTGCTCGAAACCTACAAACAGCTGCAATTGAATGTAAAAGGCGTTGATGCAAAAGAATATTTTTATACAAGGCTGGCCGGCAAATCGGACCCGGAAGAAAAAAGAAAGATCATCGGCAGAAGTTTTATAGAAATATTCGACAGGGAGGCACAGTTGCTTACCGGTATTGAGATGTTGGGCCAGGGCACCATCTATCCCGATGTGATCGAAAGTGTAAGCGTACATGGCCCGTCGCAAACCATTAAATCGCATCATAATGTTGGCGGGTTGCCCGATAGTATGAAAATGGAGCTCGTGGAACCACTACGTTTTCTTTTTAAGGATGAGGTAAGAAAAGTAGGACTTGAACTGGGGATCCCCGCTGATATGATCAACCGCCATCCCTTTCCCGGCCCGGGCCTGGCTATCCGGATATTGGGAGAAGTAACGGAAGAAAAAGTAAAGCTGCTGCAGGATGCCGATCATATTTATACGCAGGGATTGAAAAACAGTAATCTCTATACAGCCGTGTGGCAGGCGGGTACCATTTTACTGCCCGTTAAAAGTGTTGGGGTGATGGGGGATGAAAGAACTTATGAATTTACGGTGGCGCTTCGCGCGGTAACATCGGTAGATGGTATGACCGCTGACTGGGCTCACCTGCCCTATGAATTCCTGGCAGCGGTTTCAAATGATATCATCAATAATGTACGTGGCATTAACCGCGTAGTATATGATATCAGCAGCAAACCGCCGGCCACGATCGAATGGGAATAGGCATGCATTTTGCACCTGGATAAAAAAATGTTTATGCAACTGATCAAGCGGGTAACTCTTCTGGTTTGTGTTTTATGTGCAGGTGTTGCCGCCAATAGTCAGGCAACCCTTGAAAAACCACTAAAGATCGCTGTGTTTGCACCGGTATACCTGGATTCTGCTTTTTCGAATGATACTTATAAACTCGGCACTGCCAGCCTGCCCAGGCTGATGTTACCCGGGCTGGATTTTTATAACGGCGTGATGATGGCCATTGATTCACTTAATAAAGAAAATGTTCCCGTATCGGTTGTTTTTTATGATACCAAAAGTGTAACAACACCTTTGCGAACAATCGTGTCGGATCCCGGGTTAAAAGATGTTTCACTGATCATTGCCTCTTTTAATTTGCGAAGCGATGTTAAGCCGTTGGCCGACCTTGCTTTGCAACTGAATGTTCCGCTGATCTCAGCCACCTATCCAAATGATGGCGGCATATCGGCCAATCCGTTCTTTGTGATGATCAATCCAACATTGAAAACGCATATTGAAGCCATTTACCGGTTCCTGCACCGGACCTATCCAACAGAAAACCTAATCTACTTCAGAAGAAAAGGCGCTATTGAAGATGTGATCCAGTATATCATCGCAGATATGAATAAAAAAACAGCCGGTGTTCCGTTAAAAATAAAGACAATCGACCTCACAGACAGTTTCAGCACCAGCCAGGTAACGGAGCACTTAGACAGCACACGACAAAACATCGTGATCTGTGGCACACTTAACGAGGAATTTGGGATGAATCTTTCCAGGGCATTGGGCAGCAGTTCAAAAACATACCGCAGCATCACAATGGGTATGCCCACCTGGGATGGGTTGCGGGATATCAGCAAAGACATCGAGGTCATTTACACAACACCCTATAATTTTATCAGGAACGACAAACTCAGCGCCGACCTCTCTGCCAAATACAAAACCCGTTATGCAGGCAGGCCAGGCGATATGTTCTTTAAAGGATACGAAGCCATGTATCATTTTACTAAACTATTGGTAAAAAACGGCAGCAGTCTGATCAATGCGCTTTCTGCCAAAGAGTATAAACTCTTCAATGATTTTGATATCCAACCGGTACGTGCAACCGAAGAAAACGCTTTGCCGGATTACCTGGAGAATAAGAAATTGTATTTTATCCGGAAAGTAGACGGACAGGTGAAAAGTATTCTGTAAATTTAAGCTCTAACGGATTTTATGGAGAAAGAACAGGATATCTGGGAATTTATACAGGAAAACAAAGTATTACTGCAGGAATACCTGGAAGTGAGGGTAAGTATTTTTAGATTAGAATTGATCCGCACCACTTCCAGCATCGGTGGTATCCTTGCCTGGATCATTATTTCGCTGTTTATGTTTTTCCTGGTGTTACTTTTTGCAGGAATCACCCTGAGCTTATGGTTATCGGGGTTAATGGATAGTTATGTGGCGGGGTTTGGAACTACTACACTTCTGTTTTTACTCATCATGTTATTACTGACCATATTCCGGAAAAAATTATTCATTCACCCGATCGTAAGGATCCTTGTAAGGCAGCAATAATATGAAGAAGATCTCGAGGTACACGATACTGCGCACACATCCCCTTGATGAGGAGATAGAAGGGCTGAACGAAAGAAAAACGCAACTGGAAAATACGCTCTCGCAAAACTGGGATTATCTCAGGGAAGATCATACACAGATCATTATCAGGAGTATTTTCCGCAAAGCCGGTTTCCATAAAAAATCTTCAATACTCAAAATGATCATCAACCTTTCCAGGTTCCAGGAAACCATTGGCAAGTTTACCTTGAAAGGTTTTTCATGGCTGGGAAATATTTTGGAGAAATGGTTCGATAAGTCCGCTCAATGAAACCGGGAACCAGTGCGGGATATACGATTGTGAACCAGTGGCTCAATGCCAAAGGATTTCAGCCATTTACTTTCCAAATAGAAACCTGGCAACACATTATTGATGGTAACAGCGGGTTGGTCAATGCACCAACGGGGTGCGGCAAGACCTATTCTGTTTTTCTTGGATCGGTGATCCGGTTCATTAATGAACATCCCCTCGATTATACCAAACAAAAAAATAACGGTCTCCGTTTATTATGGATCACACCCCTGCGCGCGCTGGCGAAAGATATCTGCCGCGCAATGGAAGAAGTTGTGGCAGATCTTGGGCTTCAATGGAGGATAGGTGTACGCAATGGAGATACCTCACCGGGAGAAAGGGAGAAACAAAAAAGAAATATCCCCGAGGTGCTAATCATCACACCGGAAAGTCTTCATCTCTTCCTGGCACAAAAAAATTACCCGGCCGCTTTTCAAAACCTGCAGATCATCGCCGCGGATGAATGGCATGAATTACTCGGCAGCAAAAGAGGCGTGCAGGTTGAACTGGCATTGTCCCGGATCCTGAATTGTTATCCCGACGCCCAGCAGCGGATATCCGTCTGGGGCATCAGCGCCACTATTGGCAATCTCATAGAAGCCAAAGAGGTGTTGCTGGCGCCGCTCAAAAAAGAAAGTGTTATTGTTCGTGCCCATATTGCCAAGAACATCCGTGTAGAATCTATCCTGCCAGATGAAATTGAAAATTATCCCTGGGCGGGCCACCTCGGTATCAAACTCGCCGAAAAACTCATTCCCATTATCGAACAAAGCAAGACCGCGCTGATCTTTATCAATACCCGCGGAATGAGCGAGACCTGGTACCAGAAATTACTGGATATAGCCCCTCAGTTTGCCGGCGTTATTGCCCTGCACCATGGAAGTATCGAGCCCGAATTACGTTTATGGGTAGAAGACGCTTTACACACTGAAAAATTAAAAGCGGTTGTCTGCACGTCCAGTCTTGACCTGGGAGTAGATTTCAGGCCAGTGGATACGGTTATACAGGTTGGCTCGCCAAAAGGGGTGGCCCGTTTCTTACAACGCGCGGGCCGTAGCGGCCACAGACCCGGTGAAACAAGTGTTATTTATTTTTTACCTACGCATTCATTGGAATTACTGGAAGTGGCCGCCTTGAAACAGGCTATCCGCGAAGAAGCAATTGAGAGCCGCGAACCTATGCTGCTATGTTTTGATGTACTGTTGCAGTTCCTTTGTACGCTTGCCGTCAGCGATGGCTTTGAGCCCGTGCAATTATTCCGGGAAATAAAAAGCACGTATTGCTTTGCTGATATCACTGAAGCGGAATGGCAGGAGCTGTTATTGCATATTACCGAAGGCGGCAAGGCTTTGCAGCACTACGACGAGTATAAAAAAGTTGAGATCGAAGACGGTATTTACAAAATAAAAAGTCGCCGGATAGCTATGCGTCACCGGATGCATATCGGCACCATCGTAAGTTCTGCCATGCTGAAAGTTAAATTTATGGGTGGCGGTTATATCGGCGTGATCGAAGAATGGTTCATCAGCCGTTTGGATCCCGGTGATGTTTTTACGCTTGCCGGAAGGAACCTAGAACTGGTTGTGATCAAAGAAATGACCGTGATGGTGCGTAAATCAAATGCAAAAAAATCTATCGTGCCTTCCTGGATGGGCGGGCGCATGAGTTTAACAGCAAACCTGGGTCATGTGCTGCGTAAAACATTTAATAAGGTACTCACAGACGAGGATGAAATAGAGTTGAAAGCCCTGCATCCATTATTTATGCTGCAGCAGCAATTATCGCATATACCCCGCGAGCATGAATTGCTGGTAGAACAGATCGAAAACAAAGACGGCTATCATTTATTGGTATATCCTTTTGAGGGGCGCCAGGTACACGAAGCCATGAGCGCGATACTTGCTTATCGTATCGGGCAGATCATTCCCATCACTTTCTCAATATCGATGAACGATTATGGTTTTGAATTATTGAGCGATCAGCCTATCCCCGTAGATGACAACAATGTGCGCGAATTATTTACATCGGATGAGCTCTTACTCGATATTCAGAAAAGCATGAACAGCACCGAAATGGCGCGAAGAAAATTCAGGGACATTGCCGTTATCGGCGGCCTCATATTCCAGGGTATGCCGGGAGAGCATAAAAAAGCAAGACACCTGCAATCGTCAGCAGCATTGCTTTTTAGCGTGTTTGAAGAATTTGATCCAAAGAATATCCTGCTAAGACAGGCATATAACGAGGTATTGTCGCAGCAGATGGATGAAGCGAGGTTACGGCAGGCTTTACAGCGTATCTATCAAAGTGATATCATTGTGCGTTTCCCTAAAAAAGAAACCCCGCTTTCCTTCCCCATCATCGTGGATGGATTGAGCAGGATGAACCTATCCTCCGAAAGATTAGAGGACAGGGTAAAGAAAATGCAGGGATTATTATAGAAAAATTAAACCGTGCCTACGTGTGCAAATTATTTTCACAGAGAGGCACGATTGCTTATCAGTATCTTTACCCTTCATGACTGCTCCTCTCCAACACATTATTCAAAAAAATACATTCTGGCTTTCTCCGCATCGTTGTGTGTTCTGGCAGGAAGAAGAAGCACTGATCGTATCGGATCTTCATTTTGGCAAAACCGGTCATTTCAGAAAAAACGGGATTGCCGTTCCGGCGCAGGTATACAAAGAAGATATGCAGCGGCTGGTTGACCAGATCTCTTATTTCAAACCCAAAAAAGTGATCGTTGTCGGTGATTTTTTTCACAGCGAATCCAATAAAGAACTTGATCTGTTCCTGAAATGGCGCAATGACCTGTACATGATCGAGTTTATCCTAATAAGAGGTAATCATGATATACTCGAGAATAACTGGTACCGCAAAGCCGGTATTACGGTTGAAGAAGGTATGTATGCGATCAGGGATTTCGGTTTTGTACACGATCCTGCCGAAGTGATACCCGGACCTTCGTTTATTTTTTCCGGGCATCTACATCCCGGTATTGGCATCAATGGCGCGGGAAAACAAAGTCTTTTCTTTCCCTGTTACTATTTCACATCCACACAGGCCATTCTTCCGGCATTCAGTAAATTCAGCGGTCTGGCCATGGTAAGACCTAAGAAATCCGACCGCGTATTTGCGATCGTGGATGAAAAAGTGATCTGCTTCTAAATAAGCTCTGCTAGTGCTGTTGGTCATAAGTTTTGTTGGTCATAAGACCAACAACGGCGAAAACGAACGGCGAAACAACGGCGAAAAAGTGATCTGCTTCTGATACGCTACCTAGTTCAGTTTCTTCTTTAGGCTGCTTACCTGGTCCTGCAGGTTATTGACCATACCGGCCAGCTGGTTCACATCCCATCTCGGGCCAAGGTTGGCTTTTTGAAGGATGTATACCGCTTTCCATACTTCGAGCACATCCTCGGCATTTACATTATAGGGTTCATATTGCGGGTTATCACTAAGAAGGGTGATCTTATTTTTTAAGCGGTTATTCTTAATGATCCTTTTATATACCACGCCTTCATTTTTTGACAACACCACATAGGTATTGCTGTTCTTAACATCATCCAGTGCATCCACTTTTTCACCTACGATCACACTGCCGCTGGGTGTGGGTAACATGCTATCACCCATGATCTCGAATGCACGGTACTGGCCGGGAGCAAGCATTGGTAAAGTGAAGGTATTCAGCTCGTCTATAAATTCAGGATCGCCATAACCGGCTAAATAACCGGCAGCTGCTTTCACAGGTACAAAACGCACTTCGGCCACTTCCGCCACCATTTTCAGCTGCCTGCGTTTTTCAAGATAACTGAGGCCCTTGGGAGCAGACAGGTCCTTGAATAAAAAATCCTCGAGGCTGAGTTTGAAGATATTGCACAACACCTCCATTACTTCCAGCCGCGGCTCCGCACGCTCTTCTTCATAAGCGCCGATCAATGATCTTTTGATCTTGAGTTTATTGGCAAACTCTTCCTGTGTCCAGCCCCGCAGCTTGCGCAGGTAGCGTAAATTTTTTCCGGCGTTTGACATAGCTAACTGATTTAGTTAGCAATTTACTAACATTTTTAGTTAAAACAAAAAATATTTTTTATATACGCCTGTTTTTTCCTTTTTTATGGGCAGATATCGGGCCATGGTGTACTTTCCATGACCAAACCAATGTACATGAAAAGAATACCCATCCTGCTGCTGCTTATCGTCTGTTTACAATCCCAGGCACAAATCACCTGGACCGATGACCTGGTGCTCACACCCGAGCGGTCAAATTTCGACAAGACATCTACCTATACCGATGTCATGAATTTCATTACCAGCATAAAAGGCAAGAGTCCATATATACAGGTAACTACTATCGGCAAGAGCCCGATGGGCAAAGACATTCCCCTCGTGATCCTTTCCAACCCAGCTGTGTCTACGCCGGAGCAGGCAAAAGCGTTGGGCAAACCCGTGATTTATATACAGGGCAATATCCATGCAGGTGAGGTAGAGGGTAAAGAAGTATTGATGATGCTGATGCGTGATATCCTCTTAGGCACAAAATCCAACCTGCTCGATAACCAGGTCATTCTGTTCCTTCCTATTTACAATACCGATGGAAATGATAAGATGGCCAAAGGCTTGCGGCCCACACAGGAGAACAGCCCGTTAGAAACAGGCGAACGCGAGAACGGGCAGGGGCTCGACCTGAACCGGGATGGGATGAAAATGGAAGCGCCGGAGACCGAAGGACTGATACAGCATGTGATCACGGCCTGGGATCCGCAGTTATCGGTTGATCTCCATACTACCAATGGTACCTGGCATGCCTATTCGCTTACCTGGGCGCCCAGTTATCTATATGCAGGCGAGCCGGCAACCTATCATTATACCAATGATGTGATGCTTCCTTCGATCACCCAAAAAGCAAAAGACAATTATGGGCTCTTTTTCGGTCCTTATGGCGATTACAGCACGCGCGAAGGATGGCCGCTGAAGAATTTTTATACCTATAATCACCATCCCCGCTATATTGTTAACCAGTTTGGATTACGTAACCGTATGGCCATATTGAGTGAAGCTTTTGCGCATGAAAGATTTTACCAGCGGATCTACAGCACCTATGTTTTTGTGTACGAGATCCTGGATCATTTTAACAAGCATGGAAAAGAGATCAGCCGCATCAATCATGAAGCAGAACTTGCGGCCATCAAAAATGTGGTGGATGGCGCGGGTAAGGTAAAAAAAGGCGTACGTTTTAAAATGGTACCCACCGCCCAGCCATTGAATGGTTTCCGGACCTATGATTATAAAAGCTTTACCAAAGCGGATGGAACCCGTACGCTGCTGAAAACCGGTAACGTGGTCACCTATGATAATGTTACCTACTACGGAGAGTTCAAAGACACGGTACAAAGCACGGTTCCGCGGGGCTATATCATCCCGGCGGCCTTATCTGCCATTGCTGAAAAACTGATCAAACAGGGTGTGAAAGTAGATACCATTAGCAAAACCGAAACACTTAGCGGCGAAGTATTCAATATCGATAAACTAAACCGGGCCACGCGCAAATTTGAAGGACACCTGATGGCTTCCGCCGAAGGCTCCTTTGAACCTGCAACACATACGGTTCAGAAAGGCGATTTTAAAGTAGATATGGCGCAACCTTTAGCCAACCTGATCTTTTACCTGCTGGAACCGCAATCTGATGATGGCTTGCTGACATGGAATTTTTTCGACATCTACCTCGACCAGAATGGCGTGAACACCAAACCCGTAGCATATCCGTTATTTAAATATTTCTCCTGGCCGGAAGCGGCGAAGTCCAAAAAAGGGAAGAAATAGATGACATATGACAGAAGGAAAAGTTAAATAATCCTGTC
>JANXRX010000143.1 GCA_025352905.1 Bacteroidota bacterium | reverse complement strand
CTTTTCAAATCTCAAACTTATACCCTACCCCTTTTACCGTAGTAATACAATCTACGCCTAACTTTTGTCTTACTTTACGGATATGTACATCGATGGTGCGGTCGCCAACGATCACGTCGTTTCCCCATACCTGGGAGAGGATCTCGTTGCGTAAAAAAACACGTCCCGGGCGGGAAGCGAGTAAATAGAGCAGTTCAAATTCTTTTTTAGCGAGGATCACTTCTTTATTATCAATGGTAACGAGGTACTTGACAGGATCGATGTCGATATTACCCACAACGATGTTCTTACCGGTATCTTCTTTGTTATTGACCCGCCGGAACAGGGCATTTACCCGGCTCACCAGTACTTTGGGGCTGATGGGTTTGTTCACATAATCATCTGCGCCCGTTTCGAGCCCTTTGATCTGGGATGCCTCATCGCTGAGGGCGGTAAGAAATATGATCAGGGTATCCTGGAAAACAGGCTGCGAACGGAGGATCTGGCATACTTCCACCCCCGTTTTTTTAGGCATCATAATGTCGAGAATGATCAGGTCGGGGTGGAGTTGTTTGGCCCTTTCTATGGCTTCGTTCCCATCTTTGGCGGTATAGATCTCGTATCCTTCTTTTCCGAGGTTATAGCTTACGATCTCAAGTATATCCGGTTCATCGTCTGCAATCAATATCTTCTTCGGCTTGCCTTCCATATTAACCTAATGTTTACACAAAATTAATTTTAAAGAACCGCAATTCGGGTTTTTGCCTCTATTATGTTATTGTTAAGGCAATCTCCCCTCAAATGGCCTTCAATACGTAAAGGAAAGTTACTTTTGCAGTAACCATGGAAATAAAGAAGGTCTACTCATTTATACCGTTATTTTTTTTGACGCTTACCAGTTTTGCACAGGAAGATACTACCATGCCTGTTATCCCATCCATGCGTGCATTGCATCATGATAATATCATCCACTCGCTCAATACCATTGCCACCCTTAAAAACAGGAACGACAGCGTGTTCCCGGTTACTTCAGACGCTGTATTGAACAGAGCCATCAATAAATCGGTGCGTGCCGGGGTGAACAGTATGCGTGCTTTTATAGAACGGAGTTCCACCCTCGATGATAATGCCAAATACAAGTGGTTACGGGGTGTGAATGAAATGCTTACCGGGTTTATTAATGCCTACCGGGCAAGGATGATACCTGCGGGTGAATTACCTGAACTGATAAAAGCGTATGCCGATGCGATGAAAACCGAAATGGCCGACAGCTCTATTTTAGACATCATTGCGGAACAGGAGCCGGAAGTAGGTAAGATACTGATGGATAATTATGCGCTCAAAGATAATATCGGGATTAGCGCGGCAAGGGATATCCTTGTACTTAAATCCTGCCAGCGCAGGCCGGAAAATACGCTGAGTATACTGAGCCAGTTCCCCAATAATAAATATGCCGACAGCCTGATCATAATGGCCGCATTACGCAACCAGGAACAGTTATATACCTATGCTTCTGTGCCTGATGCATTGGGAAAAAGGATCCGGGCGGTAGACCACCCGCTGGTAAAGATCATTTCCAGCCTGGCCGTAAGTAAAACCGGCAGGATGTATTTCCCTTTTATTGATAATCTCTACCGCGGAAAGATTACCATGGATTCGATTACCCCATTGCTGTTACAGGATTCTTCTTACGGATATTACAAATTACTGGTCAGAACAAGGATCGAATATGTTGGGCGTATGCAGCAGGGCGATACGCCGATGGGTATGCAGGTATTGACCAACCGGCTTAAATTCAAGGCGGTTGACATGTATATTAACGAGATCAATGCTTTGCATGAACAGAACGATCTTAACATACGGTTCAAAAAATTAGATCTTCTTACACCGGAAGAATTGTATTACCTGGCGGTATTAGGCGAGGACCAGATATATACTTCAAGTTTTGTAAGCGGCGTGTACCCGCGCATCATCCAGCGGATGCGCAACCCCGCTACTGATACGTTGTTGATGGATCTGCATTACGACTATTATAAAAAATTCATCAAAATGTGTGCGGCGTACAATACCCTGGATAATTTTCTTGGGAAGATGGAGAATAGCAGCGCGCAAAAACTGATGCAGAATTTTGTGAATGGCCTGGAAACCACCGAAACCCTGGAAGACGCGGTGGATGTGGCAGACTCTTATGCCAGTATCTCCAACCAGCCGATCAAGCAGCTGATATTGGAACAGGTGCAGGAAAAATTACGCGAAAGCAAGCGGCAGAATAATAAACGGGAACAGGTGATCTACAACCTGCTGAATGTTATTTTTCTTTCCATGGATACGAGCAACCATATCGATATTTCTGCACGGCTGGGGATCGACCCCGTGTATACAATGCCCAGCCGCCTGCTGAAGGATACATCGGGCCGGATCATTATTCAGCAATTTTCGTATGGCGATAAGGATGCGGCCAGTTATTTCGGTGCATTTCTCAGCCGTTTCAATAACCGCAACTGGAAGATCATCCGCAAACCGAATTGGGTAGAGATCAACTCAGTAAATGCCATCCCGATCACTATTTACGCCAACCTTCCACTCGATGAAAAACGGGAACTGGACCGGCGGGCCCAGGACAGCCTGATCAGTTATCTCGACGAAAAGGGCCTTGCCCCAACCATCGTGATACACAGGGGGCATAGTTATTACCTCTCCGAAACCATCAGCCGTTTATCGCCAAGCGCCAAAGTGGTACTGTTAGGCAGTTGTGGCGGTTACCAGAAACTGAATGATATCCTGAATATCTGCCCGCAGGCGCATATCATTTCATCCAAACAGGTAGCGGCAGGGGTGTTGAACCAGAGCCTGATAGACGCCATCTGCGAAAGACTGAGGACAGGGAAGGACCTTGACTGGGAACAACTCTGGATAAGCGTTCAGCAAAAAGTGAGTGCCGGGTATAAAGATAAATTTGATGATTATATACCCCCGCAAAAGAACCTCGGCGCTATTTTGCTGATGGCTTACGATAAGGCATCTTATAATTAGTTTGCTGTCGTCATTGTTGGTCTTCTGACCAACAATCCATCTCGCCGTTGTTGGTTTCCTGACCAAGAACCTATCTACCTCAAATAAGGATTAAACTCTTTTTCATAACCAATGGTAGTGCTTTCGCCATGCCCCGGGTAAACGGTCACTTCATCGGGTAATACGAATAACTGTTCCCGGATGCTTGTAAGCAAAAGGTCATGGTTGCCGCCGGGCAAATCGGTACGCCCGATACTTTCCCGGAACAAAACATCGCCTCCGATCAAAAACTGCTGTTTCTCGCAGTAAAAACAGATGCTGGCCGGCGAGTGACCAGGCGCAAGTATCACCCGTAACTGATCCTCACCCAGCGAAATAATGTCACCATCCTCCAGGAAATGAAGCGGGCCCTCGTAATTCCGGAAGGGTAATCCCCATTTTTCACCGAATAAAGGGGCCAGTTTTAACATTTCTTCTTCCCCGGGGTGCAGCCAAAGTTCCAGTGCCCAGGTATCATGCACCCATTTATTGCCAAAAACATGATCGAGGTGGCAATGGGTATTAAGCAACTGAACCGGTTCAAGACCCGTATCGCTTATAAACTTTTTTAACGTTTCCTGTTCAGCACTGAAGTAACATCCGGGGTCTATTATAATAGCTTTGTGGTGTTCATTGTACAGCACATACGTATTTTCCTGTACGGGGTTGAAGGTTAAAAGCCTGACTTTGAGCATAATGGTATTTTTAGCCGCTTTTAATACTAATTGATTAATTTTAAAACAATAAAGTTCGGATATGCAAGTGAATCGAATCGCCAGGGGGGTTGTTTTTATTGTTTTTCTTTTTCCATTGCTTTCCAGGGCACAGGTAAATGCTGTTGAGTTCGGTAAAAACAGGATACAGCATAAGAAGTTTATCTGGAAATTTTACCAGTCGCCCAACTTCAATACATACATAGCACAGGGAGGTGTAGAACTCGGCAAGTTTGTGGCCCAGGTGGCAGAGGAAGAATTGCGCCCATTGGAAAATTTTATCGAATACTCTTTACAGCGCCGGGCTAACCTGGTGGTTTACAATAACTATAACGATTATAAAAGCAGCAATATCGGGCTGGGTGAGGACTGGCAGAATTCCGGCGGATTAACCAAACTGGTGAATAATAAACTGGTGGTGTATTACGACGGGAACCATGACCACCTGAAACGCCAGATCCGTGAAGGCATCGCCAGGGTATTAACGGATAACTTATTGTTTGGTGAGGATATCGGCGAATTTGCGAGTAACCAGGCATTACTGGATCTTCCCAAATGGCTGGTAGACGGGTATGTGGAATATGCCGGGGAAAACTGGAGCACAACAAAAGACGATGAATTAAAAAGCGCGATGCTTAGCGGCAATTACAGCTCTTTTTACCAGTTCGCTTTTGAACAGCCGCAACTGGCAGGGCATGCTTTCTGGTATTATATCAGCGAAAAATACCGGAAAGAAAATATCACTTACCTGCTATACCTGGCACGGATTTATAAAAATCTGAACAATGCCTGTTTGCGTGTATGTAAAAAGAAATTCAAAGAGGTATTGGCAGATTTCATGACGTTTGAGCTGGATAAGTATGCCAAGGATATCCGTCAGCGAAGGAACCAGCCCAAAGGACAAATGGTTGTTTCGGAAGATATTTCAAAGAATGATTATTTCAGGTTCCAGGCCAATCCGAACCCCAAAAGCACCACCTATGCAGTGGTGGAATTTAAAAAAGGATTGTATACGGTAAAGCTTCACGAAAATTTTTATAACCCCAAGACCTTATTAAAACTGGGTGCCAGAACGTATCAGGGCGATATCAATCCCAACTACCCGATACTTGCCTGGGACGGCAAAGGAACCCGTTTGGTGGTGATCTATTGGGAAGGAGGCAAAACCAAAATGTTCGTGTACGATAATATCGCGAAGCAAAAAAAATCGAAACAGGAGATTGAAGGTATTGACCAGGTACTGGATGCCTCGTTCATGCTGGATGCCAATACGCTTGTGATGAGTGCCGCTAAGAACGGCCACTCCGATATCTATACCTATAAAATAGAATCGCAGAAGCTGACACAGATCACCAATGATGTGTATGATGACCTTGACCCAACGGTGGTTTCTTTTCCTAACCGCTCAGGGATCCTGTTCTCATCCAACCGGCCATCGGCCAATGCGCCTAACCAGGATACGGTACTGCCCGGCAAATTCCGTTTTAATATTTTCCTGGCAGATATACTGAATGATGGTAAAGAAAGACAGCTGACACAACTGACCAATCTGAAGTTTGGAAATGCGCGTAGCCCGATGCAATACAACACCAATCACTTTACCTATACATCGGATGAGAACGGGATCGGCAACCGCTGGGCAGGATTCTTTGTTACGCAAAGGAACGGGCTGGATACACTGTTGTATATCGGCGATGAGGTATTACACAATCCCACACGCAAAGAAACAGACTCTACGCTGCAGGCATGGCAAAAGCAAAAGCCCGACAGTGTAAGTTATTTCCAGGTATATAAAGATTCAACCTATACTTTTCCCATCACCAATTACCAGAGCAGTTTGCTGGAAACAAGGATCGCGGGTGATAAAGGGCAGGTGAGCGAGGTGAGAAGAGAAGGCGATTATAAGTTTCTCTACAAATTAAAGGTGGATGAAGTGGCGCTGACTAAACGGAACGTGAATGCCAGGCCAACAGAATATGCCAAAAAGATACTGGCTGAGAAAAAGGCGCTGGATGGCAAAGCGATCGTGTACAATAAAAAAACCGGAGCAGATACGGTTAGGAAGACAAAAGATTTTTTCCAGAACGAATTTTCAAATGAAAAGCAGGATAGCAGTGCTGCGGTGCCTAAAATAGACAACCTGCCGCCAAAAGCTTCGATACTTTCCAAATCAAAACTGTTTGATTACCGGTTAAAGTTCAGTTCCGATTATGTACTGAGCGGTATCAGCAATACACTGCTCATAAACCGATACCAGCCCTATGCCGGTGGCCAGGGCCCGATAGAATTAAACAATGGAACCGACCTGAATTTTGCTTTTAAAGTGGGTGTAAGCGATCTTTTTGAAGATGTAAAATTCATAGGCGGCGTAAGGTTTGGTACGAACCTCAGCGATAAGGATGTATTTTTCTCTTACCAGAACCTGCGCAGAAGATTAGACTGGGGGCTTACTTACTACCGCAGCAACGTGAGTAATTTTTTCAATACCAGCTTCAACAATATGCTGTATACAAACCTGTACCAGTTTAATGTTAGCTATCCGTTTGATGAAGTGAGGAGCCTGCGCGCAACGGTGGGTTTACGCACCGACAGGGGTGTACTCCGTTCGTTTGATAACAATTCAGGGTTCCCCGATCCGAATGCACTGGCTTATGCGGATACGATCACAAAATATATCGTATCCAGACTTGAATATGTACACGATAATACCCTCAACCCAACCCAGAATATCTGGTTGGGACTGCGGTACAAAGTATATCTCGATGTGAACATGCCTACTTTCAAAACATCTCTGAACAATGGAAAGGCAACATTGAATTTTGGTTTTGATGGAAGAACCTACCATAAGATCTACCGAAATTTTATCTGGGCGGGCAGAATGGCGGGTGATTTCTCATGGGGCGGACAGAAGATCGTGTATTACCTGGGTGGGGTAGATGGATGGATAGGACCTAAGTTTAATAACAATCCGCCTGCCGCTGACCAGTCGTACGCGTTCCAGTCTTTAACAGTAAACATGCGGGGATACAGCCAGAATATTGCCAATGGTAACAATGCATTCGTGATGAACAGTGAGTTCCGGTTACCGATATTCGCGACACTGATAAACAGGCCCATCAACAACGCGTTTCTGCGTAATTTCCAGATAACACAATTTGTTGACCTGGGCAGCGCCTGGAACGGTCAGTATAATGGCATTCACCGCCCGGGAGAAGTGATCAGTGATCCATCTACACCGGTTGTGGTAAGGATCGATGCAGGTGGCCTGGGGCCCTTTGCCGGTGGTTATGGTTTTGGTGTGCGTAGTACGCTGCTGGGATATTTTATGAAATTAGATTGCGCCTGGCCGATGAAAGGCGTTTTCAAAGGAAGCCCGCTTTTATATTTTGCTTTGGGATTTGATTTTTAGGATGGAACCGGTTAAAACATGGCCGATATCTTAGGAACGAATAGCAGCAGACCGATGATGGCGCTGGCAATCGCTGAACAAAGCACTGCCGCCGCTCCCACATCCTTTGCCGTTTTGATCAGGGGATGGTGCGTGGTTTGTACTGCATCACAGATATTTTCCAGGGCATGATTGAGCATTTCCATACCGATCACCAGCGCGATGCATAACAGCAGGATCATCCATTCCATCACAGCTATATTGAAATAGATCCCGGCAACAGTTACCCAAACAGCTACTGCCAGGTGGATCCGCCCGTTTCGATCGTTCGCAAAAAAATGAATGAGCCCGTTGAAGGCATGTACAAAGGCTTTAAGAAGGGGTTGTTGTTTCATTTTTTTGTATTTGAGGTTTTCCGGCTATCCATTTACACCAGAAAACGGTGCAGGTAGTGTACACAAACATTTGATACAGATCGTCTGAAACAGAATGCCCGGTTCGGATAATAGCAGAATATACAGGAACCAGGAAAATGCAGCCGATCA
>JANXRX010000035.1 GCA_025352905.1 Bacteroidota bacterium | reverse complement strand
TTGTGCAGCCGGTCGGCCAGTTTGATCAGTATTACCCGCGGGTCATTGGTAAGGGTAAGCAGGATCTTTTTAAAATTCTCTGCCTGCTGACTGGTATTCGTATCGATCACGCTCGAGATCTTTGTCAGCCCATCCACTATTTTAGAGATCTCGAACCCAAATTCTCTTTCTACGTCTTCGAGTGTGATATCGGTATCTTCTACGGTATCGTGTAGCAGGGCACAGATCGTGCTTCTTACCCCCAGGCCGATCTCCTCAACGCAGATCATGGCCACGGCAATCGGGTGAAGGATATAAGGTTCACCGCTTTTACGGCGCATGGTCTTATGTGCCCCGGCCGCCATTTCAAAAGCCTGCCGCACCAGTTCTTTATCCCCTTTTTTTAATTTCGGCCGGAGGCTTCGCAGAAGTGCACGGTAATGCCTGATGATCTCGTTCTTTTCCTGTTCGGGATTAAGATTATACTTCGGCAGAACTTCTTCCACATAGGTATCGGGCACTGGTTCCATAGCCTAACAAAGATACGGAAAGTTAGGGGTAAGGGGTAAGGGATAAGGGATAAGGAAAGACAAGAAAATTATTATTCCTTACCCCTCAAAAATTCTATGACCGGCAAGCGGGCTGGGGGCAGAGTTGTTTACCTTTGCTTACTATCATGACAGAAAAGGCCAAAAAGAAAGCAATTGATATATCGTTATTGGGAAGGGTTTTTCATTTCGTAAAGCCTTACCGTGCGTTTTTCTATATCAGTTTGCTCCTGGCCATTATTATGGCTGTTTTTGCGCCTGTGCGCCCATACCTGATCCAGTTAACGATCGATAAGGCAACTGGGCGGCTGGTTACGGTTCCGCATTGGTTAGAAAGCCTTTTGTTTACCACGAAACTGAATGATGCCACGCATTTTATTATTGCGGTGAGTATATTTCAGGTGGTGTTTCTTTTTATAGAAACCACGGCCAGGTTTTTGTTCACTTTTATCACGGCATGGATGGGGCAAAGCGTGGTAAAAGATATGCGGATAGCGGTGTACCGGAAAATCATCGGGCTTAACCTGAGTCAGTTTGATAAAACGCCGATAGGTACCCTTACCACCCGCACCATCAACGATATTGAAAGCATCAACGATATTTTTTCCGATGGGTTAATCCCGATCATCGCCGACCTGCTCACCATTGTTGTTACGCTGGGTACCATGTTCTGGATCAACTGGAAGCTTACACTGATCAGCCTGGTACCTTTCCCTATCATGATACTGGCTACTTACTATTTCAAGGAAAGCGTTAATAAAAGTTTTATCCGTGTGAGAAACGCGGTGGCGGCGCTGAATGCGTTTGTGCAGGAGCATATTACCGGTATGCAGGTAGTGCAGGCATTTGCGGCAGAAGAGAGGGAACTGGATAAATTCAAAAAAATCAATTCAGAACACCGGAACGCAAATATCAAAGCCATTTTTGCGTACTCGGTATTTTTCCCGGTAGTAGAAGTGGTACTTGCGATCAGTACCGGCTTACTGGTCTGGTGGATCGCCGACCGCGCGGTTGATGCCGGGTTACTGGTGGCGTTCATATTATACCTCAACCAGATATTCCGCCCCTTACGGGTGATCGCTGATAAATTCAATGTATTGCAGATGGGTATGATAGCGGCGGAACGGGTTTTTAAAGTGCTGGACAATGAAGATTATACGCCTGTTTCTTCCCAACAGGCATATGCCCCCGCTGTTATGCAAGGGAATATCCAGTTCAAAGAAGTCTCATTTGCGTATTCGCCACCTAATTATGTTTTACGCAACATTAATTTCCAGGTACAGGCGGGCGAAACCGTAGCCCTGGTTGGACATACGGGCAGCGGCAAAACATCCATCATCAGTTTACTGAACAGGCTCTACCATATTCAGGAAGGGGCGATAGAGATAGATGGGGTGAATATCGAAACGTACGACCTGGACAGTTTGCGTAAAAGCATCGGGGTGGTATTGCAGGATGTTTTCCTGTTTTCAGGTTCTGTCATGGATAATATCACTTTGCGCAACCCGAATATCAGCCGCGAACAGGTGATCAGCGCCGCAAAAATGATCGGGGTACACGATTTTATCATGCAATTACCGGGCGGGTATGATTATGATGTAATGGAAAGAGGAAATACCCTTAGCCTGGGCCAGCGTCAACTTTTGTCTTTTATCCGCGCGCTTTTATATAATCCGGCCATATTGATACTGGATGAAGCCACTTCTTCGATAGATACGGAAAGTGAAATGCTTATCGAAAAGGCAATTGATACCCTGATATCCGGCAGGACCTCGATCGTGATCGCACACAGACTATCCACTATCCGTAAAGCCAATAAGATCATTGTATTAGATAAGGGAGAAATAAAGGAAACCGGAACCCACGAAGAGCTGTTGGTGTTGGGTGGATTTTATGCTAAGTTGCATGAGATGCAGTTCGAAAACAAGAAAACAGCATTGGTTTAAATAACCTGATTTTTTCTCTATTTTCTGCCTTTTCGTGTAGGCTTTTCACCCCCATCCCCCTATCTTTGCCGCAAATTTAGAAACAGGTATGTCGTTCAGAAGCGTGAAATATTTACTGGTATTGGGTTTCAGCCTTTTTGCGTTGCTTTTTTCCTTCTCAGCGATCGCCCAGGATACGCTTCAAAAAGAGGCAAAACAGGGCACGGAAGAGAAGAAAAAGGATTTTGACGCCGCGGAGGTAATTTTCGGACATATTCTTGATAACCACGAGTATCATTTTACAGAATATACAGACGGGGAAGGAAAGGTTCATCATGTTTCTATCCCCCTACCCATTATCCTGTATTCCAAAGAAAAAGGATTTACCTCTTTTCTATCCTCCCGGTTTGAACACGGGGAAGCCGTTTATAACGGGTATAAGATCGGCGACGAAAAGATCGTTGCTGTAAAAGAAGACGGAACGGTAAACGAGAACAGTAAAGTATATGATCTCTCTATCACACGGAACGTGGTGCAAATGATCATCGGTTTGTCTTTTCTTACCTGGCTGATGCTTTCCATTGCCGCCTCTTATAAAAGAGGGCATGGAGTTACTTCGGCGCCAAAGGGAAAACAGAACTTACTCGAGCCTGTTATTACCTTTGTTAGGGACGAAGTGGCCAAACCTAACCTCGGGCATAAATACGAGAAATATTTACCATACTTATTAACCACTTTCTTTTTTATCCTCGTCAACAATATTTTTGGATTGATACCGGGTACTGCGAATGTAACGGGGAATATCGCGTTTACGGTAGTACTGGGTCTGATCTCGTTTTTTGTGATCCTGTTCAGTACCAATAAACATTTTTGGGCGCATATCTTTAATCCACCAGGGGTGCCGGGTTTTGTAAAACCTATCCTGATACTGGTTGAATTTTTGGGTGTATTTATCAAACCATTCGCCCTGATCATTCGTTTGTTTGCGAATATGGTGGCGGGTCATATTATCA
>JANXRX010000127.1 GCA_025352905.1 Bacteroidota bacterium | reverse complement strand
GTTATCCAGGCTGCCGGGTTCAGCAGTAGCAGCCATTGGATCAATACTACTGCCGATGATAAAAATGCTTTTTCCCAGTTTCGATCGTAAATAAACCCCCATGCCATTGGGCGGCTTGGCAAATGCGTCCCAGACACTACCAACGGTTACATCATTTTTAACATGCGCGTTATGTGCATAGACCAGCACTTTACCACCTCCTGCTGCATTTTCCAGGATCCATTGTACATTTTCTGCCATTGATGAATCCCGCGCATTTGCCGCCATCCATGCATCGGCGGGGATTTTACCGGGCTGATCTGGTGGTGTAAGGCGCACCATCCTGTGTGTCTGTTGGGCAACAACCGCATTGTGATAAGCCCATTGATAGCTTTCTTTTGAAGCTGCCTTAACATAGTTGATCCGTTCGCGTACAAAAAGGGCGATCAGTTCACTTATAATGGCGCTGAGTTGTTGATGTTCGGCTTCAGAAAGCAGGGGATATTTTTTCACCGATAAACGGGGAAGGTAGGGGGCTAATGCAACTTTCATTTTCACTCCTTCTGCCGGGTCAACCTTTGCGAGGTAGGTAAGCGCTTCATCGAGTGCAGCATGGGAAGTAGCCGTATCTCCCGGCAACCCCACCAGTTCTATATCCATGCCATAGAAGTGCAAAGGGATTTTATGTGCCGGATCCGCATTATAACTACGCATCCATTCCAGCAATGCAACGGTTTCGGGTGCAGGGCCGGCAATCGAAAGTTTTGCGGCCGCGTCGCGCGCAGTGCCTGCACCGCCGGCAACATAATCTGCAGCAGCACGCGACTGGGCCATACCAGCTTCCAGGACTATGGTAGTAAAATCGCAATGTTCTGCCAGGTACCGGAACAGGCGGTTGCGGAAGGCAAGTGGCTCATGAAACCCATGGGCAGGCTCGCCTAAGGCAACAACCCTGGCAGGTCCGATCATTGGTTTAAACGGCAGCAAATCCGCTTCACCAATAGCACTGTCACTGTGTTGTAATGGAAGCGCATGGGTCTTTGCGAAAGCGATAAAGGGCTGGTCATTCAGGAGTGCATCTGTGCTGTCAGGGTTGCTTTGCGCATACCCGGAAAGTGTAGAAACGATACAGACAAACAGTAGCCATGAAAACTTCATAGTAATGAATTAGGGTGGGGGATAAATTGGTTGAAGTTCTCGTGCCGGTAAATGGCCAGCGAATAAAAATAGCAAATTTCTGGTAAGCGTCAGGGGCGGGGCTACCATCCATCCACAATTCCATCGGCATACCACTTTCTTGTCCTTATCTTGATCAGACAAGCAAACCAACCCCATGACAACCTCCATTAACGCTAAAGCCCGGATCGCCGGCATCCTCTACCTCATCATCATCATTGCAGGCATTTTTTCAATGCTATTGATCAGGGAAAGGATGGTAGTAGCAGGTGACCCCGAAGCGACCGCAGCCAACATCATACAGCATAATCTTACCTGGCGCATAGGGATTGCCGCTGACATGCTGATGCAACTGCTTGATATACCCGTCATGTGGATCATTTTCCTGGTGCTGCGCCCGGTGAATAAGGATCTGGCCCTGCTGGGTTTATTGTTCAACCTTATTCAGACAGCGGTACTCGCTGCCAATAAAATAATCCTGGTAGGTTCGCTCCTGCCGTTGGAAAACCTGCCTTACCTGCGTGCGGTGGATCCGTCTATCCTCCACACACAGGCATACCTGGCCATTAAGCTGCATGAGATCGGGTTTGGGGTAGGGCTGCTTTTCTTTGGCCTGACCTTACTGGTCAATGGATACCTGGTGTACCGGTCCCGTTTCCTGCCAAAAGCGATCGGCATCATGCTCCAGGTCGCCGGCGCCTGCTACCTGGTTTGTAACCTGCTGCTGCTCCTTTCCCCAACGCTTAACCACGCCCTGTTCCCTTACCTCATGCTGCCCTGTTTTATCGCAGAATTGTCCTATGCGTTGTGGCTGACTTTTAAAGGGGTGGAGGAGGGGAAATGGAAGGAAGCTGATGTCCACCTGAGAGCCTGAATTTTGCGGAAGAACAAACACGTGGCAGGTCAGGGCGATGGCACGTATTCGTTTTGCTTTGTAACCAGGACTCAGGACGTTTAGCTTACCGGCAATTAAAAACTACCTTCGCGGCTTATACCAGTCTATGACATTTGACGATCTGAATTTAAACACCGCCTTACTTACCGCATTAGACGGGTTGGGGTATACCCATTCAACCACCATTCAGCACAAGGTTTTTCCGGTTGCCATGTCGGGCAGGGATGTGTGCGGTATCGCACAAACGGGTACCGGCAAAACATTTGCGTACCTGTTACCGTGTTTGCGCCAGTGGAAATTCAGCAAAGACAAAGCGCCTCAGATACTGGTTATCGTTCCCACACGTGAACTCGTGGCACAGGTAGTAGAATCTGTAAAAGCATTAACGCAGTACATGAGCCTTACGGTTGTGGGTGTGTATGGTGGCGCCAATATTAATACGCAAACCAGGGAATTAGAAAAAGGAGTGGATGTTTTGGTAGCAACACCGGGCAGGTTATATGATCTTGCTATGAACGGGGCTTTCAAAACAAAGATGATCAAAAAACTAGTGATTGATGAAATAGACGAAATGCTCAACCTGGGTTTTCGGACACAATTAAAAAACATATTGGATCTGTTACCCACGAAACGACAGAACTTACTGTTTTCGGCAACCATGACAGAAGAGGTGGAAGCATTGATCGATACTTATTTCAACGATCCTGTAAGAGTGGAAGCAGCGCCTACCGGCACCCCTTTGGAAAATATCATTCAAAAAGGGTATGCGGTTCCAAACTTTTATACAAAGGTTAATTTACTGGAATGGTTACTGGCGCAGGATCCAGAGATGACCAAAGTGTTGGTGTTTGTGGCAACAAAAAAACTGGCCGATCAATTGTATGAACAGCTCGAAGAAAAATTTCCCGGCACGGCAGGCGTGATACATTCCAATAAAGAGCAAAACCATCGCTTCAATACGGTGAAACAATTTCAGGAAGGGAACTATCGTTTTATCATTGCAACGGATATTGTAGCCAGGGGAATTGACATCGCCGAAGTAAGCCATGTTATTAATTTCGATACGCCGGATGTGCCTGAAAATTATATTCACCGGATAGGGCGTACCGGCAGGGCCGACAAAAAAGGTATCGCTATTACGTTTGTTACCGAAGCTGAACGACCTGCATTGGAAGCCATCGAAACACTGATGAAGTACCAGGTGCCTATGTTGGCATTGCCTGCCAAACTCGTATTATCAGATGTATTAACAGAGGATGAAAAGCCGAAAGTGTTTATGAAGATCATCCGGCTAAAACCCAAAAAAAAGGAAGAAGCGGGCCCGGCATTTCATGCAAAATCAGCGAAGAACAGCAAGGTAAATGCCAAAGTCAGCCGAAAAGATATTATGAAGAAAAAGTATGGCAAACCCATCAAGCGGAGCGGGAAAAAATAGGGCTATCGTTTACAATTTATCCTCCAAAACGCATAGTCTCTCGAACGGGAGACTATGCGGGAAGTTAAACCAGCTATTTCTTTGCTGCTGCCTTTACCATTTTTTTCGGTGCTGCTTTTTTCGCGGCGGCTTTTTTCGCGGGCGCTGCAGATGGCTTTGGGGTCGCTTTTTTAGCGGCTTTCTTTTTGTCGGCCGGATGAACGATCTTGTTATAGGTTTCTGCAATTGAATCGGTTACATCGGAAATTACATGGCCGATCTTCTCGGTGATGGTTTCGTCTTTTTTCTTTGGAGATGCTTTTTTTGTCGTTGTCATATGTTGGCGTTTAGCATAGCACTAAAAATTTTGTGCCAGCCATCAAAATACGCTTCAATACACATGCGAAGCAGAAGCAGGTAAACGTACGTGGGTAAGGTTTCCGGTGAGTTCTTCCTGCGAATCTTCGATGACGGCTGTTTTCTCTACAATATATAACAACTCCCTGTCGAGTTCTTCTGCAGATTGTTTCAGGTAGTGCAGTTCTTTCAGACCCGGGCAGTTATGCTCCATTTCATTAATAATGCCCAGGATATTGGCCAGCGGTTTACGGAACTGGTGCGAAGCGGTAAAAGCAATATCGCGTAAATGCTTATTCTGCCACTTGATCAGGGTAATATCGGTTTGAACGGTTACAAAATTGATGATCTCACCCCTTTCAAATACCGGCGACACAGTAAGGCGGATCCAGTACATGCTACCGTTTTTATGGTAGTTCAGGATCTCCCCGGAATAGGGAGCGCCCCGGCGCAGGCATTGAATTATTTCCTGCCGCGTTGCCTCATTTGTTTCCGGGCCGTGCAAAAAATCCTGCGGCCTTTTCCCTTTTACTTCCTCCATGGAATAACCGCATAATAAATGAAACGGCTCATTCACCCATTCTATATATCCCAACCGATCTAAAATGATCATTGAATTGGTTGCATTTTCTGCAACAAGTGAAAGTTTCCGGATCTGTTCATCCTTTTTATTTCTTTCGGTGATATCTGTAATAGAGATCAGGTAACAGGCTTTTTTCCGAAACATCACTTCGTTTGAAATCGACTCGACCATGATGATTTCACCATTTTTCTTTTTATGCTTCCAGATATGTGTATGTTCCATTCCCTTTTCCATGGCAGAAACATAAGTATATAATTTAGTAACTTCTTCTACCGGCCTGATGTCCTTAGCGCTCATACTTAGAAACGCTTCTCTCGAATAACCGTAGTGTAAAACAGCGGCATGATTTACTTCCAGGAATTTTAATGTTGCTATCTCGTAGATCCACATCGGATTAGGATGGTGGTAAAACAGGTTCTCGTAGTTCAGTTTGGTTGCTCTGAGTTTACTTCGGGAAATATTGATCAGGAGAAAGACGACTATACCGATACAAAACACAACAGCCGCGTCTTTGATCTCGTGCACACGCATGTACGTTTCTGTTTCCGATAAGCTCTTGGAAGAAAACAACAGGTCGTCAGATAACAATACCCATAGCATTGCCGGAACCAGGTATAGCAAAGAAAGAAGCAAAGCTGTTCGGTGAAACCGAAAAAAATCCCTCGCTTTCATAAGGGTAATGTTTTAACAGGCTGAATAAGTTTACATCACAAAAACGCAGTTAGAGGGGGGATACCTGATGATTGAAAAAATCATGCCAGCCTGTATGGGAATTTGCAAATCAGCCCACACTGATCAGCGGCCCGTTACCGGGGTTTGTAAGCCTGCCAAAGGCACCAAGATAGCCGGCGGGCAAACCCTGCTCCCGTAAAAGAACTTCAAACGCTTCCACTCCTTCTTCCGCCACCGCCACCAATAAACCACCGCTCGTTTGCGGATCTGCAAGCACATATTTTTGCTCATCGCGGAGCTCAGTTATTTTATGCCCGTAACTGTTCCAGTTCCGTTTGGTACCGCCGGGGAAACAGTTCTGTTCAAGATAATAGGGGAGGGAGGCGATCACGGGTACTTTTTTATATTCTATCACTGCCTGCAGGCCGCTCCCTTCACACATCTCGGATAAATGCCCAAGCAGGCCAAAGCCGGTTACATCGGTCATCGCCTTTACATAATCTAATTTCCCAAAAACCTCTCCCAGCTTATTAAGGGTAGTCATGCTTTGCAAAGCAAGCGCCGCATCATCCGGAAGTAATAACCCTCTTTTTTGCGCCGTAGACAGAATGCCCACGCCCAACGCTTTTGTCAGGTATAAACGGCAGCCGGCAGTTGCGGTTGAGTTTTGTTTTAACTGCGGAATATTCACCAGTCCGTTCACAGCCAGGCCAAATACGGGTTCGGGACAATCAATACTATGTCCGCCCGCCAGTGTGATCCCGGCTTCTGCACAAATGGCCCTCGATCCTTCCAGTACCCTTTGCGCGATCTCCGGGGGCAATGCATCTATCGGCCACCCGAGTATGGCGATTGCCAGTACCGGTTTTCCGCCCATTGCATACACATCGCTGATGGCGTTTGCAGAAGCGATGCGCCCAAAATCGTAGGGATCATCCACGATCGGCATAAAAAAATCGGTTGTCGAAATCAGGGCTGTTCCATTGCCCAGGTCCAGTACGGCGGCATCATCCCGTTTATCATTGCCTACCAGTAACCGTGCGTCGGTTGGTGCAGTGATAGGGCTGTGCAGGATCTTATCGAGAATAGCCGGGCTGATCTTGCAACCGCAACCCGCACCATGCGAATATTGTGTAAGCTTATAATCTTTGATTTCCATTCTTATGTATTTATAATCGCGTTTGTTTCATATAAAGACCTCGACAAGTTGATAACGTTGCGGGCATTAATAGCCGCGTCTGTATTGTCCACTTCTACGGATAATACCTGGCCGGGTTTCCGTTTGGTTAATCCATTACGGTAGGTCTTATCATAATACACAAGCGCTAACCGTATAAAATCCGTCATCCGGTCCTCGCGTATAGCAGCAACCGCATTTTTTGTTTGCTCGGGACCCAGGCGTTTCCTTATGCGTTCAGTACATTCTACCAGGAAATCTTTATCCAACGTGCCGTAGTCTTTTACCAATGCGTCAATACGCTGTTCAACCGGTACTTTAATGTCGATTAAAAACGCAGTCAGCATCTGGTTCCATAACGGGCGTGGAATGATGCGTTTACCAATAGACGAACTCTCGTCCTCCACCCATATTTTCCGGTTCTTATCCAGCCGGTTCAAAGCGGTTGCCAGGTCGTTCTCAAACTGCTCCTGTGTGGGCTGTACCAGTTTGTTCATGGTACCATACGAAGAACCCTGGTGCTGCGCCAGTTCTTCCAGGTCAATTACCTGTTCCCCTGATGCGCGGAGCTGGTGCAGGATCTTTGTTTTTCCCGAACCGGTCATCCCGCCCAATATCAAAAGATCATAGGCTGCCTCAAACTGGCCGCTCACCCATTTCCGGTAGCGTTTGTAGCCGCCTGTTACCAGGTACACATCAAAACCATACAGGTCGAGCGCCCAGGCCATTGCCCCGCTGCGCATACCCCCGCGCCAGCAGTGTACCACTATCTTTTTTTGCGGCGCTTTTTCCAGCGCCTCCTTAATAAAGCCCGACCATTTATTTCCTGTCAGATCAAAACCAAGTAATATGGCCGCTTCCCTGCTTACCTGTTTATAAGCAGTACCCACGCTAACCCGTTCCTCATTACTAAACAAAGGAAGATTGAAAGCGCCGGGTATATGCCCCTGTACAAATTCGGCCGGTGTGCGCACATCAGCCAGGGGCATGCCGCCGTGTAAGGTAACCAGGTCGTTGATGGTGATGGCATGGATCATTGTGGCGTGATATATCAAATAATATACAAAGATTCATTTTTTACCACAGATGGCACAGATTACCATTGAAGACATTTGTGGTAATCTGTGCCATCTGCGGCAAAAAAATACTGGCTTATCAATTAACAGGTATTTAATACCCGTAAACCAATAAGCCAGTAAACAATTCAATGGCTATCAGGCAGCTTTTTTAGCGCCCATAGCATTTACCCCGCCAACCACGGCGCCGGTAATTATAGACATAACCACAGAAATGGCTATATCCTGGACTATCATTTTTTCTGAAAGAAGATGGGTTGTGGCAAACATCATCAGGTCGTAGGAGGCGCTCATTAACAGGCCCACCACAGCGCCGGTCATGGCCCCGCTCATTGCGCTGGCTGAACCCGGTTTAGCGATCACATAGGCCAGTAATAATCCGAACGACAGGTTGCCGAGGATCATTGACCACCAGACCATTTCTTCCATTGGCCGGTCAACCCCTGGTATATGGCTCGACATGGCATCTTTAAATAATACACCATAAAACAGGTAACCGAGTAAGAAATAAACAACAGCGCCGGCAATGCCGGGAAGCAATACTTTTTTCATGTTCATAGTTAAAGTTTTGGTTTGCAATCGTGATCCGGTTAACAATGTAAAGGTTTGATTTGACTTTTGCAAGTGCGTTTTTAAAAGAATTGCCCCAGAAGCACAGAAAAATTCTGTGCTTCTGGGGCAAAAAAACTCCTCACTACGGTTTTCGCAAATAGATCTTCCCGTAAGTGGATTTGAGTATATAAGCCGGTCCCTTCCCCGGCTCAGCAGTAATAGAGGTGAAAAAATCCTTCTCGGTTTTATCAGTTAGCTTCAGGTCGAGGTTGGTATAGATCTCGCCATAACTCGTGGTTGCCGTCAGTTTCCCTGTTTTCGACTCATTTACCGTAGCGTCGATACCACCATAGGTTGCATTTACATTTAGGGGGCCGTTGAAGTCCAGCATCTCCACGATACCATACGTTGATTTTACATCGGTAATGGTATTGGCAGGTACCTTGATCTCTATCGTGATCTTTATATCAACCCCATCGGAGCTGTATTTAATGCCGCCGCTTTCGCGGTTCCTGAATTCTTCGAACGCTTCCTTTGATTTGAAGGATGTTTTTGTACCGTTACGCATGATCGTATAGGTATGCGGCAGTTTATTCATATCCACGATCCTGTTGCGTATCGATACAGTATTATTGTCATTCGTTTCTTCGAGCGTAAAAGCGTTGTCGTTATCGCCATCATTAATCGATACAAGGGCTTTCACAGATACTTCGTTCTTATCCCAGGTACTTACCCTTACCGTTTGAGGATAATCAAATTCGAGTTTTACCTGCTGACCGGGTTTAACAGGATAGGAGCGGGTAACCGTTGTTTGTGCTGCGGCGCCGAAGGCAATAAAGCAGCAGATCCACATGAATATCTTTTTCATAATTGAAATAGTTTTTAGGTGATCAGGAACGTCCTTAATTTGTTTTGCGCAGGTAAACCTTGCCATAATTTGAAATGAGGGTAAGCTCTATGCCTCCGCCATTCAGTTTGCCGTTTACCTTATTGGTGTAGCTGACCATATCGCCTGTTTTTTCCATATCGATCTTGAATTCAGGTGCAGCCAGGATCTCGCCGTAATTGGTGGTCATTTTCAGGTTTGCCTTGGTGGCTACAGGTATGGCAACATCTACATGTCCATAAATAGATACAATGGATACAGGGCCCTTGATATTATCACCAAATACCACATCTACATTACCATAGGTTGCCTTGGCAGTAAGCGGGCCGGTAATGTTTTCGAGGTGTACAGTATTATGCAGAACGGCGATCTCTATTTCGCTTTCTATGTTTTTAAAATAAGCCTTGCCTGCATTCATCACTTTATTGTATGAATACGCAATGCTTACACCTTTGGGTACCATTATTTTTACGTGTACAGATTTCGGGGATACCTGGTTCACCTCTATCGTACCACTTTTATCGATAACACTAATGCCCAGCCCGGTATTATCGGTAAAACCCGAACCGCTGATAGGTCGGAGGCCCTTGGCGCGTTCATCTTCCTCGCCTGCTTCTTTGGTAGAACTGAAAACGATCTCGCTGCCGCTATAGCCTTCAACGGTAACGGCCGACAGGTTAATTACGAGTTTGCCACTGCTTTTTGCCAGTTTGTATTCCTGCGCCTGTATCGCCGCAAAAGCTGCCAGGCCGATCAATGTAGTTAGTATGTACTTTTTCATTTTTTATTTTTTTTAGAAAGGATGAATAAGGTAGCTGCGCCGGGTTACTGTCATGCATGAACCAGTCCTGTTGCGTTTACCTGTTATTTTACGAATATTTTTTTGTTATGATTTCAACATAAAAATGCCTGTGTATGCGTTGTCTTTTACTGCCTCCATGGTATCGTCGTCCTTCACCATTTTTTCCAGTTGATCAAGTATAGAGGTCTCTTTCATCCGGGTTAATAACTGGATCAGCTGAATCTGTACCAACGGGTCTGTCTGTTTGGTAAGTGAACGGACCAATTGCTGTTTCACATAGGTTTCGCGGTAGAACCGGGTCAATGCTTCCAATGCTGCCAGCCGTACATTGGTATTCGGGTCTGCGTTCATCGTATGTACCAGCGCATCTACGATCTCTTTATCCGCGCCTTTCAGCCGATAAGCTTCTGTTGCGGCAGTAACCCGGCTGCTGGCCGATCCCATATCGTTGAGTTTGGCAAAAAGTGACTGCCTGCGAACGTATAGTTCCTGGTCTATCGAAACACCCTGGCTGGCTTTGTTTCTTACTGTATAAACCGTTTTGGGTTCATTGGTTTCAGAAGCGGGGCCCTCTTTTGCCGGGGCCGCCTGATCCGGTACTTTTTTATGAACGGCCACTATTGTTGTTGCCGCGCCGTCTTTTTGCCCTATCCAGTAAATAGCGGTACCAGCTGCTATTACCAGGCAGGCCGCTGCCCAGCGCAGTACCTGGAAAGATAGAACGATCCCCTTTTTTTTGCC
>JANXRX010000119.1 GCA_025352905.1 Bacteroidota bacterium | reverse complement strand
GGCATCCGCCACATCCGAAAAACCGTCTACCACATTCTGCAACCCGTTTTTCACCGGTACCCGGAAAGCATTCAGCAGCCCGCCAAACGCAAATATTTCTGCTGCACAGCCTGTTGTGCTATCTCTCAAAGTGATAACAGGAAGTTCGGGAGACCCGGCAATCAAAGTTTCAAAAGACATAAGGCGGTTTCAGGGATGAAAATTAGCTTTTTTTAAAACTAACACCTGTTCACATTCGTGCGAATGCCGTAATTTTACCGTTCAGTTCAAAACCCGGAAATGGCCTATCAACCCACAAATAAAGTTCGTATTGTAACGGCGGCCAGTTTATTCGATGGGCATGATGCCGCTATTAATATCATGCGGCGCATACTGCAGGCAAAAGGAGCGGAGATCATACACCTCGGTCATAACAGGAGCGTTCTGGAAATTGTGGAATGTGCCATTGAAGAAGATGTGCAGGGAATTGCCATTACAAGCTACCAGGGAGGTCATGTAGAATTCTTTAAATACATGAAGGACCTGCTGGATCAAAATGGTTGCGGGCATATAAAAATATTCGGCGGCGGCGGCGGTACCATTTTGCCCGAAGAAGTGCGTGAACTTCATTTATACGGCATTACCCGGATTTACAGTCCGGATGATGGCCGGCATATGGGCCTGGAAGGGATGATCGAAGACGTGATCAAACAATGCGATTTTACATTGAATGGCCAGGGTAATTATAAAAATCCGATGACACTTGGCGAAACAAAAGATGTACGAAAAGTGGCCAGGCTGATCACCAATGCCGAAAACGGGACAGGTACAACACCTGCTCACCAGCCTTTGCAAAGAACGATCCCTGTATTGGGTATCACGGGCACGGGCGGAGCAGGAAAGAGTTCGGTTACGGATGAACTGGTACGGAGATATTTACACCTGTTCACAGAAAGAACAATCGCCGTGATCTCGGTTGATCCATCCAAGAAAAAAACAGGCGGGGCGTTGTTGGGCGACAGGATCCGGATGAATGCCATTTCGCACGGCCGGGCCTATATGCGCAGCCTGGCAACGCGGGATGATAATACAGCGCTCAGCGCGCATGTGCAGGAAGCGATCGATATCTGTAAAGAAACAGGGTTCGACTGTATCATCCTTGAATCTGCCGGTGTTGGGCAGAGTGATGCATCCATCCTTGATCATTGTGATGTGAGTTTATACGTGATGACACCCGAGTATGGAGCCGCATCCCAATTGGAAAAAATCAATATGCTGGATTATGCCGATGTGATCTGTATCAATAAATTTGATAAGGCCGGCGCGCTGGATGCATTACATGATGTACGCAAACAGTTTAAACGTAATCATAATCTCTGGTCCGCCAAGGATGAAGAACTTCCCGTGGTGGGCACCATTGCGGCACAATTCAATGATGCAGGTATCAATGAATTGTTTGAGAAGATCATTAGCGTTATTGAAAAAAAGACAGGCATCTCCTTCCATCATGTATCCCTGCAAGGGGCCAATACGGGTAAGGGAGAATCTACCACTACCAAATCGCAGATCATCCCGCCAAAACGTGTCCGGTATTTATCAGAAATAGCAGAGAATAACAGGAGTTATGATGTGTGGGCCGCAGAACAGTGTGTAACTGCATCGCAACTATACCGGGTTAACGGTGCGGTAGAAGTGTATAAAGCAACCGCTTCTTTGCAGAATAATAGCGATACATCTCTCGCCCAAATGCAAAAAGATCTTGCAGACAAGCTTGACCCGGAATGTAAAAAAATGCTTGATCACTGGCCGCAGGTAATCGCAAAATATACAGCGGATTTTTTTGAATACCAGGTGCGGGATAAAATTATCAAACAACCTTTAACGGTTACTTCTCTCAGTGGCAGCCGGATACCCAAAGTAGTATTGCCAAAATACAAAGACTGGGGCGATATCCTCAACTGGCAGTTACAGGAAAACCTGCCAGGCGAATTTCCTTTTACCGCCGGTGTGTTTGAACTGAAGCGCCAGGGAGAAGATCCAACGAGGATGTTTGCCGGTGAGGGCAGCCCCGAAAGAACCAATAAACGGTTCCATTATGTATCTATCGGTCAGCCGGCTATCCGTTTATCAACCGCATTTGACAGTGTTACTTTATATGGAGAAGACCCTGCGCCCCGCCCCGATATCTATGGGAAGATCGGCAACAGCGGTGTAAGCATAGCCACGGTGGATGATGCAAAAAAATTATACAGCGGCTTCGATCTCTGCGACCCCAAAACATCGGTAAGCATGACGATCAATGGCCCAGCACCCATGCTGCTCGCTTTTTTTATGAATGCCGCTATCGACCAGCTATGTGAAAAATGGATAGAAGCAAACAAAGAATGGCCACGGGTGAGAAAATTTATTGAACAGAAGTTTGCGCGCGTAGTAACGCCCGTTTATTACAATCCATCCTCTCCCGAACGCTTACCCGAAGGAAATAACGGCCTGGGTTTACAATTACTGGGTGTAAGCGGCGATGAAGTATTACCGGCAGAGGTGTATGCGAAAATAAAAGCCGAAGCGCTTGCACAGGTTCGTGGAACGGTACAGGCTGATATTCTCAAAGAGGACCAGGCACAGAATACCTGCATCTTCTCCACCGAATTTGCTTTAAAACTGATGGGCGATGTGCAATCGTATTTTATTGATCAGAAGATCCGCAATTTTTACAGTGTCAGCATCAGTGGATATCATATTGCCGAAGCGGGGGCAAACCCTATTACCCAATTGGCATTTACCTTATCTAACGGTTTCACTTATGTGGAATATTACCTGAGCCGTGGTATGCAGATAGATGATTTTGCACCCAATCTTTCTTTTTTCTTCAGCAATGGTATGGACCCGGAATATAGTGTGATAGGCAGGGTGGCCAGGCGTATCTGGGCCAAAGCCATTAAGTATAAGTATAAGGGCAATGAACGCTCGCAAAAACTAAAATACCATATCCAAACCAGTGGCCGCAGTTTGCATGCACAGGAGATAGACTTTAATGATATCCGTACCACCCTGCAGGCTTTGTATGCCATATATGATAACTGCAACAGTCTTCATACAAATGCATATGACGAGGCCATTACTACGCCAACCGAAGAAAGCGTACGCCGGGCCATGGCCATCCAGCTGATCATTAACCGGGAACTGGGTACCGCAGTAACAGAGAACTTTATGCAGGGCAGTTTTGCACTGGAAGAATTAACGGAACTGGTAGAAGAAGCAGTACTGGCCGAGTTTGACAGGCTCACCGACCGTGGCGGCGTATTGGGCGCTATGGAAAGAATGTACCAGCGAAACAAGATCCAGGAAGAGAGCCTGCATTATGAAACAATGAAACATACCGGCGAATTGCCATTGATAGGGGTAAATACTTTCCTGAATAAAAAAGGTAGTCCCACCATCCTTCCCGGTGAAGTGATCCGGAGCACAACCGATGAAAAGGAACAGCAGATCCAGAATCTGCTGGCATTTCAGAAACGAAATGAAGCCAAAAGCAATGAGTCGCTCAGGCGGTTAAAAGAAGTGGCAGTACAAAATGGCAACCTTTTTGCCGAATTGATGGAATCGGTCAAATATTGTTCCCTGGGCCAGATCACCAACGCCTTATACGAAGTAGGCGGACAATACAGGCGGAACATGTGATTTTTTTTCTATCTTGAACCGCTTAAACCATACGGTTCCTTCTCTAAAGTAAAACAGGATGCAAAAAAGATTTTTTTTAGGAGTATTGGCGCTTGTCTCTTTTATACAGGCCATCAACGCACAGGTAAGCCCGGGACGGCGTTTCGACACAACGATGAAGATCGGTAAAGTGGGCTACCGGGTTGTGTGCACCAACCGGAATATTGATAAAAACATCATTACGATCAATCCTGTCGGTTTTGAAAAAGACGCACGGGAAGTTTCTGCGGAAATAAAAGGAAGGGTGAATAAGGCAGAAGTAGATGACCTGAATGGCGATGGTTTTCCCGACCTGGTGGTCTATGTATTAAACAACGGGGTAAAAAATAAATCAACTGTATTCGGTATCAGTTCTGAAAAGAACGAGGGATTCAGGCCTATTTTTTTCCCGGATATCGTTGATGATCCTAAAGTGCGGGAAGGGTACGATGGGCATGATGAATATAGCCTGATAGAAGGTACCTTAGTGCGCAGGTTCGCCGTATATAATACTACAGATACCGCTAATGTAAAACCAACCGGTATGATCCGGCAGATCCAGTACCGGATAGTAGTGGGCGAAAGGGCTGAACTGCGGTTTAAGATATCGCGGAGCTATGAATATGCTAAACAGTAGGAACAGGGGCGAGGGGCATTATTATTTTATTGTTCTCCCTGTATTCCCATCACTACTCTTTGTATCTTTCATTGATAATACCCTTTTATGAAAAAAACGGCCATTCTTTTATCCGGGTTGATAATATCCTTCACCTGTTTCTCTCAAACCATCGAACAGCTTGAATCCAAAAAAGTGGTCCTGCCCAATGGATGGGGACTAACACCCATCGGGCGTAGTTTCCCATTAGGCGATCTTCCGCTGAATATTGCCGTTAGCCGTTCCAAAAAATTAATGGCCGTTACCAATAACGGGCAGGGTGTGCAAAGTGTACAGTTAATAGACCCCGCAACAGAAACGGTTCTGGATAACATCATTATACCCAAAAGCTGGTACGGTCTGCAATTCAGCAGCGATGAAAAAAAACTGTACGCAGCAGGTGGTAATGATAACTGGATACTGGAATATGATATCAATAACAAAAAACTGATACTGGCAGATAGTATTGTTCTCGGTAAAAAATGGCCCAATAAACTGGGTCCGGCGGGCATTGCATTGGATGATGAAAAGCAAATGCTGTATGTAGTAACCAAAGACGACCGTTCGCTATACCTGGTTGATCTGAAAACAAAAAAAGTGCAGGAAAAATTTTCGCTTGATGGGGAAGCCTATACCTGTTTGTTATCACCCGATAAAAAAGAATTGTATATCAGCTGCTGGGGTTGTGATAAACTGTATGTATTTGATACTGAGAAAAAAACAATGGTTGCTACGATCCCGGTGGGCGATAACCCCAATGAGTTATGCCTGACCAAAAATGGCAGGTACCTGTTTGTAGCCAATTCAAATGATAATTCCGTATCGGTGATCGATGTGGCCAAACGCAAAGTGGTCGAAATATTAAATGCGGCGCTTTACCCCGACGCCCCCAACGGCTCTACCACGAATGGCCTGGCACTGAGTGAGAATGAGAAAACATTGTATATCGCCAATGCAGATAACAACTGTCTCGCAGTATTTGATGTAGCCAAACCGGGAGAAGGCAAAAGCCTGGGTTTTATCCCGGTTGGATGGTATCCCACCAATGTGAAAGTGATCGGTAAAAAAATATTTGTTGCCAATGGCAAGGGATTTAATTCAATGGCCAATCCCTACGGCCCCAATCCTTTTGGCAATAAGCAAAGCGTTGTTTACCAGGAAGGCGATCCGAATAAACCAACCGGGGTACAATATATAGCCGGACTGTTCAAAGGCACTATGAGCGTGATAGATGCGCCGGCGGCAAAAGAATTAGACGTGTATTCAAAACTGGATTACCGGCCTCACCCTGCGCCAGCAACTCCTTCACTTTAGTGTAAGGTGTATTGCGGTAAACCAGTTTTGAATACACGTCTAATTCTTTTGCCGCCGGCGCATCTATCACGCTCATAGTGC
>JANXRX010000050.1 GCA_025352905.1 Bacteroidota bacterium | reverse complement strand
AGTCATCATAACGATGCGCCGGTAAAAAGTTACGGCAAACCTGTTGACTGGATCTCAGGCTGTGCTTTCTTTTGCCGCACGGGTATTTTGAAAAAAACCGGGCTGTTTGCTCCGGATATGTTTATGTACTATGAAGATGTTGACCTGTCTTTTCGCATTAAAAAGATGGGATACCTGCTTACTTATTATCCTGCGGCTGTCATCTATCATATTGCCGGCGCTTCCGGGCGGCAAAAAGAAAAGGGCAGGGAAGGGTTTGTAAGCCCGGCAATTCATTATTATAATATCCGCAACCGAATCTGGATCGCAAAAAAATATACTCCTGTGGCATGGGTGCCTATGGTAACATTATTTATTTTTTTTTACATCGTTCTGCTTATGGCCTATTTTGTGTGCAGGCTGCGGTTCCGCAAGTTTGCTGTTGTGGTAAAAGCCGCCAGGGATGGGCTCAGGGGTAAAATTATTTATAGCTGATGTTTGTATTTCCACTCATATATATTACTTCGTTTTTTGCTTCCATCACCGGTATGCTGAAAAACAAGATAGAGAGTATAATCATTTTTATGGTTCTCGGATTACCGATTTACACAACTGCTTTGTCCATACTGTACATGTATGGTTTTGGCAACTATATCACTCCTCTCCAGGCTTTTAAGGAATTGATCATCCTTATTGCACTTACCACACTTATCATACATTATTCGAAAAAGATCGTGTTTCACCTGGTGGATGTGATCGTTATCGCGTTTTTTGTATATACTTTACTGTACGTTTTTTTGCCTATCGGTCAATATGGTTTTGTTGAAAAATTGATTGCTTTTAAAAGCCTTTCGTTTTTTGTACTCATATATTTTACCGGAAGACTTTTTGATCCGGCGAAGATCTTTATCAACCGATTTTTTTATTATATCTGCGCTGTTTGCATTGCGGGTTCACTGCTGCTGCTTTACGAAGTGTATCACTACCAGCATTTTCAGACAATGACCGGCTATGCAGATTACAATTACTACATTTTTAACCAGGATCCAAGCGGCAATTATGGCCTGTCATGGACCTTTGAAATTGAAAGTGGCGCCAAACGGTTTGCCAGCTTTTTTTCCAACCCACTTGAAAATTCAGCCGCAACGCTTTTAGCGATATCGGTGTTAGCGGGACTATATACACAAAACAATAACCGCGTTAGGTTAAATTCGTTTGGCTGGCTGGTACTCGCAGCCACGCTTGTGTCGATTTTTTTCTCATTGTCACGCGCTTCTTTTGTGAGTTATTTCCTGATGATCTATGTGTATGCATGGCTTACACATAAGAAATATATTCTCTGGTTTGTACATGGTTGCTTTATCAGCGTTATTATTTATTTTATATTTTTTATTGATAAGGATACAGAAGAATTTGTGATCAATACACTAAACTTTACAAACCCATCCAGTCTCGGGCACCTGATTGAATGGCTTGACGGAATAGATTCGATGATCCATAGTCCACTTGGCGTTGGACTTGGGGCATCGGGTAAGGTATCCAATAGCCTGGGACAGAATATCGGTGGTGAGAACCAGTTTATCATTATCGGTGTTCAGGCAGGGGTCATCGGTTTGGGTATGTATATTGCGATTTACTGGTTATTGATCCGGAATGCTTTTAAATGGTTTAAGAAATTAAGGGGGAAGGAGAAAAAAGTCTCGCTCAGTATCCTGCTGATGAAGATCGGGTTCCTTGTTCCGATGATGACGGCAAATTTTGAATCGTATATTTATGTGAGCTATATCAGTTGGTTCCTCTCTGGTTTATTCATAACCATGATCGTAAATAAAACCGGATCAGTTACTTTTGATCCGAAAGTAGCTACAGCCGCTCCTGCCTGATGGGGCATCTACTATTATGACAAAAAAAATAAAGGTTGGCATAGATATACGGGATCTGAGGATAGCCAGAACAGGGGCGCGGACCTACCTGGAGGAGTTGTGCCTGGAATTCAAAAAAGAAGACCCGGATTTTATATTTGTCTTTATTGATACGGTTATCCCTGTGTATACAGGCAGGAACAGGATCTTAAAACTGACGGAGCAGGCAAGGTTCCTGCTATGGAAACAACTGGTGCTGCCCGTAAAGGCATGGTTATTGAAATGTGATATCGTTTTTTGTACCGACTACTTTGTTCCCTGCTGGAAACCCGGCTTTCTGACTATTCCCGTTTTTCACGATGCTTTTCTTTGGGAATACCCTGATCATTATAATAAATACTGGCTGCGCTCATTTTATCTTTTAGGCGTAACTGCGGCCAGGAGATCGCCATTTGTGATTACCTCTTCCCAATATTCAAAAGAACGGATAGCTGCCTTCTCGGGTATTGCCCCGGAAAAGATCATCCCGGTCTATGAAGCGCCAAAAAGACTGGCAACCGCTTTGGAAACCGGGACAACAGAACTGAACGGTGACATAAGTACCCTGCTGGCCGGTAACTATATCCTGCACGTTGGCACATTTGAAAAAAGAAAGAACCTCCCGGTATTCATTAATGCTTTTGAAAAACTGGTAAACGGGGAACACCCGGATCTTACACTGGTCCTGATTGGCCAGGCCAGTCCGAAAAAAAACATGGATGACAGTGTCGCTCTCAGGGAGTTGATCCAGGATAAAAAACTGCAGGGCCATGTTTTTATGCCGGGATATGTAAGTAATGAGATACTGGACCTGTTCTATAAAAATGCAAAACTGTATGTCTTCCCTTCTATAAATGAAGGATTTGGCATCCCGGTGTTGGAAGCTTTTTCATACGGTTTACCGGTCATTATTGCTGATAATTCCTGCTTACCCGAGATTGCCGGTGATGCGGCTGTTTCTTTTGATCCTGCTAACGCAGATGAATTATTTCATACAATGAAATTGTTGCTTGAAAATAACGGGTTACGACAGGAAATGGTTGCCAGGATGAATATAAGGACCCGCTTTTTTTCGTGGGAGAAAACCGCGGCCCAGCTAAAACAGGTCTTCCAAACGGCAACCGATCAGCAATTAAAATCTGGTGAAAAACAGGGCAGGTAAGCAGAAAAGGGGAATATTTGCAGGTATTTTAATCTCATTATCCATAAACGGTAGCCAAATCAATTTTTTGCAAAATATCTATTCACGCTTTCGCGGAAACTGGTCTGCCACAGATAAAGCGATCACGCTGTGCAGGTTGTCCCTGTTTTTCCTGCGGGGATGTTATGAGCGCCTGTTCTTCTCCAAAGCTTCCGGTTTGGTGCTGATAGGCAGTGGCGTATCCATCCGTTATGCCCGTTACCTGGAAGCAGGAAAGGACCTTATCGTAGAAGATCATGCCGAGATCAATTGCCTGACTACGCAAAAGATCATTTTCGGCGAAAGGGTAACCGTTGGCAAGTTCGCTATCATACGCCCTTCAAATATATATGGCGGTGATATTGGCGAAGGGTTAAAGATCGGTAACAACTCTAATATCGGGGCCTATTCTTATATCGGCTGTTCGGGTTATATAGAGATTGGCAACAATGTAATGATCTCACCCCGTGTAAGTATCTACGCGGAAAACCACCGCTTTGATCATCCTGACATCCTGTTAAAAGAACAGGGTGTTCAGAAAGAATTTGTAAAGATCGAAGACGATTGCTGGATAGCCGCAAATGTGATCATACTCGCGGGCGTAACTATTGGCCAGGGTTGTGTTATCGCAGCAGGCAGCGTAGTAACCAAAGATATTCCCCCGTATAGCATTGCAGCAGGGGTGCCGGCGAAAGTGATAAAATCGAGGAAAGAATTTTAAAATTCGAAAATCAAGTCCTCACCTCATTTTCATTTGACTAATAACCTCCGGCCATTCCTTCCTGGCTTTTTCGAGGTTCTCATGCGTACCGATATCTATCAGGTAGTCATTGGTAATCCATCCACTCATCCGGTTAACCAGCAGAGGCAGCAGATCAAAGCCAATATCACAAGGCAGTTTGTCTGGAATGTTTTCGATCACCGCCGGCGATGCAATATAAATTCCGGCATTGGCCAGGTTGGACCGCGGCTGTTGGGGCTTTTCAACAAAATCAATAATAGTGTCTGTGTTGTTCATTTCAGCGATCCCGCAGTGTTCGGGCCTGCTACTTCTGAACAATGCCATACTCAGCGGGTGGTTCTGGGCTTCATGAAAATTCTTGAAATCCGGAAGTGATAATGAAGTAAGATTGTCGCCATAAATAATAAAGAAATTTTTTTCCTCTTTCACAAAATCTGCATTTGCCAGTAAGGTGCCCGCGCTGCCAAGCAGGTTTTCTTCTTTGAAAAAAACAGTTTTAATATCCGTATTCAGCCGGCTGATATGTTCCACCACCAGTTCAGGTAAATGATGCAGGTTTACAAGTACTTCATGCACACCTCCGCGCTTCATCGCATCGTACCACCAGTCTATCAATGGCCTTCCGTTGATGGTTACAAGACATTTAGGAATATGATCGGTTAAGGGTTGTAACCGGGTACCCAAACCTGCCGCAAGCAGAAATGCTTTCATAATAAGTATTGATTCAGGTAATCAAGTTACACGGCACCAGAAATGACATTCAGCAAAATACGGGTACCCATGGGGTCAAACTGGTATTGTAATTCGTGATAGGCAGACATGGCGTTCCGGTATCCCTCCTGCTTTTCTTTCGGCACATAGCTCATTAAAAACCCGCCTCCGCCCGCACCAGC
>JANXRX010000045.1 GCA_025352905.1 Bacteroidota bacterium | reverse complement strand
CACAGTTGGTTAAGCAAACAAGCCTTTTAAAAGAGCAGGCTGATAAGGCGATCAGCGATCTGAACCAAAAAATACAAGACCTGGAATCCGGTGTGCCTGATAAAATAGGTAAAGAAAATATTTATGCGGCCATTGATCCTGTTGTCACAAACATAAACCGTCTTGCGCAGTTACAGATACGGGTAAGCGATGAACTTTATGAAGCTAATGATCAGCTATACAGCTCCACTGAAAAAAAATTATTCCTTCTTATTTTTATCTCTTTACTGATCGCGGCTGTGCTGGGGGTCCTGATCATCGGCGACACCCGCAAATTCATTAAGGAACTTAAGTTCAGCCATCGTAAAATAAAAGAATCGGAAGAACAGTACCGGCACCTCTTTCAAAATAGCCCTGCCTGTACGATTATCTGGGATATTGAGAATATGTGTGTATTGGAAGTAAATGATATAGTAATCGAGAAATACGGTTACGATAAGGAAGAATGGGCCAATATGCCGGTTACGCGGTACCGGCCAGAGGAAGATCATGAAAACATCAGGGCATTTGCGCAAAAAATGCTGCGCAGCAATGAACCTCCACCAGCGGCTGTATGGACGCACTTGAAAAAAAACGGGGAAGAGATGCAAATGGAGATTTATTCGCACCAGATCGTTTATAAGGGTCATAAAGCGATCCTGTCACTCGCTACAGATATTACGGAAAAAACGAAAGCGAAGGCAGATCTGCAAAAAAGTGAAACGAATTTCCGCTCATTGGTTGACCATGCTGCCGATGCAATTTTTATGGTTACAGATGCCGGGGTGATCTTTGACGTAAACAAAAGTGCCAGCCGGCTGCTTTTTTATACCAAAGAAGAACTGATAGGTAAATCCGTATTAGAGCTTCATCCAAAAGAAGTAAGACAGCATGTGCCCGAAATATGGGATGTTTTACGGAAAAAAAAATCACTGGTAGACGAAAGGGGCTTGCTGCGAAAAGACGGGACCATTGTTGAGGTTGAAATAAGCAGGCAAATGCTTCCGGATGCATCCGGCGCTATCTCCATTGTGCGTGATATTACAGAACGCAAGTTCGTGGAAGAAAAAATAAGGCAATCGGAGGCGAATTACCGGCAATTGTTTGACCTCAGCCCCGCCCCCATGTGGGTGATCGACGATGAAACAGCGCGGTTTGTACAGGTAAACAAAGCCTGTATTGACAATTACGGATACAGTGAAGAGGAGTTTTCGGGTATGACCATAGCGGATATTTACCCGGGAGATGCACTGGCGGACGATTCACATCAAAATGCTGCTTTTATGCGGGGGAAAAGATATCAGAAAAAATCAGGAGAGCTGATGGATATTGAAGTTTCCAGTATTCCCTTAATGTCAAATGGCGAAAAGAAAATATTAATGATCGCGATAGATGTAACCGAAAAAAATCTGTACGAACAAAAATTGGCCAAGGCTGCGATAAAAGCGCAGGAAGAGGAAAGGTATGAGATAGGCGGTGAGCTCCACGATAATATATGCCAGATACTGGCCACATCCCAGATATTCTTAGGGATGATCAGGAAAACATTGCCCCCTGCATCTGAAGAACTGTATGATAGTACGCTCCGGTATATAATTTTGGCGTCTGATGAAATACGTAATCTATCGCATCGCCTGGCACCGGCCTTCTTTGATGATGCGAGTTTAGGGGATGCTTTTCATCAGTTACTCATGAGTTTCAATACGGAAAAAAAATACGAGGTTTCATTGAATTTTGATAAGCAATTGCAAGGCTATCCTTTACATCGCGACCTGCAGTTGAATTTATACCGGATCCTGCAGGAGCAATTGAGAAATATTTCAAAACACGCAAAGGCAACAAAAATAAAAGTAAGCGTTACCATTACTGACCAGGTTCTTCAAATGAAGGTAGAAGACAATGGTGTTGGTTTTGATGCAAAATCGGGAAAGGGCGGGATCGGGCTGGCTAATATGAACCGACGCGTGCAATTGTTTTCCGGTAATTTTGCTATCGATTCCAGTGCAGGAAATGGATGTGAGATCAGGGCCCGGGTTCCTGTTTAGTATGGTAATTATTGACCGCGCCCTATCTTTAATTCTTTGTTTTGTTATGCAAAATGGCTTCTAATTTTTTGCATTTTGCTGACCAGAACTTATCAAAATAATCTATAAAACCCCGCAACTCTGTAAAGCCATCTTTTTTTAAAGTGCAATGCCGTTCCCTGCCGATAATGAGTAACTTTTAGATTACTCAATATATAAGTAACTTAAAAGTTCCCAAAATTATTTTAGCAAAGACAAATTGCGGGGCGGGATATCGCTCAGAGATAGCTTAACCACCATTGGTGGTGTGTTTTTTTGTATTTACTAAACCACCGGCAGGGCCAGTATAGCAGGAAAATCACCAGTATCCAGATGCCATAGACCCCTGCCAGGTTAACCCCGAAATTATCGGCGCTAAAGAAGAAGGGATTATTGGGCGAAATGATCTGGCTGGTAGTAAAGCCCATGGCAAAAAACAGGATGATATGTATAAACTGGATCAGGAACCAGTGACATACATAATAAAAGAACGGCACATTGCCATAAACGATAACAATAGAGGTAAAGCGGCTCTTCCAGTTTTCGATCAGGGAAAGGAGCACCAGCGCCGTGCCGATTGTCATGCTGCCATAGAGTAAGGAAGGCGGATATTTGGAAACATTGAAAAACGAAATAATACTTAGTGGAATTGTTTTTTGAACCGCCCATGGTGATGGGTCGCCATAAATATTAAAGGCGCGGAACACAAAAAAAACCAGCAATAATCCTATCCCGGAGAGTAATAAGGTCTTTCTTCTGGTAATGGCTGTAACAGCGCTGTTATACAATGATCCAAACACATACCCGATCAGCATAATACCTGTCCACGGTAAAAGTGCATAAGCTATAACGAGAAAATGATTGTGATTGATAGCGATAAAGCCGTTGAACCCGGTAGCGGATAGCAATAATTTCCAGGCAAAGGTGTTTCCGATGGCGCCCGGGTTCAGGATATCCAACACGTTATGGCCAAAAAATATAATCACGCCAATGGCGCCTATCAATGTTAAGGAAGCTTTTATTCTTACCAGTAACCCCAATAAGATCATACTGGCGCCAATGGCCCAGATCACCTGGAGTATGATCACGTTATGCAGGGGATTGAGTGTCATGGCAAAATTGATCACAATAACTTCGACTGCCACAAGCCAGATCCCGCGTTTGAGTAAAAAGTTACTTAGCTGCGATTTGGTTCGCCGCGTACCGGCTATAAAAGCCGAAACACCGCTTAACAATACAAAGGTAGGGGCACAAAAATGGGTGATCCAGCGGGTGAAAAATAAAATAGGCGTAGTTACCGTAAGATCCGTGGGTTCAGGCGTTCCCAAATGCATTACATCCCGCACATGATCAATGGCCATGATCAGCATTACGAAGCCGCGCAATATATCAATGGATTCAATACGGTGTTTGGTAGCCGGGGCAGTGGCAGCAGTCATTGAGTTTGGTTTAGATCAATAGTTCCTTTATACACGATCCAAACGCACGGTCAAATATAGCAGGAAATTTCTTTGAAAAGACGGGTTGTCAGAACGGGGCAGGCTATCTGATCATTCATATTCATTTGGCGCAATACACTCTGTCCAATATTCAATAATCTTAAAGATCGTATTTTCGAGCCCTTTCATGGAACTTGGTTTTTTAAAAAATCCCTGCACAGATAGTGCATAGGCATCTACCACCGATTTTTTATCTGCTGCCGTGGTAAAGAAGAGGTAGGGAATGCATTTTGTTTGCAGTTGCTGATTGGTAAACACTTTATTTCTTAACTCAAAACCATTGATCTTAGGCATATTAATATCCGACAGTATCAAAAAAGGATGAATATCCGTCTTGTTCAGGTATTCAAGCGCCAGGTTGCCATCAGTAAAGTACCTGATCTCATTCAAATACCCCAGTTTCTTAAAGATCTCCACCAGCATCTGCTGGTCGTCAATATCATCTTCAATTACTATAATCGGGCCTATCTTATTCATAGCAGCAAGATAAACTTTAAAAATGGTAATCCCCTTCCCGTCTTAGCGCCTGCTGATGCTTACGGCTTTAGGTACCACCTCCCTTATATAAATCATGGCATTGTTTTTTTATCTCTTTATGTATTACTCATTTAAATCTTATGACCATGCCAGTAAATTCGAAAAAACAGTCCCAGGGTCAAACCGGTAAAAAAGGCGATGATGCCAAAACCAAGGCGGGTAAGACACCTGGTAAGGCAACTACCTTTGGTTCCAATACAAAAGGTGGCGGAAAAGCCATCTCTTCAAAAGGCAAATAAATGACTCTTTAAAATGATAAAACCCGGCTGACAGCAGACGGGTTTTATCTTATATATACTATGTGAATTAGAGTTACCATCAGCCACCAAGTTCCGGCTTCAATAAAGCTTCCATCATCGATGACCACTGGATTTCGGAAAGACCGGCCAGAGCTGCTGTTCCCATCATCGAATTGCGCAGATTGTCGATCGTGCTCACTGTATCATTATTAGGAACTTCATTTCTGCCATGGTATCCGGCCTTTACCTGGTTGCCGGTTCTGCTAACAACAAAAGTTGAGGATGCCCCCGGCTTAAAAAAATGGGCCGTAACAGGTGTGGCATGGGATGGATTAAAAGTGGGAGCCACCCGCAGCGAAAATAATTCCTCCTCCCCTGTTTCGTCCGAGCGATCATCTATGGCATCTATACGCACCCAGTCATACCCGTTTCCCGCGCTTGTACCCGGGCCGGGCAGATCAATCCGGTAAATATCTCCCAGTTGCGCCAGCCTGTGTGGTTGGTTACCAGTCTCATCTACCAATACAAATTCACCGCTGAAGATACCGCCCAGTTCATGCCAGACCTTTGGGTTAAGGAGGCGTTTATATGCGCGTTTAAAACAATCTACTGCTTCATCGCGTGTAGCAAAATCCGCAGAGAAATAAAGGTCGTTGTGTTTTCCTTCTTTTTGCTGAGGTATCAGTATGGTTTCCATACAGGTACTTGTAAAAAAATCATGCCTCAGTCTATTCCGACATAGCAAAGGCATAATATATTAAAAAGTATTTACCTTCAATTTAGTACATTACGCTATGAACACGAGCGGACCAATTATCATTATAGAAGACGATCTGGACGATGAACTGATTCTTAACAGGATATTTACCAAACTCGGGTATCCAAATAAGTTGTGCTTTTTTGCAGACGGGCAAAAGGCGCTTGACTTTCTGAGTGAATCAGATATCATCCCGTTTTTAATTTTGTCGGATATCAACATGCCAAAACTAAATGGGTTTGCCCTCCGGGATAAAATAAAGATGGATGCAAAACTCCAGTTACGATGTATACCCTACCTCTTTTTCTCAACCGCTATTTCACAGGATGCTGTTATTAAAGCCTATAGCCTGTCTGTGCAGGGTTTTTTCGTAAAACAATCTTCTTTCGATGAGACTGAAAAAACGATCAGTGTGATTATGGAATACTGGAAAAGATGCGCCTCTCCCAATAATTTCAAATAAAAAGGATTAGGCCGGTACTTTCCGTGGCTTTTCTCTTTCCCAGAAACGGTGTTGGCCCGCTGCTTCAATAAAGGTTTTCACGTTATTTTTCCTGCCCACAACAATACCGGGATCTTTACCGATCAGGCCGGCAAAATAACCCAGTTCAAGTAGCGCCTCTGCATCTGTATCCGCACCAATTGCCTTGCAATGTTTACATGCTTCATTGAGGAAATGGACGGCATCGGCTTCTGCGCATAAAGCGTCAATACTTTTTTTGCCTCCCGGCACATATACGGCATCATACAACACGGAAGCGGCATTGGCAAGACGTTTGTCGGCCTGAAGATCCTGTTTCCCGTCTGTTTTAATTGCGCCTAATTTTGGCGCTATAAGTTCTGTTCTGGCCCCTGCAGCTTCCACTGCTTTTTTTATTGCCATAACCGATGAAGCGCTCACCCCATCTGCAACCAGCAGCGCGATCTTACGTGTTTTAATGGAATTCTTTACGGTATTGACCATACTCAGGGCCGGTGATTTTTCGAGTGAACTTTTTGCGATCACTGAATCATACGATTTTGGATCGGCATCAGCAGGCACACTGAAATTTAACTGGCCCGTTTTCTTCGGCACGGCTACTCCAATATTGGCAGAAACTTTTTGGGCAAGTCCTTTGTCTATTTTTGAGAGTATGCCCAGCATACGCTCACGGATAGCGGGTACATTCACATTACTTAATTCAAAACTCAGCGCGTTTACGATATGATCCTGTTCGGGTGCTGACTGGCTGTTAAAAAACAGGGTTGCCTGGCTAAAATGATCGAGAAAACTTTTGCTGCGCTCGCGTATTTTTTTGGCATCGATCCTTTCGGCATGAGACGTAAAGCCCCCTTCTTTCATTTTTGCCTGGAACGGACAGCCGCCGCCCAATGAATTGGGATGGTAACTGGTTTGTCCCTCGTTGATCGTCTGGCGCATATGCCCGTCGCGCTGGTTATTGTGAACCGGTACCACGGGGCGATTGATCGGGATCTCGTGAAAATTTGGTCCTCCCAGGCGTATGAGTTGGGTATCGGTATACGAGAACAGCCGTCCCTGCAGTAATGGATCATTGGTAAAATCAATTCCCGGCACAATACTGCCTACATGAAAAGCTACCTGCTCGGTCTCGGCAAAAAAGTTATCAGGGTTTCGGTTCAGCGTTAATTTGCCGATACGTTGCACAGGCACCAGTTCTTCAGGCACCAGTTTGGTTGGATCAAGCAGGTCAAATTCGTATTTGTGTTCATCTTTTTCAGGGATGATCTGTACACCAAATTCCCATTCGGGGAAATTGCCCGATTCGATGGCTTCCCATAGATCGCGGCGGTGAAAATCAGGATCTTTTCCCGAAATATTCTGTGCCTCATCCCAGGCAACGCTATGCATACCCAGCAAAGGCTTCCAGTGAAATTTTACAAAACAGGATTCTCCCTTTTCATTGATCAGCCGGAACGTATGAACGCCAAAACCTTCCATCATCCGCAGGCTGCGCGGTATGGCGCGGTCGCTCATGGCCCACATGATCATATGTGCAGATTCGGGCATCAGCGATATAAAATCCCAGAATGTATCATGCGCAGAAGCTGCTTGTGGCATTTCATTATGCGGCTCGGGTTTAACCGCATGGATCAGGTCGGGGAACTTCATAGCATCCTGTATAAAAAAGACTGGCATATTGTTGCCCACCAGGTCAAAATTACCCTCCTGTGTATAGAACTTCACAGCAAAACCCCGAACATCCCGTGCCAGGTCGGTTGAACCTCTTGAGCCGGCAACGGTTGAGAAACGCACAAACACCGGTGTTTTTATTTTCGTGTCATTTAAAAACCGCGCCTTTGAATATTTACCAAGCGGCTTGTACAATTCAAAAAAACCGTGTGCGGCGGAACCCCGGGCGTGCACTATCCTTTCCGGGATACGTTCATGATCAAAATGCGTGATCTTTTCGCGAAGGATAAAATCTTCGAGCAGGGTACTACCCCGCTCCCCTGCTTTTAATGAGTTCTGGTCATCATTTATCCGGGTACCCGTGTTGGTTGTCATAAACTGTCCTTCCGGATTTTCCGTATCAGGTTTCAGGTCTGCTGATTTTTGATCAATCGGTTTTTTTTTTGGGGATGGCATAGGTTTGGATTGTAGTTGTAAAGGGATAAAATGGGTAAGGATAAATGGTTACAGGATTAGCTGTAATAATCATGCCGGGAATCAAGCAACAGGCAGATACACATTAAATATGGCGCCCTGGCCGGGTTTACCGGTTGCGGTAATCATCCCGTGATGGTTTTCGACGATCTTCTTACACAAAGCCAGCCCGATACCTGTGCCGGCATAATCCTGTTTACCGTGCAGGCGTTGAAACATGGAAAATATGATCTTACTATATTGTTCTTCAAATCCGATCCCGTTATCGGCGATCGATAGAGTGCAATGGTTTTTTGACATTTCAGCGCCTATTTTTACGACGGGTGGAACGCCCTTGCGATGAAATTTAAGCGCATTCGCAATCAAATTCTGAAAAAGCTGTCTCATTTGTGAGGGATCGACATCGAGAGTGGGAAG
>JANXRX010000279.1 GCA_025352905.1 Bacteroidota bacterium | reverse complement strand
CAGCTCTTTTACCTCGTCTACAGAGGTCTTGACAATCAGTGATCCTTCTTTTAGTTTCAGGCTTTCCACCCCGTCAAAATACATCGCGATATCAGTCACATTGCCGCCGGGGTGTATAATAAAGTCATATTTCAATAACCCGCCTGAGGTATAATACCTGACATCGATATTGGGATATACATTTTTATAGGTAATCGCCTGGAAGGTCTTGCAGTTGCTGGCCCATTTGGTTGAGTCGTTCCCGATAAAATAATTGGAATAGGTATCAAGCGGTTTGTCGGGAATGATCACCGGATCCTTATTAGCGTTCAGGAACCGCATTTCGTATACATGGGAACGCAGCAGGATGGAACTATCGGTAGGATTGCCGGCCGGAACTGATGTTTCTTTGATGCCGGTAGATGCGTTGGCCGTCATACCCGAACTGTAAGCAGTGGCATGTACTGATTGACCGAGGCGGTTAAGGTCCTCTTTATTATGCATAAGTACCCTGTAGCCGGTGGCCTGCAGCACAAATGCCCCGGTGGAGATTTCTCCCTTATACCGGATCTTTGCATCCCACTGACCCTTATTTTCTATGAACTGCAGATAGTCCTGGGAAAAGGCGTTTATACAGAAAAGAAAACAAGCGAGCAGGTACCCTATCTTTCTACAGCTTATCAATCTATTTTTTTAAAAAGTTACGAATTATCTACGTTTTTAAGACGGCTAAAGTTCGTTTCAGGAGATCTTACTCCAGCCGTTCCTGCCTTTTTGCATTCCCAGGAACTGTTTTAACGGCAAATTCTCTGCCATATTCAGGTTTGTATCTGCTTCTACCAGCTTTTCGGCCTCATTCCTGGCTTTTTCAAGTAAAACCTTGTCATTTACAATGCTCGCTATCTTAAAATTGAGCGCCCCGCTTTGCCGGGTGCCCTCGATATCGCCCGGTCCCCTCAGTTCAAGGTCCTTTTCGGCTATTTTGAATCCATCGTTGGTTGCGCACATAATATGGATACGTTCCCGGGCTTCTTTGCTTGCTTTGACACCCGTTAATAATATGCAAAAACTTTTTTCCGATCCCCTTCCTACCCTTCCCCGTAACTGATGCAACTGGGATAAACCGAATTTTTCAGCGCTTTCTATCACCATTACCGAGGCATTAGGTACATCAACCCCCACTTCAATTACCGTGGTGCTCACCATGATCTGCGTATCACCGCTGACAAACCGCTGCATATTGGTCTCTTTCTGCGGGGCGGTTTGGCGCCCATGAACCATGCTGATCCTGAATTTGGGCTCCGGGAAAAAGCTTTTGACCTGTTCATACCCCTGCATCAGATCCTCGTAGCTTAGTTTCACACTCTCTTCAATCAATGGATAGATAAAATATACCTGCCTGCCTTTGTCTATCTCCGTGCGCACAAAATCCATTACCCGGGCCCTGGCTGTTTCATAACGGTGAACGGTAGTGATGGGTTGCCTTCCGGGCGGCAGCTCATCCATGATACTGTAATCCAGGTCGCCATAAGCCGTCATTGCAAGCGTTCTTGGTATCGGTGTGGCCGTCATCACCAGTATATGTGGCGGAACCGCGGCTTTTTCCCATAACCTGGCCCTTTGTGCCACACCAAAACGGTGCTGCTCATCAACGATCACCAGGCCGAGGTTTTTGAATTGTACAATATCTTCTATCACGGCATGTGTGCCTACTACAAAGTGAATGGTATCATCGAGGAGGCCCTGTAAGATCCGGGTACGTTCCTTTTTTTTGGTGCTGCCGGTAAGCAGGGCCAGTTCAACAGGCAGTTCTTTCAGCAGTTTACCCAGGCTGTTATAATGCTGTTGCGCCAGGATCTCGGTAGGCGCCATAAAACAACTCTGGTATCCATTATCGGCTGCAAGCAACATGCTGAGCAGGGCCACAATGGTTTTGCCACTACCCACATCGCCCTGTAATAACCGGTTCATCTGGTGGCCGCGGCCGGTATCGGTGCGGATCTCTTTCAATACTCTTTTTTGTGCGCCGGTTAATTCGAAAGGAAGGTATTTGGCATACAGGGTATTGAACAGCCCGCCTACTTTTTCAAACACTACGCCTTTGCTTACGGTATGTCTTTGCAGGCGTACAAGGTTAAGCCTGACCTGTGCGATAAAAAATTCTTCGAATTTAAGCCGTTCAACAGCCTGCCTGTACAATTCGGGCGAGGAGGGGAAATGAATATTGCGGTAAGATGTGTACCTGTTATTACAGGGCGATGTGGGCAGTGGCAAAACCATCGTGGCCCTGCTCAGCATGTTGCTTGCGGCAGATAACGGTTACCAGAGTTGTTTTATGGCGCCCACCGAGATCCTGGCGCAACAGCATTATAACAGCCTGGGTAAACTGCTGAAAGAACTGCCTGTTGAACTGGCCCTGCTTACCGGCAGCACCAAAAAAAAGGAACGTACCCG
>JANXRX010000276.1 GCA_025352905.1 Bacteroidota bacterium | reverse complement strand
GACATAGCATATGCCTGAGATCTTCATCAACCAGCTCGAACCCGTTTCCTGGAAAAATATTTCATCACATTCATTTGCGCAACCCGGCAATACAATTGATATCTGGCACATACAGGTTCCTATTTTTTTTGAGCAACTCACTAAATGGCTGGTACCGGAAGAAAAGGAAAAAATGACCCGGTTCCGCGATCAGGTGGCACGGCAGCGGTTTGCATCGTCACGCGGAGGATTGCGTTTTTTAACAGGCAGGTATTTACAGCAATCACCTGCTTCTTTCAGGGCCGGTAATACACAGAAACCTTCCTGGCAAAACCCCGGGGCTGAGAACCTCTTCTTTAATATAACACACGCAGATGATAGCGTACTCATCGCTTTTTCAGGTAATGAGATCGGGATTGATGTTGAAAAAATACAGAACCCTTTCAGCTATGCGGAAATTCTTGAAAAGTGTTTTACTGAAAATGAAATAAACAGGATCCGGGAAGCGGTGGACCCCAGGGCCACTTTTTACCTGTTATGGACACGGAAAGAAGCATTGCTCAAGGCAACAGGCAAAGGAATACATGACCGGCTCCCCCTGGTTCCTTCCCTTGATGGTAATTATCAAATAGAAGATCACGTGATCGGATCGGGAAACGACTGGCAGATAAGCAGTTTTACGTGTAAAGAAAGTTACCAGGCAAGTATTGCTTTTCATACCGCGGTTAAAACGATCTCTTTCATTGATCTAACTATATAACAAAGCCGCAGATACTATCTGCGGCCTTCTTTTTTTTATTACTTCCGGTACACCGATAACTTAATTAATTCTGTGCGATCACATGATAAGAAAGGGTAGCGGTGGTAGACCCGGAAATAAATATCGTATAAATTTTACCTGCCTGCACCGTCGTGGGTATCGTTAAGGCAGCCGTAGAAGAACCGGCAAGGTAAAATGAAAACGAAGTATTCGCATCAACTGTCTGGTAAGCAGAGGCAGTTTGATAAGCAAGACCCGAAACGATTTTAGTACTGCCGGTGACACCAAAGTCAACTGCCGTAGCCGCAGCGGAACTCAAATTAATAAACCGCACTTTTGCTTTACCTGAAGGAGGAGCGCTCATATCATCTTCACTGTAAGTGGTCGAAGATGAACTGGCCGAACCACCGAAGTAAACTGTATAATTCTTTCCTGATTCAAATACAACACTACCCGTTGCTGTTGCCGTTGTGGTACCTGAATTCCGGAACTGTCCCTGGTGGCTTCCTGCCTTGGTAGCGGTATAACCACTGTTCTGCGCATAGGCAACAGCCGTAGCGTTTACTTTTGATGTATCGGAATAATAATCCTGTGGAGCAGAACCTTCAGCTCCGTTTACGATCATAATATTTGCCGTTGCACTTACACTTAATGCACCATCATCTTTGGTACAGGAAGAACTGCCAACCACCATACATGCGCCCACAAGAAAGAACCCGAGGATCTTTCCATAATTTAGCTTTTTCATAAAATACATAATTTAATAAATTGGATTTTTACTGCCGCTGCCGTTACTAATTAGCGTGCTCTTCTTCTTTACGGATCACTTTTTTTGCCTGGTGAGTTGGATGTTTTACACCTACCGCACGGAGATCTTTAGTATCCTGGTGAATTTCTTTTCTCTTGGCATTCACTACATCCTGTTGTTTGCCGGCTTTCTTGATCTTTAAATGGGCAAGATCACGTACTGCTGCTTTCTTGTGTGCACGTTTTACACGGATATCATGACGCAGTTCTTGTTTTTCGTCTTTTTTAACGATGTCTTTACGGGGAATTTCCGTTGTCTGCGACATAGCACTGATGGTAAGACCTGCACCCAGTACAGCTAATAATAACTTTTTCATAGTTGATCGGTTTTAAATAATGGCATTTTGCCTTAGACACAGTTACTAAAACCGTACCAGTAGTTTGACCGTACATCATTCTTTCAAAAGAGAAAAAAATGTGGAACTGTAGAAATCGCTGATCCATAAATATTAACACTTAGCACAGTTCTTGCCCTACATAAGTGGATCAGCCTGTGTTTGTGGTAAATAGGTGATATATTACTTAACATTGAGTAGTGATTCGCATAATTGCCAGGAAATAGCCGGGTTCAGTATTGACTCAACAAAAAGTGTGGAAAATAATACACACTTTAGGGTCAATTAATGCATAGCGGGTAACTGCTATAGGGTTAGACCAAACCAAAATTTAAAATCATTTTATGAAAAAAAATGATGCAAAACTGCTTAACACCGGCGGACTGGCGCATTACACGTCTTATCTGCGAAGATGTATCCGTACCATTTACGGGCTACAGGCTATCCGCAAACCACTATATCATTTTGCTTTGCAAAAGAAGATCGTCCTTGTAGGCGTTTGTATTGGTTTTTCCGCCATTACCTTATCCGTTTCTGCCCAATCAACGATAGAACTCAAAAAATTGTCAGTAGAGGAACTGATGAATATTGAAGTTATCTCTGTATCCAAGGCGCCCGAAAAGCTAACCGAAGTAGCTTCGGCTATCCAGGTCATTACACGCGATGATATATACAGGTCAACCGTTACCAGTTTACCCGAGGCCCTCCGCCTCGCCTCTAACCTGCAGGTAGGGAAAACAAACTCGCACGACTGGTCCATCTCGGCCCGGGGATTCAATGGGGCAACTCTTTCCAATAATACCCTTTCTAATAAATTACTGGTGATGATAGACGGGCGCTCCGTATATACCCCCCTTTTCGGTGGCGTATTCTGGGATGTACAGAATGTAATGCTGGAAGATATCGATCGGGTAGAAGTGGTGAGCGGTCCCGGTGGAACCTTATGGGGAGCCAATGCCGTAAATGGTGTGGTGAATGTAATGACAAAAAGTGCCAGGGAAACCCAGGGTTATTATGCAACAGGCACTATCGGCTCCTACTTACATGATCATATGGCTGTTCGTTATGGAACCAGGCTCGATTCCAACCTGTACCTGCGTGTGTATGGGCAACGTTTTGACCAGGGCAGTATGAAACTAAGAACGGGGATCGATGCCAACGATCAGTGGAACATGACACAGGGCGGGTTCCGGATGGATTATTATCCATCCGCCAACAATACTTTGTCTGTTCACGCCGACCTGTATGGCGGCAGTGAAGATAACCCCACCAGCTCGCAGGAAAATGGCCAGAACCTGACCACACGCTGGGTACATACCTATTCTGAAAATTCGGAACTGATCGTACAGGCCTATTACGACAGGACCTGGAAAAACCTGACCCTACAAAAGTTCAGGGACCAGTTAAATACCTATGATATAGATGTACAGTACCGTTTCCGTTTAAATAGCCGCAATACCATACTCTCGGGGGTCGGCTACCGTTTTATGAATGATGATGTACGCAACAGCCCCACCATCAGTTTTATGCCGGCCGACAGGAACCTGAACCTGGTAAATACATTTGTGCAGGACCAGCTAAGCCTGGTACCACGCAAACTGGAACTTACCCTTGGTACCAAACTCTTATACAATGATTATTCGGGGTTTGAACTGCAACCGAGTGCAAGGATGGCATGGACGCCCACACAGATGCATACCATATGGGCCGCAGTATCGCGCGCAGTAAGAACGCCGAGCCGTTTTGAAACGGATGAACTAACAACAGCCCTCTCCACGCCTAACAGGGCCTTTAATTCTGAGAATGTGATCGCTTATGAACTGGGTTACCGGGTAAGGCCTGTAGAAAGGGTATTATTATCACTTGCGGCATTTTATAACCGGTATGACAATCTTAGAAGCATCAACTACAATCCAAATCCACCCACTACTTTCATATTCGCGAACGACCAGAGAGCGAATTACTGGGGGGTTGAATTATCAGCCAATATTATTGCGAATGACTGGTGGAGAATACGTACGGGTTATACGTATATGGACAAAAAATTCACCTATAAGTCGCCGAACGTAATCACCACATCCAGCGCCGTTGAAGCGTTGGATCCCAATAACCAGGCGATGTTTCAATCGATCATGAACCTCAACAGGCACTGGCAGTTTGATGTTACGGGCCGCTATGTTGACCTGATCGCAAGTCAGTTGGTCAATACCACCCGTGTAGCGCCATACGCCACTTTTGATGTACGGCTTGCCTGGGAAGATAAAAAATTCATTTTTTCTGTTATGGGCCAGAACCTCGGAGGCATGTACCATACCGAATTCGGATCGCGCCAGGTTCCCATGAATATGTCAGCTAAACTCAGTTACCGGTTTTGAGAAACAGGAAACAACATATCACCATTCCACAACGCCTCGTTGCCTTAACCGGGATGCTATGTGTTTGCCTGTTATTGGCCGGATCATTGCACGCCCAGTCAAATGCTGCCAGGGAGTATAAGGTAAAAGCGGTCTTTCTTTTCAACTTCACACAATTTGTAGAATGGCCTGCATCAGCTTTCAATAGCCCTACCTCTCCTTTTGTAATAGGAATATTGGGTGATGACCCTTTTGGCAATTTTATAGATGAAACGGTTTCGGGCGAGAAAATAGGCGGTCACCAGCTAATCGTACAACGGTACCATGAATTGAAAGATGTGAAAAACTGCCATATTTTATTCATCAATTCAAACGATCCCGACCGGATAAAAGAGTTTATCGCCACCGGGCCGCGTACTATTCTTACTGTAAGCGACGCGGATAATTTTATGAAGATGGGTGGCATGATCCGGTTGTTTACGGAAAGTAGTAAGATAAGGCTCCAGATAAATCCTGAAGCGGCAAAAACCGCCGATCTCTCTATCAGTTCCAAGCTTCTCAGGGTTGCAGATATTTTTGATCCAAAGAGCCAACAGAAATGAAGAGGACAAATGAACCGATAAAAAGAAAGCTCATGCGGGTCATACTACTGACCTGCAGTGTGGTTCTTTTTCTCACCTATGCATCTTATTTTATTTACGAATACTTTACTTTCAGGGAAGTAACCCGGAACCAGCTGTCTACACTCGGCAAGATCATCGCTGCCAACAGTACCGCTGCACTTGCTTTCGACAGCCGCGCA
>JANXRX010000270.1 GCA_025352905.1 Bacteroidota bacterium | reverse complement strand
ACGAAAAATTCACGATATCACTTGATGCACTTACTTACACAGATAAGCATTGGCCCAATTATGTATTGGGGGTGGTTGATCAGTTGCAGAAAAATGGCTACCAGCTACAAGGCTTTAATGCTGTGATAGCAGGTGATGTACCCTTGGGTGCAGGCCTGTCTTCTTCGGCCGCGGTTGAGTGCGCAGCAGCATTTGCACTGAATACTTTGTTTGCGTTGGAGTTATCGCTCAAAACCATGGTACAGTTGTCGCAGAAGGCGGAAAATGATTTTGTAGGGTTGCAATGTGGTATCATGGACCAGTTTGCCAGTATGTTCGGCAGGAAAGAACAGGTGATCAAACTCGATTGCCGCTCACTCGAATATGACTATATGCCCTTTGATACCAAAGACATACAGGTGGTTCTGATGGATACAGGTGTAAAACATTCGCTTGCTTCTACCGAATATAATCTGCGGAGGCAGGAATGTGAGACGGGTATCCGGCTGATACAACAAAAATATCCTCTGGTGCAAAGCCTGCGCGATGCGGGTATGGAAATGGTGAATGAATGCCTCGAACCCAACAGTATTGTTTATAAACGTTGCCGGTACATTGTGGAAGAGATACAGCGGTTGCAGGATGCCTGTACCGATCTTGAAAAGCATGACATGGTATCGTTTGGTAAAAAAATGTTTGAAACACACCAGGGACTAAGTTCTCTGTATCAAGTTAGCTGTGAAGAAGCAGATGCGCTGGTAAGTGCGGTTATTGGCGATGATGCTGTACTGGGCGCGAGGATGATGGGTGGGGGTTTTGGTGGTTGCACCATCAACCTGGTTAGAAAAGAAAGTGTGGATACGGTGATTAAAAGGGTTGGCGGCATTTTTGACGGGCGTTTTGGCCGACCGCTTAAAATCTACCAGGTAAGTATTGAAGATGGTACCTCCCTAACGGGATCAACCGATAATAAATGATCATGGATAAAACCGCAGCCCCTGTTTATACTGACCGGATCGGGGAATATACAAAGGAACAACAGGCAATTACCCGGCAACTATCTTTCATCAGCTTTTTGCGACTATTATTGTTCCTCGCATTTGCGTGGTTCCTCTACACGGCTTTCAGAGAAAGATTTCATACGAATGACCTTCTGTATGCGCTGCTCACCATCCCCTGGTTTTTATTCTTTGTTTTCCTTGCCAGTAAGCGAAAGGCAAGAAACCGTTTTTTAGAACAATTGATACAGATCAATGAAAATGAACTAAGCATTGGCCGGGGAAACGCATCTTTCCTGGATGATGGAACGTCCTATTCTCCACAGAAAGGGTTTACGGTTGACCTCAGCATTTTTGGAAAAGAGTCTTTGTTTCATTTGCTCAACCGCGCTGGCAGTAAAACCGGGAGAGAGCAATTAAGCAGAAGGCTTTGTTCCCCCCTCCTCGCGCCTGCTGATATAAGGGATCACCAGGCCGGCATCCGTGAATTATCAGGTAAGCTTGCTTTTCGGCAGAATCTACTTGCGCATACCTTATTACTGGAAGAAGAGGAGGCGCTGCCACAGTTGCGGTCCGGTATCCGCGAAAATAATTTTGCCGTTCTTACAAACCGGGGCTGGACATTCCTGGCTACTGCATGGCCCATAACAGGGCTTGCGGTTATGGCATATGCCATATGGGTGGGGCACATTCAATGGGCACTGGCTATTATCATATTGGGTCTATTACTTTTGTCTTTTATTTTTAAGAAAGTATCGCAGTTATATAACCATATTTCAAAACGCAGCTACCTGTACGGCGGGTATGCCATTTGTTTCCGGTTGATTAGTGATGAAAAATTTGAACACGCGTATTTACAGAAAAAGCAAAAAGAGATCGCAGAAGCGGAATACGCCTTTAACAGGCTGGCAAGACTGAGCAGTTTATTCGACCTGCGGGTGAGCGGTATTTCTATTTTTATCAATGGACTGTTCTTATTCGACCTGCTTTGTGCCCGGGCATACCTCAACTGGAACAAAAAATACCAGCCATATATAGCTACATGGTTTGATACGATGGGAGAAATCGAAGCATTGAACTCGCTGGCAACTTTTCACTACAATCACCCGGCATTTATTTTCCCTGAACCCATAGAAAATGAACTATTCATTCGTGCAGATGGAATGGGCCATCCGTTAATGAACCAAAAAATAGCTGTTGTAAACGATATCGAACTCGGTCACCCGGCTAAATTACATCTTATAACGGGTTCAAATATGTCTGGCAAAAGTACCTTCCTGCGTGCACTCGGCCTGAATATGATCCTGGCACAAACCGGTGCGCCTGTATTTGCGAAAACATTTGTGTTCCGTCCCGTGCAATTCCTGACCTCTTTTCATCATATAGATTCGCTTTCTGAAAGCACTTCCTATTTTTATGCAGAATTAAAAGCATTACAGGCCATTATCCGCTCCCTGAATCAACCCGTTCCGTCTTTGGTATTACTGGATGAAGTAATGCGGGGAACCAATTCAAAAGACAAACACGATGGCACAGCTTTGCTGATCAAAAAAATACTCGGTCATTCCTGCTTAACGGTTATCGCTACGCACGATACAGAATTGGGAATATTAGCTGGTGCACACCCGGGAGACATTGAGAATTTTTGTTTTGAAAGCGCATTGGCCAGTGGGGAACTAACCTTTGATTTTAAAAAACGCAACGGAATAGCACAAACAACCAATGCAACTTATCTGATGCAGCAAATGGGCATCATATAAAATTACCATAGACCTTAAACAATAAACCCTAAACTAACGCGTATGTGTTTTTCAGCCAATGCAAGTTTTGGTGCAGGCGCCGTTCTCACCGTTATCGGTGTAGCTACTATGTCAAAAGCAAAAAAACCATCGCAGCTGGTATTCGCGGCCATACCGCTTTTATTTGCTGTTCAGCAGATCAGCGAAGGATTTACCTGGTTAACTGTGATGAATAATGAATACCTGCCATGGCAAAAAATACCGGTGCATGTTTTTCTTTTTTTTGCCCATATACTATGGCCGGTCTGGATACCCCTGTCTATGTTATTGCTGGAAAAAGAACGGTCGCATAAAAAAATACTGGGTGCTATCCTTGTATTAGCTGCCCTGCTATCTATAAGTGAAGTGTATTGCCAGATCGTCTATCCTGTGTCGGTTGAATTGGAAGGACATCATATCGGCTATACAGTGCAGTTCCCGAAATATTACAATTTTATTACTGAGATCATGTATGTAGTCGTAACGCTGGTTCCCTGTTTTATTTCGGGTATCAAGCGGATGTGGTTATTTGGCTATGCGCTTACGATTACGCTGGTACTATCTGCCATTTTTTACGAGGTCTACCTGGTTTCGGTATGGTGTTTTTTTGCGGCCGTTACGAGCGTGGTTATCTATTTTATCATGTCAAAACTGGAGTATAAAAAATATGCCTCAGGATGAGAGCACCATCTCAGTTTCGGGCTCCTTCTCATCAATATTGATCAGCTTATAGGAAACAGAATCTTTGGCAAAGGAGATAAGGAATTCCGTGCCGATATATTTGCCCCGGTATTCATATAAACAGATAATATTACCATCTTCTTCAATCGCCCCTACAATCGTTGATTCCACGTTGTTAAAACTATACGTAATGCGTTGCTTCGTATCGGAGAACGATTTGCTTTTGTGTTTAACAAGATATTCGAAATTATTTTGCTTCAATGCCTGCCAGGTTAAAAAATGAGTAAATCAAAACAGTGATACTGCCGCTGTTTTCAATAGCAGTAAAACGAGGTCTAAGGTATGAAACTTGTTTCAGTTACCCACAATTTTGGACAGTAAGGATGAATCAACGACTTGTTATAACAAAAAAATTATATACTAAAATTCAGACCTGTCCGCCTTGTCAGCCTCCATATAGCAGGTTAGCTTATCTTTATCCAGCGCCCCGAACGCTTAGCCGTATCGCTCAAAACAGGAAGCATGAGTCATTTCGATTTTGATAAAGTAAAAACATATATGGGTGGGGATAATGCTGTTTTGCAGGGTTTCCTGGCTCTTATCAAAAAAGAATTGTGCAAGTCGCTGATAGATATTGAGAACTGCATCAGAGAGAAAGATCTGAAATTACTGAAAGACGCCGGGCACAAATTAAAAGGCACAGGACTTTCGGGCGGTATGCCCGGACTGACGGTTATTGCTGACGAAATCAATAAACTTGCCGAATTCAGTGAAACGGTTGTCATAGATCTGTTGACCCGCCTGCAAACAGAAATAAATCATATCATTCCTTTGCTGGATAAGGAAATAGAAACTTTGTACCGCTAATCTTTATATACTTTATATGTATCTAAGAAAACATTTCTTACCCGGTGTGTTATTGTTTATCGGGTTCTTTCCTTTCACATTAGTTGCACAAAATAGACTTGCCATGTCACCGATTATTTTATGGCCCAACGGAGCGCCCGGCGAAATCGCAGGCGCCATGACAGAAAAAAATGCTACCAAAGAAACCGACAATAAGATTGATAATAAACCGGTGATCCGTATAACCAACGTTAACGAACCAACCATTACGCTCTATTCCCCAAAAAATAATAATACTGGCGCCGCGGTGATCGTTTGTCCGGGTGGTGGATACAGCATACTGGCCGTTGACCTCGAAGGAACTGAAGTTTGCGAATGGCTGAATACACTGGGCATTACAGCGGTGCTGTTAAAATACCGTGTACCGGTAAGGCCGGGTACCGTTCGCTACCAGCGCCCGCTACAGGATGCACAACGGGCCATGGGATGGATACGTTATCATGCCGCGGAATGGAATATTGATACGGCCCGGATCGGTATCATGGGTTTTTCTGCCGGCGCACATCTTTCCGCAACTTTAAGCAATAACTATACGAAGCGCAGCTATGATGTGATTGATGAAGCAGACCAGGTAAGCTGCCGCCCTGATTTTGTGATGCTTGTGTATCCCGCTTATCTCACTGTTAAAAACGAGGGCGACAGGATAGCGGATGAATTGCCCGTGAGCAGCCACACACCCCCGACGCTCCTGATACAAACAGAAGATGACCCGGTACGGGTAGAAAGCAGTTTGTATTATTACCTCGCCCTTAAGAAAGAAAAAGTGCCTGCTGAAATGCATTTGTATGCAAAAGGAGGGCATGGCTATGGGATGCGTAACAAGGGGAATGGTATTGATCAATGGCCACAAAGACTAAAAGAATGGCTGCAGACAATCGAAGTACTTAAAACGCCTAAATAGAGTTATGCTCCCCTCAAAAATTAACAGGTATTTTCTTTTGCTTGCGCTTGCCGGTTTTTCGGTTCATAGCTATACGCAGGAAATAACCGGCCCTCCTGCTGTTATTAAGGTGGAACTGTCTAAAGAAAAAGGTAATATGACACCTATCTGGGCATGGTTTGGGCATGATGAACCCAATTATACCTATATGCGGGATGGGAAAAAACTGCTTTCGGAGATCGCTGCTGCGAGCCCGGCCCCTGTTTACATCCGCACACATAATTTACTTTGTTCGGGCGATGGTATACCAGCCTTAAAATGGGGATCCACCAATGTATATACGGAAAATGAACAGGGCGAACCGGTGTATAGCTGGCGGATCATCGACAGCATTTTCGATACCTATATTCAGCGTGGTATGAAACCATTGGCACAGATCGGTTTTATGCCTGAAGCATTGTCAACTGCTCCCAAACCATATCAGCATAACTGGAAGCCCGGCGAACCCTATAGTAAAATAATAACCGGCTGGGCCTATCCCCCTAAAGATTATCATAAATGGCGCGAACTGGTGTATCAATGGGTAAAACATGCGGTGGAACGATACGGAAAAAAAGAAGTGGAGAGCTGGTACTGGGAGGTATGGAACGAACCAAACGGGTACTGGAAAGGAACCCAGGAAGAGTTTTTCAAATTATATGATTATGCCGCCGATGGCTTAAAGCAGGCTTTGCCAACCGCAAGGATCGGCGGATTGGATATTGCCGGCACTTCATCTGCCGGGGCAATAAAATTCATGCATGCTTTTATCAGGCATTGCCTGTACGAAACCAATTTTGCAACCGGTAAAACAGGTTCGCCGCTGGAGGCTCTTTTATTCCATGCAAAAGGGAGCCCTTCTATTAAGAATGGTGTGGTATGGATGAATATGGCGCCGCAATTGCGGGATATAAATACGGGAATGAATATTGCCGCAGCGTATCCTGAAACAAAGAACCTGCCTTTGATCGTTGGCGAATCTGACCCCGAGGGTTGTGCGGCCTGCGGTATGGCCACCAATCCATCTAACGGTTACCGCAACGGAACCATGTATTCAAGTTACACAGCGGCTGTGTTTGCCAGAAAATATGAACTGGCCGAACAGAACAGGGCCAACCTTATCGGCGCTGTTTCCTGGTCGTTTGAATTTGAACAGCAACCCTGGTTCTATGGTTTCCGCGATCTTGCCACCAATGGTGTAGACAAACCTGTTCTGAATGTATTCCGGATGTTTGGAATGATGACCGGTAAAAAGATAGAGATACAAAGCAACCGTATGTACCCGCTGCAAACAGTAATGGATTCGAGTATAAGAGGGCTAACTGATATCGGGGCACTGGCATCAAAGGATAAGACCGGCGCAGCGATCATGGTATGGAACTATCACGATGAGGATAGGCAGGCAATTGCTGAAACCATAGAGATCGATATCAGCGATCTGCCAGGGAAAACAGTTCAATTAACAGAATACCGGATCGATACTGAGCATAGTAATTCCTATACGCTTTGGAAAAAAATGGGATCGCCCCAGGATCCCACTGCCGCACAGGTGACAGAACTTGAAAAAGCGGGCCACTTGCAAACCGTGGGAACTGTAGAGAAGTTAAAACCACGTGAAGGAAGGACCGTCGTTCATATAACTTTACCACGCCAGGGAGTCTCGTTGTTGAAACTGGAATGGAAATAAAACTGCACTATGAAAAGAAGCGTAAAACTTATTTTATCAGGCCTGTTTTGTGTATTACTTATGCAACTACACGCCCAGGATATAAACCGGCAGGCATTTAACACAGGTTGGAAATTCAAATTAGACAGTCTGGTATCTTATAGTGATGCGGCGATCACAGATACCGGCTGGCGAAGCCTGACCCTGCCGCACGATTGGAGCATTGAAGGAACTTTCAGCAAAGACAATCCTGCAACACCGGGAGGCGGCGCTTTACCGGGAGGCGTGGGCTGGTACCGCAAGACCTTCCTCGTTTCGGCAGCCAGTAAAAACAAACAGGTATTCATTGATTTTGATGGGGTATACCGTAACAGCGAAGTATGGATCAACGGGCATTCTTTGGGCACCAGGCCAAATGGCTATATCTCTTTTCAATACGATCTTACACCTTATATCTATTTTGACAGGCCCAATACGATCGCCGTAAAAGTGGATAATTCCAAACAACCGAATTCGAGATGGTACAGCGGTTCGGGTATTTACAGGAATGTTTGGCTGACCCTGGTTAATAAAATTCATATCAGCCGTTACGGAACTTTTATCACCACACCGCAGGTATCCGAAAAGTCTGCTACAGTGAACATTGTAAGCCATATCCGGAACGCGCTTACATTGGGCAAAATAGCCACCATACAAACGATCGTGTATGATGCGGCGGGCAAGCAGGCAGCTATGGTTTCATCAAAAGAAAATATTACCGGCGTCACAGACATAAAACAGCTACTCAGGATCGATCAACCGGTTTTATGGTCTTTAGAAAACCCCGTTTTATACAAAGCCGTTACGCGTGTACTGGTTGATGGACAGGTGATGGATTCGTATCGGACCTTGTTTGGCATACGGTATTTCCGGTTTGATATGAATAAAGGATTTTTCTTAAACGGGAAACCCGTAAAGATCTTAGGCGTATGCGATCACCACGACCTGGGTGCATTGGGCGCTGCCATTAATACAAGGGCCATACAGCGGCAACTGGAAATATTAAAAGAGATGGGTTGCAATGGCATCCGCACATCACATAACCCACCAGCGCCAGAGTTACTGGATCTTTGTGATAAGATGGGTTTTATCGTGATGGATGAAGCATTTGATATGTGGGCAAAACAAAAGACAAAATTTGATTATCACCTTTACTGGAATGAATGGCATCAGAAAGATCTGGAAGAACAGGTATTGCGCGACCGTAACCATCCCAGTATTTTTATCTGGAGCATCGGTAACGAGATCCCCGAGCAGGGAGGCAATGCCGCTAAAGGAGATACTTCCGGCCGCGTGATTGCCAGGGAATTGGCGGCTATTGTAAAAGCCATGGATACCACAAGACCCATTACAACCGCGAACAATGATGTAGGTATCCGCAATAATATTATCCAATCGGGCGCTTTGGATATCGTGGGTTATAATTATAACCACGCATCATGGGAAAAATTCCCCGAAAGATGGCCCGGTAAAACGATGATCGTAACAGAATCCACTTCAGCATTGGAAACCCGGGGTTATTATGATAACACACCTTCGGATACCATCCGCCGGTGGCCCAAACGATGGGATATTCCCTTTGAGAATCCCAATGGCGGATTTACTGTATCCGCTTATGATAATGTGAGTGCACCCTGGGGCTCTACACACGAAGAAAGTATTCATGCATTACAAAAAAGCAATTTGGTATCCGGTATGTATATATGGACCGGTTTCGATTATCTCGGTGAACCCACGCCTTATTCCTGGCCGGCGCGCAGTTCCTATTTTGGTATCATAGACCTGGCAGGTTTTCCGAAAGATGTTTATTACTTGTATCAGAGCGTATTCACCACTAAACCGGTTCTGCATATCTACCCGCACTGGAACTGGAAACAGGGCGATAAAGTAGATGTGGTTTGTTATTATAACCAGGCCGATGAAGTGGAGCTTTTTCTCAATGGTCAATCGCTCGGCATAAAAAGAAAGACCGGTGATGCCCTGCATATCACCTGGCAGGTGCCTTTTACACCCGGAATAGTAAAAGTGATTTCGAGGAAAAACGGGAAAACAGTTCTTACCAAAGAGATCAGAACAGCCGGTGAGCCTGCTGCTATTATCTTACAGGCCGACAGGAGCCGTATACAAGCCGATGGAAAGGACCTGTCTTTTATAACGGCCACTATCGTTGATAAAAACGGGGTAACCGTACCCACAGCCGGTAACCTTGTCAAATTTACAATAAGCGGAGAGGGGATAATCGCAGGCGTGGATAGCGGCGACCCGGTTAGTCACGAGCCATTCAAATCAGACAGGCATACCGCAATGAATGGGCTGGCGCTGGCCATCGTCCAATCCAGTGGAAAAAAAGGAAAAATTACCCTTACCGCAACATCGGAAGGACTTTCCGGTAAAACGATCACGATCGAAGTGAAGTAGAAATAGTACACATATCCGCCGTCCGCCGTTCCGCCGTTGTTGGTATTCCCGCCGTTGTTGGTGTTATCACTCCGCCGTTGTTGGTGTTATCACCAACAACTCATCATAGTAAGAGCCTCTTATCCTTTGTAGTGGGTCAGTATACTCCACTCATCCACCCCAGTTTCATAAAATCGAGCCGATGAATATTTGTATTCCTCCGGATAACTACACAATCCTGCCTTAACCGGGTTAGCATGTAAATAGTTCAACTTCTGTAGAAATACTTTTTCATGATAAAGTTCAATGCTCAGCGAGTTTCTTTCCCACAATTGATATTCCCTATCGGCGGCATCTACCTTATATCGTTTTAATTCAACCCGATCATTTTTCAGAAGGTTAAATTTGATCTGCTGCGCTGTATATTTCAGGAAACTATGCTGGATTCTTTTAGGTAAATGTTCGCCATAAGGTTGCCATATCAGGTGTATATGGTTTGACATAATTACAAAAGCGTACAATACGATACGTTTATCCTTCTGTAAGAAGTATAATGACTCAACTATTATTTTTTTATGCGAATCAGGTTTCAACAGCGGAAGCCAGTTCAGGTTAGTAGCTGTAAAAAAACTTGCAGGATAAGGTGTTTGGCTCATAGGGCAACCTACTATTAATCAACATACCAGTCAAGGGTATTAATACCTGATCTTATTAATGAAGTGATCCCTGCCATTCTGCCGTTGTTGGTGTTATCACCAACAACCGCGGACGGCGGACGGCGGCGGAATGGCAGATGATCCTCGGCGATAGTGTTGTTGTTGGTGATAACACCAACAACGGTGGATGATCCACGGCGATGGGTTGTTGGTGATAACACCAACAACGGTAGATGATCCTCGCGATAGGGATGTTGTTGGTGATAACACCAACAACGGCGGACGATCCACGGCGA
>JANXRX010000259.1 GCA_025352905.1 Bacteroidota bacterium | reverse complement strand
GAGAAGCAAATCAATAAAATGGAAAATCAAAAAGTTGGCACACTGTCAATTGGTGAACAGCGGTATCTGCAATTTCTTTTCATACTGAATTTGGACCATTACTTTGTTTTATTGGATGAACCTTTTTCTATGTTAGAACCGTTGTATAAAGAATTAATTAAAGAAAAGATTGCAGAATATAAACATCAAAAGGGATTTGTCATTACCGACCATTATTATAGAGATGTTTTGCAAGTTGCGGATAGGAAGATGGTTGTCGTTGATGGAGAGAGTAAGGATTTACAAAAGAACTCGGATTTAATTGAATTTGGATATTTGTCTGATAATTTCAGAGATAGAATTTAATAGACGTAAAATGCCCATAAATATGAGTTTACAGGCATTTATTAATAATAAACTTAAAATTTGCTGAGAGGAAGAGATTCGAATATGAATCGTAAAGTATATTTTTCTTAGTATAATCTGCTTGTGATAAATCTAATTTTAAAATTCAGATTTGATTTTTGGGTATACTACAAGCATTATATCACCTGAAGCAATTTCTTCGTCGGTAGGCCCACCAACAGATGCCCATTTCACAATTCCATTTCTACCTAATATTAAACTAGTCGGGTATCCCTTCCCACCACCTATCCTTGCGCATTCGTCTTTAGACATGTTGATAACAGTGTACTTGATATGCTTCTTTTTAGCAGTCTTTTCTGTTATGTCTACCGAATCATAAGTGAACGATAAAAAAACAAAATCTTTATTATTTTTTAAAGTATCATAAAGCTTATTCAGCCCATCCATTTCAGCCATACATGGCGAACAACCCGCAAACCAAAAATTGACAAAAACTACTTTGTTTTTTAAGTTGCTGGAGTTAATGATAGATCCATTCTTGAGTTTTACCTTAAATGAGGGGAGTTTATAACCTATTAATTCTTTACTTAGCAACTCTAAATCTTTTGGTTTTCCATTATTATTACTTTGTGCTTGTCCAGTTTCACATATTGATAGTATTACGATCAATAAAACTAATGTCAAAGTTGTTTTTACTCTCATAATTCCGATTTTTAACGATTCTGAAGTTGTAATTGAATCAATTTCAATCTAAGAAGATTAAAATTCATGCGGGTTTCCATAATTCCGCACGGATTAGTGCGAAAAAGGCAATGACGCGTCCTGAATTGGATTTTCCAGTCGACCTGGCTATCGATAGATGAGTCTTTCTTTGTTGCCTGAGCTATTGCTCATTGCTAAAGAATAGAAAATGGCATAAGCATAGAAAAGTGAACAATAATATCTTCATTAGCTAAGCTTTTTTTTCTGACAAAGGTGCCAATCTTTGTGTTGGGTAAAAAAATGAAGAGAAATAAAACAAAATGCCTGCATTATAGAAAATGCAGGCACTAACTTTTTGATTTCCAGACTATTCTGCAGAGAGGAAGGGATTCGAACCCTCGATACGTTGCCGTATACACACTTTCCAGGCGTGCTCCTTCAACCACTCGGACACCTCTCTGTATTTTGTTCACCCAATTCTTTTATGAATCAGGTTAACTCCCTTTTTAAGGACTGCAAAAATAGCTTTTCATCCTTAGCCACCGAATATTTTTTGGGCATTGGCGGTGGTGATGGCCGCAAGCTCGGATGGGGGCATTTTTTTTACCTCGGCCAGTTTGGTGATAATATACTGTAAATAGCTGCTCTCATTACGTTTGCCGCGGTAGGGAACAGGCGCTAAATAGGGAGAATCCGTTTCCAATACCAGGTGTTCCGGGGCGATATTTTCCAGCGCCTCCGCCAAACCGCTGTTCTTATAGGTGATCACGCCGCCAATCCCGAGGTAAAACCCCATATCCACTACCTGCTGTGCCGCAGCGGCATTACCGCTGAAACAGTGGAAAATACCCCGCAGACCCCTGTCTGCGAAAGGCTTTACCGCTTCAATACTCTCATCCATCGCATTACGGGTATGTATCACGATCGGGAGCGCCCGGTCCAGCGCCCATTGCATCTGGATGGCAAAAGCATCATACTGCTCTTTTACAAAGGTTTTATCCCAGTAAAAATCCAGCCCGATCTCGCCTACAGCAACAAATGGCCGTTTCTGTAGCCACTGCTCAACAATAGCGAGTTCATCGCGGTAATTTTCTTTTACATAACAGGGATGCAGACCCATCATGGCGATACATTCGTTGGGGTACTGGTTCTCCAGCGCCAGCATCTCTTCTATCACATGGCTATCGATGCCTGGCAGGTAGATCTTTTGCACACCCTGGTTCCGGACCCTCTCCATGATCAGGGTAATATCCGCTTTAAATTCTTCGAGGTATAGATGGGAATGGGTGTCGATCAGGGTCATGGTGCAAAAATCTGGTTTTTTTTGGGAAAAAGGCCTAAGGCGTATGCCATAAGGCGTAAGTGATAAGGCGTAAGTGATAAGGAATAAGTTATTGTATATTTATTTGACAAAGGGAGGTTATGCTGAAAAACACCAGGAGATCCGGTTTTAATCAGTAGCTATCTATCTAAATCTACACCACTGGACAAGGATCATTACATACAATTATTTCAAACAGCCGCCGCTAAGCTGGATAAGCACCTGCTTACAAAGAAAAAACTGGAAGTCGCAGTTGGCATTTACGTAGATTCTGTTTTTCTAAAGCTATATAAAAAAGCCTGGGCCAATCCCTCGCCCGATCCCCTGTTATCGCCGTCAAGAATTTTTTTTTCGGTCTGGATAAATGAACAAGCCATACAGCAAAAGAAGATTTTGTACAATATTCATGCGCTGAAACTGCGGCAGCTAACAGGCTATCATATCGCCAGCAGGGAGTTTGCGGCTGCCTTCAGAAAAAAGTTTCATGATATCGAACACCAATGGCCAAATGTAAGCGTGGCATTCGGGCCACTTACGTTGATGGAGGGCTGGCAGGTAATACATGCTGGATCGCTTCAAAACGACATTACAGCACTCGCTAATCGTTTCCTGGAAATGGATCACCTGGTTGATGATCTGCTTACTGAATACAGGAAACCCGGATAAGACATAAAAAAAGTCCCGCCAAAGCGGGACCCTTCCATTTTTTCAGTTATGACTTCCCTTCGCCGGTATTATCCGTATCAGGTGATAAGGGTTTATATCTCAGGGAGAACCACCCCCGTCATAAATGACTAAACTTATACAGTCAGTATAACGAAAACCATGCCACCCGTCTAACGACAAAATTTCGATCCCCGTTTACTTATTTGCCCTGAAATGTCTACAATAACCTGTTATTGCATGATCTTATTGTAGAAGAATTTCCGGAACAGCTTTTACTGATTGCTATATACGTAAAACCAGTTCCATGAAAAAGCTTGCTATACTATTGCTGACCGGATCCATTGCCTTGGGTTGCCAGGATAAAAACAAGAAAGCAAAAGAAGAAAACACAACACCCGCGGATAGCGTTGCTACCCAAACAGAAACAGTAAACCTGCCAGAGCCCTTTGCTTCCAAATCTGTTGAGAATTATAGCAAGATCATTGGCTGGTCGGCAGGTAAAATGCCCGTTGCGCCGGATGGCTTCGTTGTAGGCAAATTGGCCGACAGCCTCGATCATCCCAGGTGGATATATGTGGGGGATAACGGGGATATATTTATTGCGGAATCCAATAGCCCGCATGGCGTACTCGAAAAAATATCCGGCAAGAACAAAAGCGCCGATAGAATAACCCTGCTGCGCGATGCAGATAATGACGGCATTCCCGAAACACGTACAGTATTTCTGAAAGGGCTGAACGAACCCTTCGGAATGCTGATCATCGGCGATAAATTTTACGTGGCCAATACAGACGGGTTGATGGTGTTCCCATATAAGACAGGACAAACCACCATTTCTGATAAAGGTAAAAAGATCGTTTCCCTGCCCGCAGGTCCCAGGCACTGGACAAGGAACATCGTAACCAATGCAGCTAAAAATAAAATCTATATCGCTGTTGGCTCTTCCACCAATGAGGCTGAAAACGGGATCGATAAAGAAACACGGCGGGCAAATATTCTCGAAGTGAACCTGGATGGCAGCGGCGAAAAAGTATACGCAAGCGGGTTACGCAACCCGGTAGGGATGGACTGGGCGCCCGGTACCCAAACACTCTGGACAGCCGTTAATGAAAGAGATGAACTGGGTGATGACCTGGTTCCCGATTACCTTACCAGTGTTCGCGAAGGTGGTTTTTATGGCTGGCCCTATTCCTATTTTGGCCAGCATGAGGACCCGAGAATGAAAGAGAAGAACCGCCCCGACCTTGTTAAAACAGCGATCGTGCCCGATGTTTCCCTTGGCAGCCATACGGCCTCACTGGGACTGGTTTTTTATAAGGGCGCCGGTTTCCCGGCCAAATATCAGGGTGGCGCTTTTATTGGTCAGCATGGTTCCTGGAACCGTTCGGTTTTAAGCGGGTATAAAGTGGTATATATCCCCTTTAAAAATGGTAAGCCTTCCGGTGCGATGGAAGATTTTTTGTCCGGTTTTATTTCAGACGCATCAAAAAGTGAAGTATTTGGCAGGCCGGTAGGTGTTGCTGTTGCCAAAGACGGCTCACTGCTGGTAGATGATGATGGCGGAAATATCATCTGGCGGGTAACGAAAAAATAAAATTGATTACGCACCAATCCATTTCGCGATCCCGAATGCACATCCCGCGGCAATGGCCCCGATCACAGCTACTTTGAGGGCTCCCTGTAGTGGAGGCGTACCGGTAAGCTTACTTTTAAAATAACCAAAAGTGAACAGGCAGACTAAAGTAACGGCTGCCGATATCCGTAACCCGCTGATGCCATCCTTTACAAAGAAATACGGACTTAATGGGATCAACCCGCCTACCACATAAGATGCGCCGATATTAAAAGCACTTTTCCGCGCCCTTTTGGGGTCTGGTTTTTCCAATCCCAGTTCATGCTTCATCATAAAATCCGCCCAGCGGTCCTTATCTTTTACCAGTTCTTCCACCGCCTGGTTCTGTACGGAAGGGCTCAATCCCAATCCCTCAAAAAATTCACGCACTTCTTCTCTTTCCACTTCGGGCAGGCGTTCTATCTCATCATATTCCCTTCTTAACTCACTGGCATAATGATCCTGCTCCGTTTTGCCCGCAAGATACCCGCCCAGACCCATCGCTATCGAACCCGCTGCTATTTCCGCAATACCCGCTATCACGATCAGGTGCACATCTTTTACCGCGCCGCTTAAACCGGCTGCCAGGGCAAAGGGAACGGTTAACCCGTCTGACATGCCGATCACGATATCGGTCAGTATCGCCGAACTGGTAAGATGGTGTTCGGTGTGATGATGATGCAAATGGTTATCCATGGTTGATGGTTGGGGTCAGGTTATGAAATTATGACTTATCTGTTAATATAAAACCGGTTTTGTTAACATGCAGGTAACTCTGGGGTAACAATTCGGTAACATTAGCCCAACACCTTTGCAGTGAAAACTAAAACTGAGTATATGTTTAAAAAGCTGCTTGCCGTAACGCAATGTTTAGCCATTTTATTAATCGCCACTTCCACTTTTGCACAGGAAACAACTGCCATACTAAACGGACATGTTAAAGAATCGAAAGGAGCTTTTGTAAGCGGTGCATCCATTACCATTAAACACGAGCCAACCGGTTACGTTACCACCGCCCAAACCAACAGCAAGGGTATTTTCGTGGTTCCAAATTTAAAACCCGGCGGTCCCTATACGATCAAGATCTCTTTTGTTGGATTTAAAGAAGAGGTATTTAATGATATAAACCTTGGTTTAGGAACCAATCCGGATATGAATATCAGCCTGAACAGTACTTCTACTGTTTTAACAGAAGTGACCGTATCCTCAGCCGGCAGAAAACAGATCGTGGGTGCTACCATAGTTGGCGCTAAACAATTGTCTACCTTACCAACCCTTGGCCGTAGCTTATCTGATTTCACACGTCTCACCCCACAATCAAACAACAACTCTTTCGCGGGAAGCAATTTCCGTTACAATAACCTTACCATCGATGGCGCCATTAATAATGATGCGATCGGTTTTAGTAATTCATTTGGCGGACAGAGCGGCGGCGGTCAGAGTGGCGCTGCAGGTTCCGGCACAAGAACCAATCCATACAGCATTGATGTGATACAGGAAGTACAGGTTCAGTTAGCGCCTTTTGATGTTAAGCAGGGAAATTTTACCGGCGGCAGCGTAAATGCAGTTACCAAGAGCGGTACCAATGATGTTCATGGATCTGTATATGGTTATGGCCGTAACCAGGTATTGATGGGCAAAAGCGTGGATGGATTGAAAACAAAGATCGGCTCCGATTTTCACGATTACCAATATGGCGCAACCATCAGCGGACCGATCGCGAGGAACAAGGCATTCTTTATTGTGAACTTTGAACAGACACGCAGGCAGGAGCCTACTTTTTATAATGCAGGCGACCCCGGCGCTGCGGTTACCCTGGCCGATGCCACCAGCATTTACAACCAGCTCAAAACAAAATATAATTACGACGCAGGTTCCTACGCCGGCGCTTATAAGGTATTTACCAACAGTGATAAACTTTTTGCACGCCTCGATTTTAACCTGGACACCAAAAACACGATCACGGTTCGCGCGATCTATACAAACGGTTGGGGTAATAACCTGGAACGTACCTCCACTAATTTCCAGTTCGGATCAACCGACTTTACCCAGTACACGAAGAACCTGAACCTGACCGCGGAACTGAAAAGCAAGATCTCGAACAGCGTTAGTAACCAGTTTAACCTGAGCTATATCAACGTACATGAATACAGGGATTTCCCCGGTGTACTTTCGCCATTAATGGATATCGGCGGTGGCGCCGTATGGACAGGTACCTGGAGAGAAGCTTCGATCTATAACATGAAACAAAAAACTATTGAGTTTACAGATAATGTTACAATCTCTAAAGGTATTAATAAAATTACCTTAGGTACACACAACGAATTTTATGACATTACTTACGGGTTTGTAAATTCATTTAATGGCAGATGGGAATATGGTAGTCTAGCAAATTTTGAAGCTAACAAGCCTAGCCGTATTCGTGGTGCTTATTCTTTTGATCCTGCAAAACAAACTGCACAGGGTATATACGATGCGCCACCAAGTCCCTTTAAAGTTAACTTAACGAGTGCATATGCACAGGACGAGATAAGCATTACAAAACATTTAAAAGTTACACCGGGTGTTCGAATAGATTATGCCTT
>JANXRX010000034.1 GCA_025352905.1 Bacteroidota bacterium | reverse complement strand
TATGATCACCGCCCGTCTGACTGCCATCGCTTTCCGTATACAGATGAAGATGTGTTCTTTAAACGGCCGCTCATCACTTTAAAGAACGCTACATTTTGTCCCATTGTTTATTATGTGCTTGAAAGCTTAAAAGCTACTTAGCGTTGCTAAAGATCAATACTCCATTTTGCGGAGGCTGGGAGCTTTGAGCCAGGTTATGATAACCACCAGAACGGTCATGCTGCCTCCAAACACAACCGAAGGAACCACATTGAGCAATTTGGCGGCCACACCGCTTTCAAACTGCCCGAATTCGTTACTGCTGTTGATGAACATGGAATTCACACTCATGACCCTGCCACGCATATGGGCCGGTGTTTTTAATTGGAGAATTGTTCCCCTGATTACTACGCTGAACCCGTCCAGTATCCCGCTTAACAGCAATACGGCAAAAGAAAGCCAGAAGATCCTGGATATGGCAAAAATGATGATACAGAGGCCAAAACCGCCCACCGCGAAGAAAAGTTTCTTTCCCTGTTGCCTTCGCAAGGGCAAAAAGGTAAGCAGTATTACAACCAGGATCGACCCGATATCCGATGCGGCATTGAGCCAGCCAAAGCCCACCGGCCCTGCTTGTAAAATATCCTTGGCAAATACGGGTATCATGGCAACCGCGCCACCGAAAAGAACGGCAAAAAGATCCAGCGACAAAGCGCCAAGTATTTCTTTGGTGGAGAAAACAAACTTCAATCCCTCTTTCACGCTTTCAAGCGTTTTTTTCTCGCCCGGTTCATTCAATGGCGGTTTGGGTTTTAGTTGGTACATAAAAAAGAACCCGATCAGCACAAGTATGGAAATAATGGTAAGGGAACCGGTGTTGCCTATAAAGGCTATCAGGAAGCCAACAGACGCGTGCCCGAATACCGAAGCCGAGAGCCAGATACCCTGGTTCCAGGTAGTGGCATTCTGCAACACTTCGTTTGGCACGATCGAAGCGACCATGGTACTGAAAGTAGGCCCGGTAAAAGCCCGGAAAATACCTGTAAAAAAAATGACCACATAAATACTGAACGCGATCCAGTGATGGCTGATCTGCGAAGCTGTATAGTTGGAGGAAAGTCCAAGCAGTAGCAGTACCCCCGCAAAATACAGGGCAACTCCCCTGAGCAATAATTTTCTTTTTTCACTGATATCGATGATATGCCCGGCATACAGGGATAAGGATACTGCGGGGATCACTTCCGAAAGACCGATCAATCCTATAGCGAAAGGTTCATTGGTCAGTTCATATACCCACCATCCAACCAGTGTACCCATCATACGTAAGCCCATAATAAATAGGAACCGGCCCATCATCAGGTTCCGGTATTCGGGAATACGCATAGCGGCAAAAGGGTCGTTCTTTTCCTGGGTTGTAATCATAATACATTATGGCAGGTTGAAATAATGTTGCCCGTCCTCATACTCTTTATCAAGCGCATCGATAACCACCTGTAGATGTTTTTCATTACCGAGGAAATCTGCATTGCTTGCATCAATAAAGATAGTTTTGATATTGTGTTGTTTAATATAACTCGTATAGGTTTCCTGAATATTAAAAAGGTATTCGTCTCCGATTCCCTGTTCATAACTGCGGTTCCTTTTTTTGATATTGGCCTGCAGTTTCTGAACCGGGGCATGCAGGTAAATAAGAATATCCGGGAACGCCAGTTGCTGGTGAATGATCTCGAACAGTTTCTGGTAAAGCCTGAATTCTTCTTCGGGCAGGTTTACTTTGGCAAACAAAAGACATTTTGTAAACAAATAATCGGAAACAGTGATACTCTGAAACAAGTCCTTGGTATGCACCATGTCTTTGAGCTGTTTATAACGTTCAGCCATGAAAAACAGCTCCAGCGGAAATGCATATTGTGCCGGATTTTCATAGAATTTGGGTAGAAAGGGGTTGTCGGCAAATTCTTCAAGTATTAGCCGGGCATTAAAATGTTTGGCCAATAAATGCGTGAGCGTGGTCTTGCCTACACCGATATTCCCTTCAACTGTGATAAAATGATGTTTCATGTATGATCTCCCCGCTATCGTTCAAAATTAACCGCCATCAGTTAGCACCGATGGATTTTTTTTGCACATCCAGTATATCTGTACATTCTTCCAGTAGCTGCTGCACTGATCTGCCTGATAACGGGTGCAGCAGGGCAGGCGCTATTTCTGCTAATGGCAGTAAGGCAAATTTCCTTAGTGGAAGCGCAGGATGCGGTAATGTTAATAACGGGGTCGATAAAACGAACCCATCTATCAAAAGTATGTCCAGGTCAATCACCCTCGGCCCCATTTTTACCGTTCTTTTGCGTCCCATGCTTTCTTCTATTCTCAGGAGTTCCTGCATGAGTTTTTCTGGCGAAAGATCTGTTTCCACCGCAAGCGCCTGGTTATAAAAAGCAGGTTGATCCGTAATTCCCCATGCCGCCGTTTCATAAATAGCGGAAGAAAGAACGATATTGCCACAGAATTGCCCGATAAGTTCCCTGGCTTTTTGCAAATAGGCCGGCCGGTTACCAAGGTTGCCGCCTATCAACAAATAAGCTGTATTCATAAATTGGAATTATAGTAAGGTTCAAATATCTTTAAATTCATGTCTATTTAATAAAAAATATGAAAGGCTTCTTTAAAACTTTTTTCGCTTCCCTGCTGGCGCTCATCATTTTTACGATTCTTTGCGTGTTTATATTGATTGGCCTGATCGCCGGCGCGTCCAGGTCCGAAAAACCGCTGGTAGGCGATAAGGCGGTACTTGTGCTGGATCTTTCCAACGATTTTAAAGAACAGAGCGAGCATAATCCTGTAAAGGCTTTGCTTAATGAGACAGAAAAAGAAATCCCATCTCTTTATGATATGGTGCGTTTGATTCACCATGCGCGGACAGATTCTTCCGTAAAAGGCATCTATATCCTTTGCGGCAATAACCCGAATGGTTTTGCTGCCAGCGAAGAATTAAGGAAAGCGCTGGCTGATTTCAAAACAAGTAAAAAATTTATAACTGCCTACGGTGAAACGATTACCCAGAAAGGGTATTATGTAGGAAGCATTGCAGATAAGATATATTGCCACCCCCAGGGGGGCATCGAATGGGCGGGCTTTGTATCTAACCTGCTTTTCTTAAAAGGATTGCTGGATAAACTGGATATACAACCTCAGATTTTTTATGCAGGCAAATTTAAAAGCGCTACCGAACCCTTACGGGAAACTAAAATGACCGATGCCAACCGTTTACAGACCTCGGTATGGTTAGGCGATCTGTATAGCCGTTTCCTGGAAGCCGCAGCCGAATCAAGAAAATCAGATACGGCAACCCTCAGGAAGCTGGCAGTGAACGGAACAATTCAAACTGCGTATGATGCATGGACAAATGGTTTGGTTGACGGATTGAAATATGACGATCAAATAAAAGCAATACTCAATAAACAGCTAAAAGCCAGCGCCAACGCAACGATCAACTTTGTAAGTTTCTCGGAATATGCAAAGTCGGTCAGCTTCAGGCAATACGGCAGCGAAAGAATTGCTATTATTTATGCTGACGGCGACATTGTTTCTGGCAGTGGTGATAACGAGCAGATAGGCAGTGATATGTACAGGAACCTGATCAGGAAACTTCGGATGGACAAGGATATTAAGGCGATCGTTTTCAGGGTAAATTCACCTGGCGGAAGCGCGCTGGCCAGTGAAGTCATCTGGCGCGAGATAACGTTGGCGCGAAAAGAAAAACCGGTAGTGGTAAGCATGGGTGATGTTGCCGCTTCGGGCGGATATTATATTTCCTGTAACGCTGATTCTGTTTTCGCGAATGCCAATACCATCACCGGATCGATCGGCGTATTCAGCATTGTACCCAATTATGAATCCTTTTTCAAAAATAAACTGGGTATTACTTTCGATCGTGTAAAAACGGCGCCTTTCGCCGATATGGGTAATAGCGACAGGCCGCTCACCGAAATTGAAAAGCGTTTTTTCCAGGCAGGAACAGATTCGATCTACGCTACTTTTAAAACCCGTGTGGCGGAGGGCCGTAAAAAAGACACCGCCTATATCAGCGGTATTGCACAGGGAAGGGTTTGGACGGGAACGCGCGGACTTGAAGTGGGTCTGGTAGACAGGATTGGCACCCTGCAGGATGCTGTGAACTGCGCGGCGCGGATGGCTAAAACACCGGATTATTCCCTTAGTGAATATCCCGAAAAGAAAAGTTTCCTGGAACAGTTAATGGGCAGTTATAAACGGTCTGTGAAAAAAGACCTGATCAGCGAAGAAATAGGAGAAGAGCCCCTGCAATTGCTAAAACAGATGAAGCAGGTGAAACAGATGATCGGGGTTCCGCAAACGCGTTTGCCGTTTATGGTTACAGTGAACTGATTTCCTGCTTTTTAAACAGGCGCTCATCAAAATAAAAATCTGTAGCAATAGCATATTTTATTTTTTTGAAGTCGGAATGCAGCGGGTTGATCAGATAATTCTTTTCTTTTTGTATAATGGCGGAAGGGCATTGCACCAGCAGCGATTCCCGGGTATTCAATATTTCTTTTCCCATCCATTGCGTATAGTCAAAATCGTGGTGCCAGTTCTTTTTCAGCTGCTGT
>JANXRX010000242.1 GCA_025352905.1 Bacteroidota bacterium | reverse complement strand
GAGATCTTACGTACGGTAAATGAAGCCGTAGCGCCATTTCCCTGTAATTTGATCACATCACCGCGAAAGCTCTGGATACGCTCTTTACCACCTTCCACAATTTTATAATTAACAGTGATATTATCACCTGCTTTGAACTTGGGATGTTCTTTTTTAACCGTCAACTGATCGTGTACAAACTGAACTGCTGCCTCCATAACTTTAATTTTTGCGGACGGCAAAGGTAGGCAAAAAATTAGAATTTCTTTATTAGAAATCAGAATTTTTTATCTCGCTACGTTCACGGCCCTTTTTTCCCTGATTACGGTCACTTTTATCTGTCCGGGATAGGTCATTTCGGTCTGGATCTTCTGGGCTATCTCGAAACTCAGCTTATCGCTGTCGATATCGGTCACTTTATCCGCCTCCACTATCACCCTCAATTCACGGCCCGCCTGTATGGCATAAGCTTTTTCCACTCCCTGGTAGGCCATGGCCAGGTTTTCCAGGTCCTTGATCCGCTGGAGGTATTGCTGCATGATCTCGCGGCGGGCACCCGGCCTGGCGCCGCTGATAGCATCACATGCCTGTATGATAGGTGAAATCACATACTGCATTTCCATTTCATCGTGGTGAGCGCCAATCGCATTCACAACAGCAGGGTTCTCGCCATATTTTTCGGCGAGTTTGGCTCCCAGTAAGGCATGGGTAAGTTCTGTTTCTTCATCCGGTACTTTACCGATATCATGGAGTAAGCCGGCACGTTTGGCTAATTTAGGGTTCATACCCAGTTCTGCCGCCATAATACCGCACAGGTTGGCGGTTTCCCTGCTATGCATGAGCAGGTTCTGCCCATAGGAAGAACGGAACCGCATTTTTCCTACTAACCGTATCAGTTCCTTGTGTAACCCATGGATCCCCATTTCTATCACGGTACGTTCGCCTATTTCCATGATCTGTTCTTCTAACTGGCGACGTGTTTTTTCCACCACTTCCTCAATACGGGCAGGGTGTATACGACCATCAGAAACCAGCCGCTGTAAACTTAAGCGGGCAATTTCCCGGCGAAGAGGGTCAAAGGAAGAAAGAATGATGGCTTCCGGTGTATCGTCTACGATCAGGTCAACCCCGGTAGCTGCTTCAATGGCGCGGATATTACGTCCTTCTCGGCCAATGATCTGCCCTTTGATCTCGTCAGTTTCGAGGTTAAATACGGTTACTGTGTTTTCGATGGTTACTTCCGCAGCGGTACGCTGGATAGACTGGATAACGATCTTGCGCGCTTCTTTATTGGCCTTTAATTTGGCTTCCTCGATGATCTCCTGCTGCAGACCCAGGGCCTGTGTATGCGCTACCTGTTTCAGGCTCTCAATGATCTGTGTTTTGGCTTCTTCAGCGCTCAGACCGGCAATTTTTTCCAGCCGGCGGAGATGTTCTTCCTGGTGTTTTTCCAGCTCGGTTTTTTTCTGGTTAACCGATTCTGTCTGGCGAGTCAGGTTATCCTTGATCACCTCGTTATCCTTAAGCTGTTTGTCTAACGCTGCTTCTTTCGTGGTAATAGCCAGTTCTTTCTGCTTGGCCCGGTTCTCAGAGTCAAGCACTTTACGGTTCCGTTCCAGCACGTCTCTTTCGTGTTCAGCTTTTAACTGAACAAACCTTTCTTTGGCCTCAACTTGTTTTTCTTTTTTGATGGTCTCTGCCCTGAGTTCCGCTTCTTTCAGGATATTCTGAGCGAGATGCTCTGCTTCCTCAACCTGCTTTTTTGTGTTTTTAGCGAAAAAGATCCTACCCGCTATAAGCCCCACAATTAACGCGGTGACACCAATTATGATAAATAATACATTCTGATCCATGGTTTTGGCAATTTTTTGAATAGTTCACAATCATATAAAGCTGCTTATATCTCATTTTCTAATAATAAGTAAATGATAAGTAACGAAGATAGTTAAGAAATATCGAATGGCGAAGAGGGAATTGGATCATCAAGGGTTATCAGATCCGCCGGAAAGCGCTTTGTCTACCAGTTTTTCCAGGGCAGAGAGTTTGGAAGCTGCGGTTTCCCATTTTGTTTTGTCAATCCCGGATTGGGTTTGCTCGGTGGTAAACCAGAGCAGGGCCATGGATACATAGTCCTGCATATCCTTTCCCGAAAAATGGGTCTTGAACTCGGTGATCTTATCATTGATCAGTGCAGCCGTTTTGCGAACGGTTTCTTCATCGGCCGCCTCAATCTTAAGACGGTAGCTGCGGTCTGCGATCAGGATATTTACGGGTATCAGTTCGGGCATAAGGTCAGGTATTGAGCAGGGCCAGGCATTTATCGATCTCTTTTAAATAGGTGTCTATCCGTTTACCCAAAGCATTTTTTTCTGTTTCAGAAAGATTGCCCGGCCCCAGCTTCAGCACATCCACCTGTTGCTGCAGGGTTTGCAGGCCCAGTTCTTTTTCAGCGCCCAACTGCTGCATTTTTTCGAGCTCTTTTTTCAGTTTCCCGTTCTCCTTTTGCAACAACTGGTGCTGCTTCAGTAATTGCTGAAGCTTATCCTGTATATTCTTTATCTGAAGATCAAGTTCTGCCATCATTATCTAAGGTAAACGCAATTATTAACTGTTTCTTATCTCCGCTGATAGATCCGTTTCAAAACCCTGGATCAGTTTTAATACCATGCCGTCCACTTCTTTATCCGTAAGGGTTTTTTCATCATCCGAAAAAAGGAAACTTACCGCCATTGATTTTTTATCCGCACCGAGTTTGTCGCTCTCAAACACATCGAACAAACGCATATCCTTCAGCTTGTTCAGTTTTGTTTTCCTGGCTGCATTTTCGATGGATTCATAGGTGGTGCCGCGATTGACCACCATGGCCAGGTCGCGCTGCATTACCGGGAACTTATTTACTTCCTGGTAACTGATCTTGTTTTTTTCAACCGCTTTGAGTAAAGGGCCAAAACAAAGATCCAGTACAAATACAGGTTGCCTGATATCAAAAGAAGCCAGTTTCGGTTTATCCACCTCAGCCAATTTACCCAATAGCATCTTGCCATGGTATACATCCAGTGCCAGGCCCTTATCCCCGGATGGCTGGAACCGGAACACACCCAGGCCACAGATCAGGGCCAATGCATCCGCCACCCCTTTTATCCGGTAAAAATCCAGCTGACGCCCCTTTTCACGCCATGCGTCTTCATGATCCAGCCCGGTGGTGTATAAACAGAGATGTTCTTCTTCGAGATAGCTCCCCACTTCTTCTGACTGGTATGTCTTTCCATATTCGAAAAACCGGAGATGATTGTTTTTACGGTTGATATTGTAAGAGATAGATTCAAGCCCCGTCTCCAGCATAGACGGCCGCAGCACATCCAGCTCTGCGCTCAGGCTATTGATCATCTTAACGGTCCTTGCGAGTACCGCTTCGTCAAAATACTTACTGTTCGTAATTGAATTGGTAAATATTTCGATAAAGCCCTGGCCCACCAGGAAACCTGCCATTTTATCTTTCAATGTCTCTATCAGTCCCATCCGGTCAACGGCCGGGCTGATAGTTATGGAAGAGGGGATCTCGATATTATCCAGCCCATCAATCCGCAGTACTTCTTCCACGATATCGGCGGGTATGGTAATATCCGGTTTATTATAAGGCACGGCAACGCGGATCTCATCCAGACCTTCCCTTACGATCTCAAAGCCCAGGCTGGTAAGTATTCTTTTGATCTTATCGGAATGATAATTCTTACCGCTCAGTTTTTTCAGGTAATGATTCTTTAAAGTTATCTCTGTTTTGGGTTGCGGATCCGGATAAATATCCAGGATATCCCCCGCGATCTCACCGCCGGCGATCTCTTTAATAAGCAGTGCGGCCCTTTTAAGTACGTTAACTGTATTGGCGATATCCACTCCTTTTTCAAAACGGGTAGCTGCATCCGTCCGGAGATTATGTTTTACGGATGTCTTACGGATACTAACCGGATGGAACCAGGCGCTTTCCAGGAAGATATTTACCGTGCTTTGTTTCACACCGCTTTTCAGTCCGCCAAAAACCCCTGCAATACACATAGGCTCTTTCTTATTGCAGATCATCAGGTCGCCACTGCCCAATTTTCTTTCTTTCTCATCAAGGGTTATAAAAGGGGTTCCCTCGGGCAGGTTCTTTACAATGATCTCATTACCGGTAACTGCATCGGCATCAAAAGCATGCAGGGGCTGGCCTGTTTCATGAAGAATGAAATTGGTGATATCAACAATATTGTTGATCGTACGCTGGCCAATGGCCGTTAACCTGTTTTTCAGCCATTGCGGGGATTCCTTCACGGTCACACCCTGCAGGGTTACCCCGGCATAACGCGCACAGGCTTCTGTATTCTCAATCCGGATGGTAATAGGCTGATCCGGCGTATCCGGTTTAAACGCGTTTATAAACGGACTCACCGGCCTGGCCTCTTTCTTGTGATGGGTGAGGTAGGCGCAGACATCTTTTGCCACACCCATATGGCTCATCGCGTCCATCCGGTTGGGTGTAAGGCCTATTTCGTAGATCCAGTCTGCATACGGTTTAAAATAAGCGGCTGCGGGTTCGCCCACCACCGCGTTAGCAGGCAGCACAATAATGCCCTCATGACTGTTCCCCACGCCTATTTCGTCTTCTGCGCAGATCATTCCCTGGCTTTCTACCGAGCGGATCTTTGCTACGCGCATGGTTAACGGCTCTCCCGTTAACGGGTAAATAGTAACGCCGGCAGGGGCCACCACCACTTTTTGCCCTACAGCCACATTCGCTGCACCACAAACGATCTGGAGCGCATCCTCTTTACCTGTGTTTACTTTAGTGAGTTTTAATTTATCTGCATTGGGATGGGGTACACATTCCAGCACCTCGCCAATAACCAACCCGGCCAGCGCTCCTTTGATACTTTCATATTTTTCCATGCTTTCCACCTCGAGACCGATAGAGGTGAGGATCTTAGACAGTTTTTCCGGTTCGATGGATTCCGGCAGATAATCACTTAACCAGTTATAACTAATCGTCATATTTGCTTACTCTGTTACAGGGCAAAAATAGGTTATATAATTTGATCGCCCTGCCAAACCTTGCCCGCTAACAGTTACAGCTTTTGACAGTGAAAAGCGATAACGGGCGGATAATTCTTTCTTCACAGGCAATGTGAATTAACAGAATAAACGGGCGGAAAACTTTTGCTTTTGGTGGATAAGCGAGTAAATTGTGTGAACAGGGCAGGAATGCATGTGCATATCGATAGAATAAGCTGTGGATGAAAATTGACAAAAAAAATTTCCCGATGCGGCCCGCTTACGCATATATTCGCTCCCCCTTCGTTGGTAGGTAACAATTCCGTAACATAGGAACCCGGCCCGCACATTAGAAGACTAACTGTTGTAAACCCAAATTGAACGAATTGAATATGGACCTGACCAGCCTGAATAAAGACCGAAAGAGAAGGAAGACCTCGATAGATATGAGCACTATGGTATACGGAAAAGTACCGCCCCAGGCAAAAGAACTGGAGGAAGCCGTATTAGGCGCCATCATGCTGGAGAAAAGCGCTTTTGATACCGTTACGGAGATCGTAAAACCCGAATGTTTTTATGTAGAGGCAAACCAACTGATCTTTAAGGCTATGCAGGGTTTGCAGCAGAAAAGTATGCCTATCGATATACTTACGGTAGTAGAAGAACTGAAAATGCGTGAGCAGCTGGATGCAGTGGGCGGCCCATATTACGTAACAAAACTTACCAATTCAGTAGTATCCACAGCCAATATTGATGCACACGCGAGGATCGTACTGCAGAAATTTATTCAACGGGAGTTGATCCGCATCAGCGGAGAGATCATCGGGGATGCGTATGAAGACAGCACGGATGTGTTTGACCTGCTCGATGATAGTGAAACCAAGATGTTCAATATCACCAACAATTACCTCAAAAAGAATTTTGAAGATATCGGCAACGTTTTGGCAAAGACCATTAACCGGATAGATGAATTAAGAACCAAAACAGAGGATATTTCCGGCGTACCCAGTGGCTTTAAAACCCTTGACCGTGTAACCTATGGATGGCAGCCAACAGATCTGATCATACTTGCGGCAAGACCTTCCGTGGGTAAAACAGCTTTTGCCCTGAACCTCGCGCGCAATGCGGCATTACACCCGACCAAACCGATACCGGTTGGTTTTTTCTCTTTGGAAATGAGTGCCTCACAATTGGTACAACGGATTTTAAGTGCGGAAAGCGAGATCAAAATGGAAAAGATCAGCAGGGGCAAACTCGAGAACCATGAATACGCCCAGTTACTGAGCAAGGGTATCAAAAAATTAGAGACTGCGCCAATATATATAGATGATACCGCCGCACTAAACATATTTGAGTTCCGTGCCAAAGCAAGAAGGTTGGTGAATAAACATAATGTGGGTGTGATCATTATTGATTACCTGCAGTTAATGAGCGGCAGTGCAGACCGCAACAGTAACCGTGAGCAGGAGATCAGTAAAATATCAAGAGATCTGAAAGGACTTGCAAAAGAATTGCAGGTGCCAATTATTGCTTTATCACAGTTGAG
>JANXRX010000217.1 GCA_025352905.1 Bacteroidota bacterium | reverse complement strand
CCTCCGCCTCTCATATCTGGGTAGAAGGCGACTGGGTATATACCAATGGAAATTATACCTGGCATGAAGGGTATTGGGCAGCTCCCCGCCGCGGACGCGTTTGGGTAGCCGGCAACTGGGAGCAAGGCCGCCGCGGTTATTACTGGAGACCAGGTCACTGGCGCTGATCTGTAAAGGTTTGTAGACTTTTTTACCCATGGAACCGATGACGGATGACAGTTAAAGCGGTATTCTCTTCCTGTCATCCGTTATCCGCCATTGTCTCACCTCATCGGTTTTCTCCGGCCATTCACCCTTTTTTACGGCATAAACGCATGCCGCGGCTTATCTTTAGCTGAACAACTCATCTGTTCAACTAAATTTACCGTATGAAAAGAATCATCTACCCTTTTGCAGCTCTTTTGCTGATCATTGCCTCTGCTTTTACGTTTATACAGTCGCAGGACTGGAAGATCGCTGATACTTATTCAGTAAAATTTTCTGGAGGTGATCCATCAGGTGAATTCAAAGGATTGAAGGGAGCCATCAATTTTGACCCTAATCACCTGGCAACATCCAAATTTAATGTCATCATTGACGTGGCCAGTATTAATACCGGTAACGGTATGAAGAATACCCATGCCAAAAGCGCTATGTGGTTTGATGCGGAGAAATACCCTGTGATCAGTTTTACTTCTTCTTCCATAACCAAAACGGCTGGAGGTTATGAAGCAAAGGGGACTCTTTCCATGCACGGTGTTTCCAAAGAGATCGTTCTTCCATTTACCTTCGACAATAATGTATTTACAGGCAGCTTTGAGGTAAACCGTCTCGACTATAATGTAAATGCTGCGGAACCTAACCATGGCGGCGCCAAGTTCAAAGTGGACATTACCGTTCCCGTAACTAAGTAAAAATATATGTTCAAAAAAATATTCATGGCCGGTATCCTTTCGGGGATACTGGCTTCTATTGCGGGCATTATTTATAACCGTATTTATTTCTTTGCCACGCAGGCAGATTTTTCTGCTGTACTCAATACCCGGAGTATTATTGGCCTGAATATGTTCATTTGCCTGGCAGCCAGTATTAAATTATGGGTATTCACTAAATGGTTTGGGGTGGGTAAGGCAGAACGCTTTTTTAACCTGTTGTTTTCTATTCTTTCTTTTGGGGCGGTGATGATACCTATTTCCATCAACCTACCCTTAAAAGTATCTTTTCCCGAGTTGTTCCCCGGCCTGGCGGTACCGATGGTATTTTTTCCCGCCATGGCGTGGTATACGGTACGCCCCTGGTGGAGCCTGGTAGCCAACAGCCAATAGCGATTGTCTATTACCCATGAACTATGACCATCGGCTATATTAGCTTATTGTCCACCGCATACTTTATCAATTCAAGGTTATTCTGAAAATTCATTTTCTCCAGTATCCTCGACCGGAAAGTACTGATCGTATTTACCGTAACAAAAAGTTCTTTGGCAATATCAGAAACAGTTTTGCCGCTGGCGAGTAGTTTGAATACTTCCAGTTCACGGTTCGATAGATTTTCGATGGAATGAACCTCATTACTGTGTGCAAATGAATCGGCAAGAACAGCGGAAACACTTTCACTCAGGTATTTTTTGCCGGATAATACCTGGTTCACCGCTTTTACCAGCTCAAGTGTGGCGGCATCTTTTGAGAGATAACCGCGTGCCCCTGCCTTGAACGCCCTTACTGCGTATTGTTCTGCAGTATGCATACTCATGATGATCACCGGTGTTAGCGGCGATATTTCTTTTATCTGCTTAACTGCCTCCAGCCCTGAATCTCCGGGTGGCATGGTGATATCGGAAACGATCACGTTCCATTTCTGGGCATTCACCTGTTTGATGAGTTCCACAGTATCGCTTACCCCAACTATTTCCGCGTTGGGAAAGGAGTCTTTTAATAATCGGATGATGCCATCTCTTACAATGGTATGATCGTCTGCAATCAGGATTCTCATATATATAGTTTATCTTTTGGCACAACAACAAGAATGGTGGTTCCGTGTCCGGGTTTGCTTTTGATCATAAGCCGGGCATTAATAGACAATACACGTTCACGTAATCCCACCAACCCGATATGATCACTTTTTGTATTCGGGTCGAACCCTTTCCCATCATCCGTAACAGACAGTTCCATATTCTCTTCGCTATCACTAAGCGAAATAGAAACCTTGCTTGCCTGTGCATGCCGCATTACATTGGTGAGTGATTCCTGGCAAATGCGGAAAAGTTCGGTCCTGATCTCCAGTGAAATGCCCGTATCATCAAAATTACCCTTAAAATCGCAAGGAATTCCGCTCATATTTTTAAATTCAGAACACTGCCATTTAAGAGAATCACTCAATCCCAATTCATCCAAAATACTGGGTCTTAAGGCCGTAGCAATCTTTCGGGTAGTATCTATCAATACCTTTGTGATGGAAAGCGCATGTTCGATGTGGGTACTTGTTTTTTGTTCGGCCCCTTCAAGGTGAATATTCAACCAGTCCAGTTCTATCTTTATAGCAGATGCCAGCTGGCCCAGCTGGTCATGGATCTCCCGTGAAATATATTTACGTTCATCCTCCCTCGCATTCTTTAAATGGGTGGATAATTTTTTTAATTCGATATTGGTGTCCAGTATCTGCTGCTCCGCATTTTTACGTGCTGAGATATCAGCCAGCATGGAACAGCTCATTTTCTGCCCATTGATATCCTTGAATATGATGGAAGATACTTCGCAGTAAAATCTCTCCCCGTTCTTTTTGATGCCGATACATTCACCGTGAATACTCCCATTCCTATCGCGTTCCGACAGTTTTAACAGCACTTGTGGGTCAGACATATCAAGTACATCATTCCTGTCTAACCGCGTGAATTCTTCTGCATCATAGCCAAACAATTCAGTTGCTGCTGTATTCGATTCGAGTATCAGTCCGCCCGGTCTGGCAAGAAAAATAGCGAGCCGGGAATTATTGATCACGGCGTGGTACTTTTCTTCATTGGCCTTGATCATTTCAGAAACCGCTTTGACCTCCTTGCGTTTTTCCGTTTCTTCCATCTCTTTCTTTACCACTTCACTAAGCCTGGTCAGCCTGTCTTTCATCAAATAGTCGTTCGCGCCTGCTTTCATAATCAGTACCGCCACTTCTTCACCGATAGTGCCGGATACGAGTATGAACGGGATATCAATTCCGGCAGACTTCAGAATAGCCAATGCCTGCGGTCCACCAAATCCGGGAATATTATAATCCGAGATGATTACGTCCCATTCCTGTTTTTCAAGTGCGGTCCGCATATCTTCCGCCGTTTCCACGCGATGAAATATAACATCATACCCTGCTTTTTCCAATGCGCGTATCACCATCGCTGCATCGCTTTCTTCATCTTCGCAGATCAGTAGTTGTAAAGGTTTTTTCATGACGAGGGTTATAGGATGTTGAGGGCGGCGTTCATTCAGTGCTACCCGGTATTCTAAAACAAGCAGGAGTATTAAATTTCATCGATATAACACCCGGAAGGATCCATTTGAAAAGACCCGTATCAAATGCCCCTGGAAGTACAAGACAGCTTATTACGATGGGAAATACAGCTAAAGCAACCGGGATATCCTTTTTACGGGTATTCATGCTCAAAATGGATTAAAATAAACAAAACCAACATACCCGGGCAGGGGTACATTTAACTTGGGGGAGGGAGTAAAATAGACCTTAAAAAAAGCTTAAAATAAATTTAGGAAACTCTGTCATA
>JANXRX010000178.1 GCA_025352905.1 Bacteroidota bacterium | reverse complement strand
AGCGGGCGCTTATAATATAGAGGTTATGCAAATTAATCTTCCACTTTCACTTTTCCCTTGGCCTTTGCTATCACTTCTTCAGCGATATTATTTGGAGCGGGTGAATAGTGACTGAATTCCATGGTAGATGTGGCACGGCCGGATGATAAGGAACGCAGCTGCGTTACATACCCGAACATTTCACTCAAGGGAACTTTGGCCTTGATCACCTGCAGGTTTCCACGGCTGTCCATTCCTTCCAGCATACCCCGGCGGCGGTTAAGGTCACCGGTAACATCTCCCATGTACTGATCGGGGGTTACCACTTCTACACGCATTATCGGCTCCAGCAGAACGGGTTTTGCTTTACGGCCGGCTTCACGGAAACCGCCTTTGGCGCATAATTCAAATGACATGGCATCAGAATCCACCTGGTGGAAGCTACCATCGAAGATCCGCACTTTCATGCTTTCCATCGGGTAGCCGGCCAGTACACCTGTTCCCATAGAGGTTTCGAAACCTTTGAGAATAGCAGGATGGAACTCCTTGGGAATAGATCCTCCAAAAATATCATTCTTGAACTGGAAATGTTTACCTGGGTTCTCGGTCAGCCACTCAACATCAGCCGGCCCGATCTCAAACTGGATATCCGCAAACTTACCACGGCCACCCGTTTGTTTCTTAAGTACCTCGCGGTGTTCGATCTTGGCAGAAAATGCTTCTTTATATGCCACCTGGGGATTACCCTGGTTGATCTCTACTTTGAACTCGCGACGCATACGGTCAACGATGATCTCAAGGTGCAGTTCTCCCATTCCCGAAAGAATAGTCTGTCCTGTATCTTCATCCGTTTTTACACGTAACGTAGGATCTTCTTCTACCAGTTTGGCAATAGCCATACCCATCTTGTCAACATCGGCCTGTGTTTTAGGCTCAACGGCTACGGAGATAACCGGTTCAGGAATGAACATGTTCTCCAAAGTGATCGGATGGTCCTCATCGCACAAAGTATCTCCTGTCTTGATCTCTTTAAAACCTACTGCCGCTGCAATATCACCTGCTTCGATAAAATCGATCGGGTTCTGTTTGTTGGCAAACATTTTCATGATCCGGCTGATACGTTCTTTCTTTCCACTCCTTACGTTCAACACATAAGAACCTGCATCGAGGTGACCTGAATAGCACCGGAAGAACGCCAAACGACCCACAAAAGGATCGGTCATGATCTTGAAGGCCAATGCTGCAAAAGGTTCTTTTGCATTAGGCTTACGGGTGATGGTTTCACCGGTATCGGGGTTGGTACCAACGGTATCTTCCACATCAACCGGGCTGGGCAGGTAACGGCAAACAGCATCGAGTGCAGTTTGTACACCTTTGTTCTTGAATGAAGAACCACACATCATCGGAACGATGCTCAGGTCGATACAGGCTTTACGGATCGCTTCGTGTACCTCGTCTTCCGTAATGGAAGCAGGGTCATCAAAGAATTTTTCCATCAGCTTATCATCATATTCCGCAACGGCTTCAATCAGTTGTGCCCTCCAGTGATTGGATTCTTCCACCATATCTTCCGGTACGGGAATTTCTTTAAAGGTCATGCCTTCTGTTTCCATATCCCATATCACTCCTTTCATGGTGATCAGGTCAACCACGCCGATAAAATCATCTTCTGCACCGATCGGTAACTGTAACGGAACGGCATTGGCGCCAAGCATTTCTTTTACCTGTGCTACTACCATTAAGAAATCAGCGCCGGAGCGGTCCATCTTGTTCACAAAACCGATACGCGGAACTTTGTAACGGTTAGCCTGGCGCCAAACGGTTTCAGACTGTGGTTCCACACCATCCACGGCAGAGAACAAAGCGATCAGGCCATCCAGTACGCGCATGGAACGCTCTACCTCAACGGTAAAATCCACGTGACCCGGGGTATCGATGATATTGAAATAGTAAGATTTGGTATTGGCATCTGCCGTACCCTTATCGGTTGGAAATTTCCACTCGCAACTAACTGCCGCCGAGGTAATCGTAATACCCCTTTCTTTTTCCTGTTCCATCCAGTCGGTCGTGGCCGCACCATCGTGTACCTCGCCGATCTTGTGGATCATACCGGTATAACGCAGGATACGCTCGGTGGTGGTGGTTTTACCCGCATCAATGTGCGCAGCAATACCAAAATTCCTTTGTAATTTCAAGTCCGCCATAAAAAGTGCTTATTTAAGGTTTTATATTGAAGGGTTGGCTTCAAATTTTCGAGCGGCAAAGGTAGCGCAGATTTTGCAGATTTGATCACAGATTTCGCAGATTACAATATCATTTGCAGGATTCTTTACACAATTCTTCTTCCTCATTTAAAATCATATCGAAATCCGCGCCATCCGTGATCAAAAAATAAGGCCCTGGAAACCAGGGCCCTATCAGTATAGTAAGCTGCAAACGAATTAGATCTTAAAGTGGGAGAAAGCCTTGTTGGCTTCTGCCATACGGTGCGTATCTTCTTTCTTTTTGAAAGCCGCGCCCTCGCCTTTAGCTGCTGCAATGATCTCGTTGGCTAATTTATCGGCCATAGTACGACCATTCCTTTCGCGGCTGTAGCGGATCAGCCATTTCATGCTCAGGGATATTTTCCTGTCGGCACGTACCTCTGCAGGTATCTGGAAGGTAGCGCCACCAATACGGCGGCTACGAACCTCAACAGCGGGTGTAACATTGGTAATGGCCCTTTTCCAGGTTTCATAACCATCTTCACCGGTAGTTTTGGAAACCTTATCAACCGCATCATAAAAAATATTGATAGCGGTGCTTTTTTTACCCTGCCACATCAGGTTATTGATAAAACGGGTAACCAGTTTATCGTTAAAACGTCCGTCGGGAGCGAGTGGTAATTTTTTGGCTTGTGCTTTACGCATGTGATTTGCGAATTATTTATTGAATGTATTAGCTGATTATTTTTTAGCTTTTTCTTTCTTGGTACCGTATTTGGAACGGCTCTTTTTACGGTCCTTAACACCGGCAGTATCGAGGCTTCCGCGTACGATATGGTAACGTACACCGGGCAGATCCTTAACACGACCCCCACGGATCAGTACAATGGAGTGCTCCTGCAGGTTATGGCCTTCACCGGGGATATAGGCGATCACCTCTATCTTATTGGTTAAACGCACTTTGGCCACTTTACGCAAGGCTGAGTTTGGCTTTTTAGGCGTAGTGGTGTACACACGGGTACAAACACCACGGCGCTGCGGGCAGGAATCAAGCGCCCTTGATTTACTTTTGGCCCTGATAATTTCGCGACCTTTTCTAACTAATTGCTGTATTGTAGGCATTCTAAACCGTTTAAAATTTCGGACGGCAAAGGTAATGGCTGAAACTGAAAAACCAAAATGTTTTATAACTTAACTTCCCGATTGGGGAGAAACTGGGTATTTGGGGCTGAAAAACACGGAAAAAGCAGTGTTTCCCCAGTTGGGTAACCCGATTCCTGGTTGATCCTATCAGTTGCGCCAAATCAGCCTTATCCGGAAGAATAACTTTCGTTCTTTTGGCAAACTTCAGTCATTTCTACTCACCCTCATCCCGTTTTATCACCCATTTCCCGCCCCGCTATTGGCAGCTTCTCAAAAACGTTTTTATTTTGATCCTGTAACCCTTTTCTGGCTGTGTGATCCCGTTATTTAACCGGTATGCTATGAGAAAGGTTATTTTCTGCCTTGTTTTACAAACAGGCATTCTTATTCCCAGTTGTTATACGCAGGCAGTGGTCTCCCCTGTTTCTTATACGACCCAGGGGCAGGTATACCTGCAGAATTTTGATGGGCTGCCTAATACAGGCAGTTTCCTGCTTACAGGCAAAGGCTCTTTTAATCTTAGCGCTGCACCCATAAACGCTGCTAACCTGACTGGCTGGCAACTCCTGATGATCAATGGCGCCAGCACCAACGCCGCGTTCCTGGTGAGTACAGGCTCCTCTACCAGTAATGGGGTACAGAGCCTGGGAGCATCCGGCAGTACGGAAAGAGCATTGGGTTCTCTTTCCACGGGCAGCGCTGTTTATGCATTCGGCGTTATTCTCACCAATAACACCGGTATATCCCTGAACAGCATCACGATCAGTTTCACTGCCGAACAGTGGCGGAAAGGCGGATCAGCTAACAAAAATACCTGGACATTCAGGTACCGGACGGGTAGTTGTTCTAATCTGGATCAACCCGATCTCCTGGAAGATTCCAATCTCAATATTAGCTCCGCTGTGAGTACTTCGGGTGCAGGCAGCCTGAATGGGAACCTGCCGGATAATCAGCGACAGGTGTCTTATACCCTTGTGGGTCTTAGCTGGAAAAATGGCGAACAACTTTTACTTAGATGGGATGACGCCGATGAGCCTGGGAATGATGATGCCTGCGGGATCGATAATTTTAGTTTTTCTGCCGGACAGGTAGAAGATGTTCCAAGCGTTTTCAACAAACCCGTCACGGATCTCGGCGCAGGTTCCGCTCACCTGAACTGTATAGTGAATGATAATAATTCAACAACAGCTATCATCATCGAATATGACACATCGATCAATTTCACTTCTATAAAGACCATAGACCCGGTTCCTGACAATATTGTTTCAGGCAGCGGGGCCACTGTAATCAGTGCATTGGCGGATAAGTTAGATGCGGGGAAAACTTTTTTCTACCGGGTAAAAGCAAGCAACCATAACGGCAGCACGTATGGAACGGCCGTGCATTTTACAACGCCAGTTGCACCTCCGGGTATCACAACGGTTCTGTCGGCAACCCCTTTTACCAACACCGCTGTTTTAGGTGGCGTTCTTTATACAGATGGCGGCGCAGCCGTTACAGAAAAAGGAATTGTGTGGTCATCTGTTACCAGTCAGCCAACCGTTTCAAACACCAAAGTAAAGATCACATCGGGAACGGATAGTTTTTTCCAGGCTATTACCGGGCTCCCGCAAGGCAGCAATGTATTTGCCAGGGCCTATGCGATAAACACGGCGGGCACAGCTTACGGAAACACCTTAACCGTCACTACCCAAACCGTGATCAATTCTTTTACGGCACAATCTGCTAGTATTACAAGAGCCGATACAGCGGTCTTTTTATTTAAAACCGCACAGCCGGTAAGCGGGTTGAACATTTCGCATTTTTCTTTAGTAACCGAAGGGATCAGTAATGCATCAATTGTGTCTGTTTCAGGCTCGGGTACTTCATTTGTGATCAGCGTATATACAGGAACCGGGGATGGCCTCCTGAAAGTACAGTTCACAAACGATGATAACCTGCTTCCGGGTATTAATAATAAGCCCTTGATGGCTACTGGTTTTTATGCTATCGATAAGACTCCGCCTGTCATTTACAAAGTATCGATTCCCGATCAGCCGATG
>JANXRX010000155.1 GCA_025352905.1 Bacteroidota bacterium | reverse complement strand
ACGGGCAACTTCAATACATACAGTATAGCTGCCGGGTTTTACATAACTGCCTTTATCATCTTTTCCATCCCATTTAATCGTATACTTTCCGGCCGACCGGGTGGCGCTGGTTACGGAAGTATAGGAAGCGTTATCAGCCGTAAAATGTTCGCCGTTGATCCGGTACCATTCTTTTAATTCGTAGAGCCATTTCGGTTTATTATACCAGAGCGACACATTACGGACCAATGCTTTGTCTTTATCTTCTATCCATATCGCCACAAAAGGACGGTGCGCCATCCTTTCACCACCAATAGTATTCAGTTCCAGGTTTACCGCCAGTTCAAACCCATTGTTCCAATCGTCTTTTGTCTTATAATCGCTGGTATTTTTATCAGCAGGTATTTCCAATGCTGCCCAGCCTTTGCTTTCGATACGTTCGCCGGTTTTAGTGATCAGCAGGTATTCGACATCGGGCATTCCCGCTGCCAGTGCAACACTTTCGGCGGGTGTTAATACGTTGAAGCTGGTAGCCAGGGCGCCTGCATCCGTTGCATCGGGCGCTACTACGGTGGCGCTGATCACTTCACCTGCCGGTTGGGCTGTGCGTGGGTCTACAATATGCGAGTACCATTGCCCGTTTATCAAATCCCCCCTGCGGTAGTTTCCACTGGTGGCAATGGCACGGTTATGCAACAATACGCTGCCGATCGGCGCATCGTTTTCCGCATCGGCTTTGGGATCGCTGATCTGAACCTTTTCATTTACATCGCCTGCGATAACGATATCCCCGCCGATATTGAGCACAACTGATTGTACACCCGAAGCGGCCATGGCTGCATCTGAAGCGTGTTTGATGATGTAACTTTTTGTGAATGAATTTAATAGTAACGGTGCGCTGCTGAGATGGGTGGCTGTGTGGGTGGCGGCGTCGAGCTTCCAGTGGACCTGCTTCACTTCCGCCATTGCTGCTGTCAATGCTTCTTGTGTTGGAAGTTGCTGGCGGGCTGCAGATTGCTTCCACAATTTACTCACTACCTGTGCGGATGCATCCAGTGCACCGTGGGTCCTGATGCGCCAGTTATCATACAGCGATAATACCTCGAACAATTCCGGCGAAACGGTAACGGGTGTATTGCTGGTAGCTAACCAGTGGCTGAACTCACTATTTGTATCATAGCCACTCAATAAACCAGCAATTCGTTTTATCTCCGCCAGTGCAGCGGTTTCGGCAAGAGAAGCGCTTTTGGATGATATGGCCGATACCTTCAGTTCCATCGAAGTACCCATAACGTTTTCGAAATGCGAAACAAATAGTCGCGCTGCTTTTTTACCGGGGGCAACTGGCCGGGCACCCAGGGTGCCAACACATATACATACCAGGGCAATACAGGATAAGATCAGTGGTTTCATAGAATGCTTAATTACTTGTTTAAGTGAAAAGGCAAAAATAAGTGTCGGCAACAAGCAATTGTTTCGAGATCGGTAAAGAGGCTATATCTACAGATTAGGCTGTGGTGTTGTTCGCAGATAAGGTTTTATTCTTGTATGTCCTTTTGGAAATTTAGCCGCGATGTCTTCATCTTTTACCGCAGGTACGATGATCACATCTTCCCCGTGTTTCCAGTTAGCGGGTGTGGCCACGCTGAAATTGGCGGTGAGTTGTAAAGAATCGATCACGCGTAATACTTCTACAAAATTCCTGCCGGTTGAGGCCGGGTAGGTGATCGTGAGTTTGATTTTTTTATCCGGCCCGATCACAAACAAAGAACGTACGGTAAACTTTTCACTCGCATTGGGATGGATCATATCATATAGTGTGGCGATCTTCCTCTCGGGATCGGCCAGGATGGGGAAATTAACGGAGCAGTTCTGTGTTTCATTGATATCATTGATCCAGGAATGATGGCTGTCCAGCGGATCAACACTTACCGCAATGGCTTTCACATTCCGTTTCTCAAACTCTCCCTGCAATTTAGCGGTAGCGCCTAATTCGGTCGTACAAACCGGGGTATAATCGGCAGGATGGGAAAATAAAACGCCCCAGCTATTGCCCAGCCATTCATGAAAGTTGATCTCGCCTTCTGTAGAATTTGCGGTAAAATCGGGAGCTTCGTCCCCTAAGCGTAAAGACATAGTATTAATTTTTGAAAATGAAATAACCGCCCCCAATCAGGTGCGTCCCATAAAAATAAGCAAGAATCGAAGATTTAGCAATACGGATAATCACAATTTGTTTATTTTACACGAATCCCTGCTAAACCATTTAGAAAATGAATTATTCCCTGCTCAAAATAGAATTGCCTTTTATACATAACCCTTATGTAGAAATCGTTTTAAGGGCGCTGGCAGTTTACCTGTTCATCATCATTGCCATCCGCATTTTCGGAAAGAAAGAACTGGCGCAGCTTTCGGTGATCGACCTGGTGTTTATCCTGCTGATCAGTAACGCGGTTCAGAATGCGATGGTAGGGCCGGATACTTCGCTTACGGGCGGACTGATCGCCGCAGGCGCCCTATTCCTCGCCAATTTTACGCTGAAGAACCTTTTATACCGGAATCGTAAACTAAATAAGTTGGTACAGGGCGAGTCCGTGGTACTTGTTTATAAGGGCCATGTGGAAGTTTCGCATTGCAGGAAAGCTGAAATAAGTCTCGATGAACTGGAAGCGGCTGCGAGGGAGCATGGTGTAAAGGACCTGCAGCATGTAGACCTTGCCATCCTCGAAATAGACGGCAATATCAGTATCATCAGCGATGATTTTCAGAAAAAGACCAAGACCCATCACCCTAAAAAGCACCGGTTACGGGGGCGCGTACTTACGCCGTAATAGCATCGGGTTATTCTAAAACCCGATCCTTACCCTGTGTTCCCATTTTTTTTGCGCCGCTTTTTCATCTAACAGGTTTTCCATGGCATCGTAAATACTGTTTAACTGAACATCGTGTTCTCCCAGCCGCTGCTTTATTTCATTCAGTTGTTCTTTCAGATCGGGCTGTTCCAGTAAGATCTTTCTAATCTCTACGAAAGTGCGCATAATAGCGATATTCATGCTGATCGCCTTATCAGAATTGAGTATGCCACTTAACATGGCAATGCCTTGTTCGGTAAAAGCATAGGGCATATATTTTGTATATTTTCCCCTGCCCGTTTCTAAGGTCACAAATTGTGACCTTAGAAACGGGCTGTTACTGTCGGAGGTTTCCCATTGAAACTTCAGAGATTCAAATTCTTCTTTTGTAAGTTGAAACATAAAGTCTGCCGGGAACCGCTTTATGTTCCTTTTTACGGCCTGGTTCAATACTTTTGTTTCCACTTCATAAAGCCGGGAAAGGTCAAAATCAAGCATTACCCTCTCGCCACGTATCTCGTATATTCTATTCTGGATAGTTTTTATTATCTGCATAACACAAATTACAAATTCATCCAGCCGTTTACATTGCGGTTAATACCTAATAAAACCATTGCACCTTTGCGTCTTCGCGAGAAAATTCGTTCGCAAAGACGCAAAGGTGCAATGATTTGATAATCGCTTCTACTATTATTGATTGTCTGGCGGAGGCGGTGGCTTTTTAACGACCCGGCCTGTTTTACGATCTTTTGCACGGCCGATGGCATACCCGCTTCCGGCGCCTACCAGGCCGCCGATAAGAGCGCCCTGTGCATGGTTCTGATCAATCAGCGCCCCGGCAATAGCCCCGGCGCCTGCACCGATTGCAGTTCCTTTTGCGGCATCGCTCCATCCTTTTTTCTTTGCCTCGGGTTGTACGGCAGGTTGCGTGGCTACCTGCCTGTCTGTAAGATCGGCATTTGCGCTCTTGGAACTGATGGAACTTCTTTCCGCTCTTCTTACAGCGGCATTACTGTCGCGCCGTTCTTTATCTGCCTCTACCCGTGCCTGTTCCTGCAGGATGGCCTGTTGCTTAATGGCCATTGTGTCTACTACAACAACCGGTTCTTTGGGTGTATTATTACACGCGGCGAACACAGACGCGATAGTGAGGCCAAGTAGTATTTTTTTCATAAGGTTTCCTTTTACCAGGTTACTGAAAAAATCATGCCAGCTCAATCTGAGCATTATTTCTAAGGGTTTAACCAT
>JANXRX010000078.1 GCA_025352905.1 Bacteroidota bacterium | reverse complement strand
CCAGTTGCCGGATCCTTTCGGGGTTTGTTGATACCTGGTTAACGGTAAGGCCACTCACTTCAGGCAGTTTCAACAGGTTATATTTTGTAAGCCAGGGATTGGGAAGTTTCCTGCGTTCAAAAGGAGGATAGCTGCTTTTCTCCAGCTTGAGGTCAAAAATATCTTTCCACTTTCCTTCTTCCTCTACACCTGTATCACCCAATACCTCTTCTTTTATTACCACTACTTTGCCGAGTGTTGCCGACGCATCAAAAGTACCGGCGATACCTGCCTGTATCACCAGGTCGGGCCTGTCTTCCAGCACCAGCTTTGTTAAGGACACGGCAGTGGCGAGCATGCCTACGCCTGTTTGATGGAATTGTACTTTTAACTGCCCGTTATCAGCGGTGTACCGATTATCCATTTCCACAAAAGCAGGCATCCACTCACCAACAGTGGCGGCTGTAATGATCACTCGCATATAGCAAAGGTAAGAATTGCAGATGACAAGACAGGTGACGGATGACAGATGACAGGAAGGCAAACTTTTTCTATCATCTGTCGTCCGTCATCAGTCACTCCATATTTTCCTACCTTTGCCCAAACTCAAGAATGGTATATCTGACAAGACAGGAACATTTTAATGCGGCTCATAAACTGTTCAACCCCCAATGGAGCAAGGAACAGAATGAAGCGGTGTTTGGGGTATGCGCCAATGAAAACTGGCACGGGCATAATTATGACCTGTATGTAACGATCAAAGGGGAGCCCAACCCGGAAACCGGTTTTTTATATGATGCAAAGAAACTGAGCCAGCTCATCAAACAATATGTTGTGACCCCCCTCGATCATAAGAACCTGAATATGGATGTGGATTTTATGAAAGATAAAATGTGCAGTACCGAGAACCTGGCGATCGCCATCTGGGAACAGCTGGCACCGCATTTACCGGCAGAAGCGAGCATGCATTGTGTTAAGTTGTATGAAACGGCAAGGATCTACGTGGAATATTTTGGGAAATAACTATTTGTATATTCGTATCCACACAGGAAAATAAAATGAATAAAAAAGTAGCGGTCTTCCGGAAAGAGCATTTTAATGCGGCGCACCGCCTGCATAATCCTGCCTGGACCGAAACAAAAAATGATGAAGTATTCGGTCTCTGTAATAACCCTAATTTTCACGGGCACAATTATGAACTGATCGTAAAAGTGGTGGGTGAGATTGACCCGGCCACCGGTTATGTGATAGACCTGAAAATATTAAGCGACCTGGTAGAAACGGAAGTGATCAGCCGGTTTGATCATAAGAACCTCAACCTGGATACGGCTGAGTTTGCCTCATTGAACCCAACCGCCGAAAATATAGCTGTGGTGATCTATGAACTGTTACGGGCCAGATTGGATACACGGCTCGACCTTTGGATCAGGTTATATGAAACCGAAAGAAATTTTGTCGAATACCCTGTCTGATACAATAAATTAAACGATATGGCTTATTCAAAGATCGAAAAATACGATGAAGCGGTAACCTCAGACCTGATGAGAAATTACCACGAAGTGCTTTCTTCACTTGGCGAGGATCCGCAGCGGGAAGGTCTATTAAAAACACCGGAACGTGTGGCTAAAGCCATGCAGTTTCTTACACAGGGATATTCGCAGGATCCCAAAGCGATCATTAATTCTGCCAAATTCAAAGAAGATGTAAGCGAAATGGTGATCGTGAAAGACATCGAATTGTTTTCTATGTGCGAGCACCATATGCTTCCTTTTTTTGGGAAAGCGCATATAGCCTATATCCCCAATGGATGGATTACCGGGTTAAGTAAACTGGCGCGGGTAGTAGATGTGTATTCACGACGGTTACAGGTACAGGAAAGGCTAACTACGCAGATACTGGAAGCAATCAAGGAATCATTGAATCCTGTTGGAGTGGCGGTGGTTATTGAGGCGAAACATTTATGTATGATGATGAGAGGCGTGCAGAAACAGAACTCAATAACAACTACTTCTGCGTTTGACGGAGAGTTCTTAAAAAATACGACGAGAAGTGAATTTCTGAAATTGATTAGTAAGAAACAGGAATGATTTTTTTTGCCACAGATAAAATAAACCAATGAAACACGCTTATATTTTCCCCGGACAAGGCTCACAATTCAGTGGTATGGGAAAAAACCTGTATGATAATAACCCGCTGGCCAAAGAGCTATTTGAACAGGCCAACAAAATATTAGGGTTCCGGATCAGCGATACGATGTTTGCGGGAACGGACGGGGAACTGAAACAAACCAATATTACACAACCCGCCGTTTTTTTACATTCGGTAATTGCTTTCAAAATGCTGGATCCGGTGAGTCCCGATATGGTTGCGGGCCATTCATTGGGTGAATTTTCAGCCCTTGTTGCCAATGGTGTTTTGCAATTTGAGGATGCATTGCGGCTGGTAAGCATACGTGCCAGCGCTATGCAAAAAGCCTGCGAACTGCAACCTTCTACCATGGCGGCGGTGCTGGCGCTTGCAGATGAAAAAGTGGAAGAGATCTGTGCGCTTGTACAGGAAGAAACCGGTGAAATTGTTGTAGCGGCTAATTATAATTGTCCCGGCCAGCTGGTAATCAGCGGTTCTTTAAAAGGCATTGAGATTGCCTGTGAAAGAATGAAGACCGCGGGAGCAAAAAGAGCATTGGTATTGCCGGTTGGCGGCGCTTTTCATTCACCGCTGATGGCACCGGCAAAAGCAGAACTGGCCGGAGCTATTGAGGCAACTGTTTTTGGGGAAGCCAGCTGCCCCGTTTACCAGAATGTGGTGGCAAAAGCAGTAACCGATCCCGCAGAAATCAAAAAGAACCTGATCGACCAGTTAACCGGCGCAGTTCGCTGGACACAGAGTGTACAGGCAATGGTAGCCGGCGGGGCTACTCATTTTACAGAATCCGGCCCGGGAAAAGTATTGCAGGGCCTGGTGCAGAAAATATATAAGGAAGCGGTTGTTGACGGGGCTAATTAGAAATCAAGTATACAATTAACCCAGCCGGCATCCAGGGTTGCCTTGTATTTGTGGTAGAAATTAATAGCGGGTTCGTTCCAGTCCAGCACCTGCCATACCATCCGCGTATATCCTTTTTCTTTGGCTTCTTCTATGATACGGTCGAACAATAATTTACCTGCGCCTTTGCCACGCAGGCTCTCTGTTACAAGAAAATCTTCGAGATAAAGACATTGTCCCTTCCAGGTACTGTAACGGATATAGTAAAGTGCAAAGCCTTCCACTCTTCCATCAAATTCGGCTACAAAAGCCCACCACACAGGGTTTGGACCAAACCCGCTCTGTTCAAAATGTTCCAGTGTAACCGTTACTTCGTCAGGGGCTTTTTCATAATCGGCCAGTTCGCGTACCAGTTCCAATAACCGTACGCAATCTTTTTTTTCTGCTCTTCTGATGGTTATTTTCATAATGTTGACCGCTTTACAAACCTCCCCGGTTTTGCATTGGTATGTTCCCCGTCTTTTAATACCTGTACTCCGTTCACCCAAACATGGATCATACCGGTCGAATACTGGTGCGGGTCTTTATATGTGGATTTGTCATTCACCGTTGCAGGATCAAATACCAATACATCAGCAAACATGCCTGTTTTTAATTGGCCCCTGTTGCTGATATGTAAGCTATTGGCGGCAACCTTGCTTAATTTCTGTATCGCTTTTTCAAGGGAGATTACTTTTTCATCGCGGCTGTAATGACCGATCACCCTTGTAAAATTTCCGTAGGCACGCGGGTGCGCGCTTTGTTTAAGAAATTTACCTTCTGTTGCCATAGAAGCGGCATCCGAACAAAAACTTACCCAGGGAAGCGCGAGTTGTTTCTTTACGTTTTCTTCGCTCATTAAAAAATAAGCCACTTCTACGCGGCTGCTATCCTGTATGATCAGGTCAATCGCGGCATCTTCCGGCGTCGTGTTCCTGATCTTAGCCACTTCTGCCAGTGTTTTGCCTGTATATTTAAAAAGAGAATCTCTCCTGAATCCCAGCAACAAAACCTTTTCGGGCGAGCCCGCCCCATAATACAGGTTCTCCCAGTCTGTCGCATTTGTTTTCATCGCTTTCTTCATAGCGATTCTTATAGAAGGGTCCTGTAAACGTTGCCATAATTTTCCAAAACCGCCGTCCTGTAAAGAAGGTGGGAAGGCAGCTGTCATACCCGTGGCCCCTGCTGTATATGTGTACATGTTGGCGGCTATATCAATCCCTTCTTTCCGGGCTCTTTCCACGCGTCTGATCACGCTATCCATTTTGTACCAGTTGGCAATACCGGCTGCTTTAAGGTGATAGATCTCTCCATGTACTTTAGCTTCTTTGGCAATCGTGATCAATTCTTCCACAGCTTCATTCAACTGGTTGCCCTCACTGCGCATATGCGAAATATAACTGCCGCCGTATTTGCCGGCCGTTTTACATAATTCGATCAGTTCATTTGTTTTGGCAAAGAATGCGGGCGGATAGATCAGGGACGAGCCTACACCCAGCGCCCCTTCTTCCATCGCTTTTTGCACCAGCAATTTCATCTGCGAAAGCTCCGCCGCATTCGGATCCCGGTTGTCTTCACCGATCACACAGGTACGGATGGTAGTGGCTCCTACAAACGAAGCAATATTGCAACTTACCCCATGTTTTTCCAGCCAGTGCATGTATTCACCGAGTGAGTTCCAGTCAACATTATATTTAAAAACCGGTTGGTCATCCTGCATTTCTTTTTTCATCTTTGCATTCAGCGGCCCCATGCTTTCGCCTTCGCCAAATACTTCGAGCGTAACACCTTCTTTCAGTTCGCCCATCGATCTTCCATCCTCGATCAGCGATACCGGCGACCAGCTCAGCATATTGATAAACCCCGGCGATACCGCTTTTCCTTTTGCATCCACTTCATTCTTCGCAGATGCATGGGAGAGATCGCCGATAAAAGCGATCGTATCGTTGTTGATGGCTATATCCCCTTTAAAAGGCGCGCCACCATTACCATCATAGATCATTCCATTACGGATGATCGTATCGTATTTTTTGGTTTTACAGGAAAAAAGGACGATACACACTACGGCAAAAAAAAGAGTACGCATAGTAGCAGTTTTGATGATTTTTTTTTGTTCATAGATCATAGTTCATGGCTATTCTGCGATGACGCATGAACCATGATGTATGACCCATCACCCAACCTCAGCTCAGGGCCTGATCCAGGTCGTTCAGAATATCAGCAAGGTTTTCAATGCCCACACTCATTCTTATCAACCCGTCTGTAATATCATATTGAAGACGTTCTTCGGGTTTGAGGCCAAAATGACTCATGCTCGCGGGATGAGAAACCAATGTATCTAATGTTCCCAGCGAAACGGCGCGTACGCACATCTGTAATTTATCTATGAAACGCTTGCCTGCTTCAAGACCGCCTTTCACTTCAAAACTCATCAATGCACCGGGGTGGCGCATCTGTTTGGCACTAACTGCATAGTCAGGGTGCGAGCTAAGTCCATTATAATTTACTTTTTCAATAGCCGGGTGCTGTTCGAGGAAACCGGCCACTTCCATAGCATTATGACAATGCCTTTCCATTCTCAATTCCAGTGTTTTCAATCCCTGGGTCAGCAAAAAAGCATCAAAAGGATTGCTGTTGCCACCGAGTAATGCGTGCCATTTCCATATTTTGGTACGCATGAGTGGAATGTCTTTCCCGATCAATACACCACCGATAGCGGTACCGTGACCGTTGAGAAATTTAGTGGTGGAATGAAAAACAAAATCAACTTTGTATCTGAAGGGCTGTTGTAAATAAGGAGTGGCAAAAGTATTGTCTACTGAAACAATACAATTAAACTGTTTTGCTAATAGCGCCACTTCCTCAATGTCAACACATTTTATCGTAGGATTGGCAGGTGTTTCTATATGAACCAGTTTTATGGACGGGTCGTTTCGCAGCGCCTCTTTTACTTTGTTAAGATCGCGCATATCAACGATCGTGGTTTTAATACCAGTTTCTGCCAGCACTTTATGCATCAGTTCATGCGTTCCGCCGTATAAAGAGAAATGAGATAAAATGGTATCACCGGCGCACAGGTTACTAAAAAAAAGAGTTGCCATTGCTGCCTGGCCGCTCGCGTGTAAAAGCGCCTTGAGCTGTAAACGGCTGCCATCATCGTTATATAAACCAAAGGCCTCGAGTGCGGCAATGGTTTCTTCTGCTACGGTAAAAGTTGGGTTGCCCCAGCGACTGTAGATCTTTGTTTTATCACTACCCGCAAAACGCTCCATTCCCTGCTGTGCAGAATCGAAGGTAAAAGTAGAGGTTGCGTAAATAGGGGTGAGGTGCGAAAAATCTGCATTATCATGCCCTGCCGTATGGATGGCTACAGAGCTGATGCCGGTAAGGGGGAACTTCATTTCGTTTATTGATTTATTAGTTTATCGGTTTATTTGTCGTACGCCCACTTTACCCAGGTTGCTCCCCAGGTAAATCCGCCACCAAATGCGGCCAGTACGAGGTTATCTCCTTTTTGTAACTGGTCCTGCCAGTCCCAGAGGCACAGCGGAATGGTAGCGGCAGTGGTATTACCGTATTTCTGGATATTGATCATTACTTTTTCTTTCGGCAGGCCCATCCTGTTTGCGGTAGCATCAATAATACGGAGATTGGCCTGGTGTGGTACCAGCCAGGCGATATCATCGCCGGTTAGCCCGTTGCGTTCCAGTAATTCGGCACTTACATCCGCCATCCCTTTTACTGCAAATTTGAATACCGGTTGTCCGTCCTGGAAAGCATAATGTTCTTTGGCAAGCACTGTTTCCACACTGGCCGGTTTTACAGATCCGCCGGCTTTCATATGCAGGTACTGCCGGCCGCTGCCATCGCTCCGTAAGATACTGTCGAGGATCCCGTTTTCATCAACGGCAGGTTCTAATAAAACAGCACCCGCACCATCACCAAAAATGATACAGGTGGCCCGGTCGGTATAATCAATGATGGAACTCATTTTATCAACGCCTACCACGATCACTTTCTGATACCTGCCGCTTTCAATATACATGGCCCCGGTGGTAAGTGCATACAGGAAACCACTGCAGGCCGCGCTCATATCAAATCCCCAGGCATTTACGGCACCAATTTTATCGCAGATAATATTGGCGGTGGCCGGGAAAACCATATCGGGTGTTACCGTTGCACAAATGATACAATCAATATCTTTCGGGTCGAGGTTTTTTTTACGCAGGATCTCTTCTACAGCAGGTATCGCCATATCACTGCTTCCTTTGCCCGGCTCCCGCAGGATCCTTCTTTCCGAGATCCCGGTACGGGTGCGTATCCATTCGTCATTGGTGTCCACCATTTTCTCAAGATCAAAATTGGTGAGTTTTGTTTCCGGTACATATCCCCCAACGGCAGTGATCGCAGCTTTCAATTTGGTCATAACTGTTCTAAAATTGTTGCAAATATCCATAAGATTTGTTTACAATGTTAGAAAGCAGGGTTTTACCAATTAAGCCGCAGTAGAGCAGGTTAACGTATCTATGCTACGGGACTTATTCCCCAGGATGGGGAAATCAACAGGTAATACATGCTAAATAGAAATAATATAAGCGATTTGGTCAACAAAATTGCCTTCTACAATCGATTTTAGCATATTTTTGGCACTGGTATGATCGCTTTTGTTAGAGGACATTTTGCTGTAAAAACACCTGCCCGTGTTGTGGTAGATGTAAACGGCGTAGGATACGATCTGCAGGTTAGCCTGAATACGTATTCGGCCATCAGTAATAAAGAGAATGGCCTGCTATTCACCCATTTGCATATTACCGAGAACGCGCATACCCTGTTTGGATTTTCTGAACTGGCCGAAAAAGAGATGTTTTTACAACTCATCAGTGTTTCCGGCGTTGGCGCTTCTACGGCCCGGATGATGTTATCCGGTATGCGCCCCGATGAAATTGCCACCGCGATAGTAACAGGCAATACGCGGCAGCTGGAAGGCATTAAAGGGATCGGCAAAAAGTCTGCCGAACGGCTGGTGGTAGAACTGCGGGATAAATTGGGAAAACATACCCTTTCGCCCGCACAGGTATCAGCGGGGATTGTTCAAACGGTAGATGCAGATGCCATAAATGCGCTGGTGGCCCTGGGCATAGGAAGAGTGATGGCAGAGCAGGCAGTCAAAAAAACAATGTTACAAAAAGACCAAAATACTTCTTTGGAAGACATCATCAAACAAGCACTTAAAAGCCTATAGTCCGTACCTCTACTTAAACATTAATCCGGAGTTTATCGCGCTACTTCTACGTAAACAACCATCAAGGGCTTGAAGTTATCCAGCTATGCTGTTTTTGTACTGATCTTATTGTTTGCCGGCTTACCCGCCATGGCACAACAGCAGGATACTACCCGTTTTCCCATAAGCGACCGGCGTGGCGATCCTTTGTCGAACAAGAGTCAGAACCCCTTTGATATACGCGATACTTCTCTTATCAAACAGACCATCGAATATGACCCCATTACCAGGCAGTATTATATTGTTGAAAAGATAGGAAGTACTTATTACCGAAAACCCACTACCCTCACTTTCGAGGAATTCTGGCGGATCCGTTCGGAACAATCGGAAACGGATTATTTTAAGAAAAGGGCGGATGCCTTAACGGCTTTGAATTTTAAACCGGCGCGTCCTAAAATGCGGATCTATGATAACCTGTTCGACAGGATCTTTGGCGTTGGCCCGAATGGTTTAAAAGTAGATATCCGCCCAACAGGAGAAGTGAATGTGATGGCGGGTTACCAGGGGCAGAATATCAATAATCCCACTTTACCGGAGCGTGCCCGGAAGAACGGGGGTTTTGATTTTGACATGAATGCCAAGCTGAATGTAAATGCAAGTATTGGCGATAAACTGAAGTTCCCCATCAACTATAATACCTTATCCAACCTTGGTTTTGATAACCAGCTCAAACTCGATTACAAGGGAATGGATGATGAAATCATCAAAAACCTGGAAGCAGGTAATATTTCTTTCCAGACAAGAAGCACCCTGATACCCAGCGCGCAGAATCTGTTTGGTGTGAAAACAAAATTGCAGTTCGGCAAAGTATTTATTACCGCTGCACTGGCCAACCAACGTTCTACGAGGCAATCGGTTGCCCTGCAGGGAGGGGCCTCCACACAAAGCTTTACCAAAAAATTAGACGATTACGAAGAAAACCGGCACTTCCTGCTTGGGCAGTACTTCAGAACCAACTATAATGCCACCATGGCCAAACTGCCTGTGGTAAATTCACAGGTACAGATCCAGCGGATGGAAGTATGGGTAACCAACCGTACAGGCGCTACCACCGACACAAGGGATATTGTGGGTTTAATGGATCTTGGGGAAAACAAACCATACAATCCTGTTGTACGATCGCTTACTTCCAACACTTTACCGGATAATGGCGATAACGATTTGTATGCTTCCATTACCAGTAACCAGAATTCGCGTAACCCCGCCGTGATCAATTCCTTATTATTATCCAAGGGTTTGCGCCCGGTGGATGATTATGAAAAAACCTATGCGCGCAAACTCGCTCCAACGGAATATTATTTTAACCCGCAGGTAGGCTTCTTATCAGTGAATGCCCAATTGCAGTCGGATGAGGTACTGGCAGTAGCGTACCAGTATTCTTATAACGGAAAAGTATACCAGGTAGGTGAGTTCTCGCAGGATGTTGCCCTTGATTCAACAAAGGGTGTGCAGAAAGAATTGTTCCTTAAATTATTAAAAGCCACTTCGCAGAGGATCAACCTGCCCATCTGGGGCTTGATGATGAAAAACGTTTATTCGCTCGACGTCTTTGGTACTATCCAGCAGGATGGCTTCCAGCTGAATATCCTGTACGATGATCCCGGGGGCGGATTAAAAAGATATTTACCGGAAAGCGCACCTGCGGTGAGTGGTAAAACATTATTGAGTGTGCTGAACCTCGACAGGCTCAACAGCCGCAATGATCCGCAGCCGGATGGTATATTTGATTATATTGATGGCTTTACGGTTCTGCCGAAACTGGGCCGTATCGTTTTCCCGGTACTCGAACCTTTCGGGCGCGATCTCGAAGCACTTGCATTCCAGGGCCAGTCGATCGCGTTAAAGAATAAGTACGTGTATTATGCATTGTATGATTCCATCAAAGCCATTGCACAAACCTATGCCAACCTGAACCGGTTTGTAATGCAGGGGCAGGCTAAAGGAACCGCCGGCGGATCAGAGATAGCGCTGAATACATTTAATATTCCGCAGGGTTCCGTTTCAGTTACTGCAGGCGGGCAGGTGCTGAAAGAGAACGTAGATTATATCGTTGACTATAACCTGGGTAATGTTAAGATCATCAACCAGGGTATTCTCAGTTCCAATATTCCTGTAAATGTTTCTTTTGAGAACAATGCAGGGTTTGGTATACAGCAAAGAAGTTTTACCGGGCTTCGTGTGGACTACGTGGTCAATAAAAAATTAACGATCGGCGCTACCAATGTACGTTTATCGGAAAGACCGTTCTTCACAAAAACGGCTTATGGAGAGGACCCGATCAATAACTCCATGTACGGAATGGATATCAGCTACAGGTCGGAATTACCCGGGCTTACCCGCTTACTGGATAAACTTCCTTTTTATTCCACCAAGGCGAAATCGTTTATCAATGCCTATGGTGAGGGCGCGATCTTAAAGCCGGGTCACCCGTCGCAGATAGGCACGGGTGCACAGGGGCTCAGTTATATAGATGATTTTGAAGGAACCCAGAGCAGCATTGATCTGCGTTTTCCACTGGTGGCATGGGCGATGGCATCAACACCGCAGGGCAACCCGCAATTTCCGGAGGCAACGTTAACTGATTCGATCGATTATAATTTTAACAGGGCAAAGCTCGCCTGGTATAATATTGAACCCAACCTGCAGGATAAGAACAGCACCGGCAACCCGCTGCGCAGGAACCTTGATGAATTGAGTGACCCGAGGGTGCGCCAGGTATATACAAGCGAGTTATTTCCGCAACGTACAACCAATATCACGGATGTACTTACCTCAACCTTTGACCTTGCGTATTATCCCACGGAAAAAGGACCTTATAATTATGAGTCGCGCGCAACCGAATTTACTGCCGCAGGTAAACTAACCAAACCGGCAACCCGCTGGGGTGGTTTGATGCGGGCATTGGACCAGCCGGATTTTGAAACCGGCAACATAGAATATTTCGAGTTCTGGACGCAGGATCCATTTATCAAGAACCCAAACAGCAAGGGTGGAAAAATGTTTGTGCACTTCGGAAATGTAAGCGAGGATATTTTGAAAGACGGAAAACGTTTTTATGAGAACGGGATGAATACACCCAATATCCTCAGTGATGTTGACAGCAGTAATACATGGGGCAAAACACCGGTGAACCCGATACAGATCACACAGGCATTCAGTAACGACCCCAACGACCGGGCCTACCAGGATGTGGGTTTTGATGGACTGGACGATGCGGGGGAGAGAAGAAAAAAAGGATATGTGCTTCAGCGTCTCGCCAATAATTTCGGGATCGGTTCGCTCGCTTACCAGAAAGCTTTCCTGGATCCAGCAGGTGATAACTATACCTGGTACCGCGATCCATCCTTTGACCAGTTGGGTACGGGCATATTGGGCAGGTATAAAAATTATAATAATCCACAGGGCAATTCTCCTATTGCTACAACAGGTGGCGACCTTACATCGGCGGCCACTTTATTCCCCGACAATGAAGATCTGAACCGCGATAATACATTGAATGAAACAGAAGCGTATTATGAGTATGAGATAAACCTGCAACCGGGAATGAGCGTGGGCATCACCCCGTATATTACTGACAAACGTACGGTAACGGTGAATTCAGCCGATGGTGTTACGCGTACCGAGGACTGGTTCCTCTTCCGTGTGCCTATCAAAGAATACACAAGAAAAATAGGCAATATCCCCGACTTTAAATCCATCCGTTTTACCAGGCTTTTTTTAACAGGTTTTGAAGATTCGGTGGTGCTGCGTTTTGCCTCATTGAACCTTGTGCGTAACCAGTGGCGGCAGTTTACTTATAATATAGATACGACCGGCTCGTACACGCCCGTTAACAATACCAACGGAACCATTTTTAATACGCTGGCGGTTAATCTTGAGGAGAACAGTAACCGGCAGCCTGTTAATTATATTATGCCGCCGAATGTTGAGCGTGTTCAGTTATTAAGTAATAACGGTGTGAATATCCAGCAGAATGAACAGGCAATGAGTTTGCAGGTGAGTAAGCTGTTCAGCGGCGATTCGCGAGGTGTGTTTAAAACCCTTACCTGGGATTTCAGACAGTATGGCCAGATGTCGATGTATATCCACGCGGAATCTGTTACAGGTCAGCGGCCGGTAAAAGACGGGGAACTGAAGGCGGTAATCAGGATCGGACAGGATTTCCTGAACAATTATTATGAGATCAAGATCCCGCTAAAGATCACGCTGCCAGGCGTGTATGTTAAGGGGCAGGAAGAAACGGTATGGCCAACACAGAATAACCTTGACTTCTCCCTGGATGAACTCATCAATCTAAAATTGCGTAGAAATGCTTCGGGAGCATCGCTTACGAATATATACCGGTATGTATTAGACAGCACCAAAACGATCTCTATCCTCGGCAATCCTAACCTGGGAAGTGTAAACGGGATCATGATCGCGATCGAGAACCCGTATCAACCGGATGGGCCGATCCAGAATGCAGAAGTATGGGTAAATGAACTGCGTTTATCGGCGTTGAATGAACAGGGCGGTTGGGCGGCGCTGGGCAGGATAGACCTCACACTCGCGGATCTCGGTAGCCTTTCCATTTCAGCCAATACACATACCCAGGGTTTTGGTACGCTTGAACAGCGGGTGAATGAAAGGGCAAAGGATAACCTGGTACAGTTTGATATTGCCACCAATATCGACGCAGGTAAACTGATCCCTAAAAGTGTCAGGCTCACCTTACCGGTCTATGCCAGTATTAACCGCACAGTCAGCACACCGGAATATGATCCGTTTGACCTGGATGTTAAATTAAAAGATAAACTGAAGTTTTCCCCCAAACAACAGCAGGATTCAATCCGCAAATCGGCGATTGACCAAACAACCATTAAGACCTTAAACTTTACCAATGTGCATTTTGGCTCGGCCAATAACCGGCCCGGCCTGTTCAAGCTCAGCAATTTTGATTTTAATTATTCTTATTCATTCGTAGAACAAAGCAGCCCGCTGGTATTGCAGAATAATATTACCAAACAACGGGGCGGCTTCGGATACACCTATCGTGCGCCGGCTAAGTACATAGAACCTTTTAAGAAGATCATCCTTACCCGATCTCCCTGGCTCGCATTTATCAGGGATTTCAATTTCAGTCCCCGCCCCACAACTTTACTTTTCAGGGCGGATGTTAACCGGCAGTTCGGAGAATTTATTCCGCGTATCGTGAATACACCGGGAACTACTACGGTAACAACGGTGGATACGAGTTACAATAAATATTTCACATTCGACAGGTATTATACCATGCAATGGGATCTGAGCCGTTCGCTGAACTTTGATTTTAACGCAACCAATAATGCAACGATAGATGAACCCTTTGGCCGTATAGATACAAAAGCCAAAAAAGATTCTGTGCGTGCAAACTTTTTTGACGGCGGCAGAAATACGCTTTACCAGCAACGGGCCGTACTAAAATATAACCTCCCGCTGAATAAATTTCCGCTAACAAACTGGATCCAGGCAGGCTATGCTTACGCAACTTCTTACAATTGGATCGGCGCCAGCCGTATTGCTGTGTACTTGGGTAACACGATCGAGAACTCGCAGGAAAATAACCTGAATGCACAATTTAATTTTGCTGCCCTTTATGCCAAATCAAAATGGTTACGCGCTGTTGAGAATATACCGCCACCCAAACCCAAATATGATCCTTCCAGGAAGCCTGATATAAAAGATAACAAGAATGCGCTGGGTTCCGTTATCCCATCGAAAGAAGAAGCTTTGAAGGGATTAAAGGGTAAAAAAAGAGCAGACGCACTCAAGAAATGGCGGGAGCGAAAGCGCGACGAACGGGTCGCCCTGCGTATAAGCAAGGCCAACCAGCCGATAGAAATGAGCGGCGCTACGCGGGCAGTTGGAAAATTTATTACGATGCTGCGCGATGTTTCCGTGAATTATTCCGGAAATTTCCGCAGTCGACTGCCGGGGTATATGGATAGCACCAAGATTCTTGGCCAAAACTGGTCAAGTATGGAACCGGGACTGGATTATGTATTTGGCAGGCAACCCGATAGTAACTGGCTGAATCAAAAAGCGGCAAAGGGTCTGATCACGAGAGACAGCACTTTCAACATGCTGTACCGGCAGAATTTTGAACAGCATTTCAAAATTACCGCTTCGTTACAACCCATACGCGACCTGCGGATAGACCTTAGTATAGAAAAATCTTTTTCAAAAGAATATACCGAACTATTTAAAGACACGACCAGTACAACAGGCTTTAATCACCTCGGTCCGCTGGCCAGTGGTGGGTTCAGTGTTTCTTATATCGGGTTCAGCACCATGTTCGGAAGTTATAACCCGAACGAAATTTCAGGCACATTCAAAAGGTTTGAAAATGACCGGCAGGTGGTTTCTTTGCGTGTGGCACAACAGAATCCATACTGGCAGGCCGCCGGTTCGAAACTAACACCCGATGGGTATGCGGCAGGTTATGGGCGGTATGCACAGGATGTACTGGTACCCGCATTTATTGCTGCCTATACAGGAAAAGATCCGAACACCATAGCGCTTTTGAAACAATCCAATAGCGGCATTACTTCCAACCCATTTGGCGGATTTTTACCAAAACCAAACTGGAGCATAACCTATTCGGGGCTAACCAAAATACAGGCACTTGCCAAAATATTTACGAATGTGGTGATCACGCATGGATATAACGGTACGCTCAGCATGAACAGCTTTAACAGCGCATTGCTGTACCAGGATCCTTTCCATTACAGCGCGCCAAGCTTTATTGATACCGTGAGCGGGAACTATATTCCTTTCTTCCTGGTGCCGAATATTACCATGAGAGAAAATTTTGAACCATTGATCGGGATAAACGTAACAACTATTAATGCGCTGAACCTGAAATTTGAATACAAAAAAAGCAGGCAGTTAAGCCTGAGCCTGATCGATTACCAGTTGAGTGAAACAAGAACTACCGAGTGGACCTTTGGGCTAGGCTGGCGCAAGCGCGGGTTGAATCTTCCCTTCAAATTGCCGGGTGGAAAAAGTAAAAAAATGGAGAACGATCTTAACATGCGCTTAGATCTGTCTATGCGTGATGTGGCCATGAGCAACAGCCGGCTTGACCAGGCATATGCCTACGGCACAGGTGGTCAGAAAGAGATCGATATACAACCCTCGATCGATTATGTACTGAATAAACGCATCAACCTCAAGTTCTATTTCAACCAGCAAAGGATAACGCCTTATATCTCCACTTCCGCACCCGTTACCAATACAAGAGCGGGTATAAATGTGCGGATATCACTGACACAATAGGGCAGTTTAGCGTTTAGTGTTTGCAGTTTAATGTTGTTAATAGTAGCGGGTTATTGTTTCGAATAGTTTTATGGTTACTATATAACTATTCACAACCGCAAACCAATAACAATAAACAACCATAAACTGTACCCGTTACCAATACAAGAGCGGGCATAAATGTGCGGATATCGATGACAAAATAGGGCAGTTCAGCGTTTAGTGTTGTTAATAGTAGCGGGTTATTGTTGTGAATAGTTTTATGGTTTACTATATAACTATTCACAACCGCAAACAAAATAACAATAAACAACCATAAACTGCAAACGATAGACCTTAACAACAGACCATAGACCATTCAGTTTTTCCTGAATGCCCATTTGAACATTTCTTTCCAGCTTGGTTTTTTTCCATACATCAAAATACCTACACGGTAGATTTTACCGGCGAGCCAGGTGGTGGCCAGGAAACCGAGTACCAGTAATACCATACTAAGCGCCAGCTGAAAATACGTTACGCCTTCCGGAACACCGTGAGCGATCCTTGCCATCATTACGATAGGTGAAGTGAGGGGAAAGATGCTTCCGAAAACGGCCAGCGGACTGTTAGGGTCATTTACGGCCTTGGTCATGATCACCATTGCAAAAATGATCGGCATCATGATAGGGAACAATAAACTCTGTGCGTCCTGCGGATCCTCGTTCACCGCACTGCCTACAGCAGCAAATAAAGAGGAATATAAAAAGTAACCGCCCAGGAAATAAAAGATGAAACAGCCGGTGATCAAAGGAAAATTAACCTCGCTGAGTCCCAGTGATAATTTTTCCATCACGCCGCTGTTCTGAACAGCGTGTGCCGCCTGCATACCTGCCGGTTGAATGGGTACATGCTGGGCATGACCCATCAGGTTAGGGAAGATCAATGGCAAAAGGAACTGTAACCCGAATACCAGTACGATCCAGATCAGGAACTGTATCAGCCCCACAGCGCCGATGCCGGTTATTTTGCCCATCATCAACTGGAAAGGCTTCACACTGCTGATGATCACTTCGGCAATTCGGCTCACTTTTTCTTCCATCACTCCGCGCATAACCATCGTACCATAGATGAACAGGATGATATAGATCAGGAAACCGGAGATCATTCCCACCGCATAACTGATACCTACTTTGGCATTGTTTTCATCTTTGCCCGATGCAGAAGAGAACTTGATCAGTTCTTTCTGGTCCTGTAAACTGTCTAACTGCGCCTTTGAAACATTCAGCCCCAGTAATTTTTTTTCCTCGAGTGCCTTGTTAATGCGGTCCTCGATCTTTTCACGTGTCATTAACCCGGTTGCCTTGGCAGAACGGAACATCAGTGAATCTTTGCCGCCGATACTGAAAGAAGCGGGTACTACCAGGTAACCGTCATATTCATTTGCTTCCAGTTTTTTCTGCAACTGGGCAGTATCGGCTGTAATGAACTGGAAAACGATCTCATCGTTTTTGGCGTCGATCTTTCCATTGAAAATATGGGCATTATCTGCAACCGCCACACGGTAGTTGCCGGTCGATTTTACCTGGAAATAAATGATCGCAGCATAAAAAATAAATATGATCAGCGGCAGGCCGATGGTGGTGAGCAGGAATGTTTTTTTCTGCACCCTCGACAAAAATTCACGGCGGGCAACTAATAAGATCTTATTCATATAATGATTTGGCGTTTAGGATAAGTTTATGCTTCGGATGACTGAAAAGCGCGGGTTTTGGCCCGGGTACCTTCCACAAGGTTTATGAAAATATCATTCAGGGAAGGAAGGATCTCGTTAAATGATTCAACCGTAAGATTCTGATGCAGGAAATACTGTAACACATCATTACTTTTAAACCCCTCTTTTATCTTTACCGTTAATGCATTTGCTTTCTGATCAGTAACGGTAAAAGAAGCCCCCGCAATATCCGCAGGAATTTCAGACAGTTTGATACTAAACTTGTTTTCCTTGAATTGTTGTTTAATATCGCTTACGGTACCATCGAGTACTTTCTGGCCAAGATTCATTAATATGATATGATCGCAGATCTCTTCTACCTGTTCCATCCGGTGGGTACTGAAAATAACGGTACAACCTCTTTGTGCCAGTCCGTAGATCTCATCTTTGATGAGGTTGGCGTTTAAGGGATCGAGTCCGCTGAAAGGTTCATCGAGGATGATGAGTTTTGGCTCATGCAGTACGGTAATTACAAACTGGAGCTTTTGACTCATACCCTTACTCAGATCCTCTACTTTTTTGTTCCACCAGCTTTCCATTTCGAGGCGCTTGAACCAGAACTTTATTTTCTCCATCGCCTCCGACCTGCTTAAACCCTTCAGTTGTGCGAGGTAGAGTGCCTGTTCGCCGATCTTCATTTTTTTATACAGGCCTCTTTCTTCAGGCATATATCCGATCTTGATAATATCATTCAGCGGATCAAACTCCTTACCGTCGAAAATGATGTTCCCGCTGTCGGGGAAAAAAATGCCGGTGATCATCCGCAGAAGGGTTGTTTTACCGGCGCCGTTGGGCCCCAATAAGCCAAAAATGCTTCCCCTGTTGATGGAGAAACTGATATCATCTACCGCTTTTTGCGTAGCATAATATTTTTTCAGGTTGTGCAGTTCAAGTATGTTATTCATAGTATCAGGTTGGGATCAAATGTAGGTTTCCCTATTCGGTTTTTATAATTTTTTACTGCCTGGCGGATTAGTAGCGGAATTCACCTAAATATTACAGGCTGGTATGGGTAAAATCATACATTCGCGGTTCATTCTTAAAAAGTAACCTCAAATGCAGTTCTTACAACGGTGTAAAATAGTTATGGTTTTGGCAGTGATCCTTATCATGGGTGCGAGCTGGGGTTTTTTAGTGCATAAAACGGTACATCAACTGGCCATTTATGAATTGCCCGGCGAGATAAGCCCTTTTTTTTACCAGAACATGGATTACCTCGTAACCAATGCACCGCGCCCCGATATGCGCCGCAACCAGGATAGTACGGAGGCAACCAAGCATTTTATTGATATAGAAATGTATGGTAAGGACGCGGCCAATAAAATGCCGACCGATTGGGCTTCGGCGGTAAAATTGTATTCAAAAGACAGTTTACTGAAATATGGATATGTTCCTTACCATGTTATATATATGAAAGGAAAACTGACCCAGGCGTTTAAAAGCGGTAATAAAGACAGTATCTTATTTTATGCGGCCGATCTGGGCCATTATATAGGCGATGCAAATGTGCCATTGCATACAACGGTTAATTATGACGGACAGTTAACGGATCAGAAAGGACTGCACAGTTTATGGGAATCAACGATACCTGAAATCGAGCTGAGTAACTACAATCTGTACTCGCCGCATAAAGCTACCTACCTGAAAAGACCCGACCTGGCTATCTGGGAGGCGATACGTCGCGCTTCTGCCCTGGTGCCTGTATTATTTCAGAAAGAGAAAGAAGTAACTGCTGGTTTTACGGATGCACAGAAATACCGTATACAAATCAGGCGTGGAAAAGAATCCAAGAGTTATACAACCGAATTTGCCAAAGCCTATTCAGCGGCTCTGAAGGGGTCTATTAATGAGCAGTTGTTGTATTCGGCCGACCTGATTGCTGATTTCTGGTATACCAGCTGGGTAGATGCGGGTAAACCTGAGCTTTCGGCCATCACGCCAAACTGGACCGGCGTATCTGCCGCCAGGTACGAATCGGAAATGGATATATTCAGGGCGAATAAATTGGTTGAAAGCAAACAGTTACTGTCCAAAAAACCCGAGGTGAGGGAAAATGAGAACCCGCAGTAGGGGTAAAAGGGTGTTCACGCATCGGGATTCCAAATAAAATTTTAAAAAGGGGGATTTTTCCCTCTTTTTTTCGTTCAGAAATTAGTATAGGTTTACCGCGTTAAAGAAAATAAGCGGTAATACGTATTTATATGTATCGCTTTAGACAGGAATAGGGGCTATTTCCTGGGGGGGAGTATAGAACCCTATTTCTGTCACTTTACATTTGCGGTTATTTGTTTTTACGGACGATCATACCGGCCACTCTTTCTCCATCCATAGCGGCACTTACAATACCACCGGCATAACCTGCTCCTTCGCCACAGGGATATAGATTTACGACCTGCGGATGCGCCAGGCTATCGGGATCACGGGGAATACGAACAGGAGAGGAGGTCCTGCTTTCAGTGGCTACGATCACGGCCTCATCTGTAAAATATCCATGCATTTTTTTTCCAAAAGCGATCAGCCCTTTCTGTAAACTACTGTAAATAAAAGCGGGTAGCACTGTTTGAAGATCCGAAGAAACAATACCCGGCAAATAACTGCAGGCGGGAAGATCAGCCGAAACTTTTTGCCGGCAAAAATCTGTCATTCTTTGTGCGGGTGCCCTTAAGGCACCGCCCCCCGCGGTAAAAGCAGCCTGTTCGACCGACTGCTGAAAATACAATAGCGCCAGCGGATCATTAGCCTGAATGGCATCTTTTGATAAATGTTTGAGCGCATCGGCCAGCTCCACCTGCACCACCATTCCGCTATTGGCAAAAGGATTATTTCTTTTGCTCGGGCTCCAGCCATTCACCACGAGCTCCCCTGCACTTGTAGCGGCCGGTGCAATAATACCGCCGGGGCACATACAAAAACTGAACACTCCTTTTTCATTTACCTGTTCCACTAATCCATAGGAAGCGGGTGGGAGATGGCCATCGCGTGTAACACAATGATACTGGATAGTATCTATTAATGCCTGCGGATGTT
>JANXRX010000070.1 GCA_025352905.1 Bacteroidota bacterium | reverse complement strand
GCTGCAACGATCCGTAAGAATAGTTGGATATCGCAGTATCCAATAGCTTCTTTCCGTTTAACAGTGTTATATCCAGTGTGCCGTTATAATCTGTTTGCCAGGCATGCAGTTTTACCCGGAAAAGATAGCTTAGCAGTTTTTTCATAAGTTCAGAAAGGGAAGTTACTGAACTTCGGCTGGTTCTGTCTTTAGTCAATAATTGATAGTCCATGGACCATCGACTAAGCCTCTTCCTTTATTAATCCCTTTATCTGCTCCGCCATTTCAGCGGTTACAGAAACGCCGTGTACCGTCAAAGCGTGTTCGGCTGCGCCGGCTAATATTTCTTCGTCTGTGTTCGCTTTTAAAACGGCTTTACAGTCAAAACCGGCATCTGCGCAATGTAGTGTTTTCATGTTTTTGTTTTTTTAGTTGTGAAATAAATTATGGAAACGTTGATTAATAAGTAATCACTTTGTCATTATCCACGATCAGGTGTACCAGCACATTCGGCAAAGCAAATTCTACCGGTTTGGAATGGATATCCGCATCGGTTACACCACGTGCCTTGCTGGAATTGCCCGATAGATAGAATTTTCCGCCGCCTTTAACGATGGCATCAAAATGTTCACGGAGTTTACCGGTACCCAGACCCGATAAATTGTCAAGAACATTGTCCCTGATCAGTTGAACGGCATCACCGGCAAGAAACAAAGACACGGTATGGCCCTCTTCAACAGCCGTTCTGGCCACCAGGAACGCAAGCGCCGCCTTTGTTGGATTTTCAGGGCCGCTGGTAAGGTGAATAAGCAGTTTAATTTTTGGATCGCTCTTGTAACTGACCTGCGACTGTGCAGGCGGGAAGACAAATAACAGTGAGAATACAACAAGAATGGTGTGTACGAATTTTTGACCGGTGAGTTTTGTCATGGCTGAATAGTTTTATTTTCAGCAGCAATAATAGGCAGGTAGTTCGCCTCCACACGGTATCAAAAGATACACAGCTGAAAATAAATGGGAAAATTTGCAGGGAACGATAAAAGGGGAGCATCAGAGCAGTTCAATAGCGCCCCTAAACAGTTTGATCTTCTTGTCGCGTTCAAATTGCTTCAGGATCCGGGAAATAACCACCCGTGTGCTACCCAGTTCGCGCGCCAGGTGCTCATGTGAGATATGGACCGTTTTTGTGTTCTCATCAAGACCCTTGCGCTTCAGGTATTCCAGTACCCGGTGCGGGATATGGTCAAAAACAATACCCTCGAATGAATTGATCAGTTCATCATAGCGTCTCCTGAACATATGCATGACGTATTTATTCCAGGAAGGATATTTTAATTGCCATTGATCGATCAGCGAAGAAGGAAAAATAAGTAGCTCCGTTGGCTCAGTCACCACACCATGTGAAGTGCTTTTATTATTAAAATAAGCCGCTGCGAGCGACATGGTACAGGTTTCTTCGGCCTTTACATAATACAGTAGTATTTCCCTGTCCTCTTTCTGTTGAAATACGCGGATGGCCCCCTTTAATACGATCGGCAGGAATTTTACATACTGGCCATCCTTAACGATCACATCTCCTTTATTAAAGGAAACCACCTGCCCGTGTTTGAGCAATTCTTCCCTGAATTCCGGTTCGGGGAAGAAAGTCAGTTTTTTGAAGAGATCATTTGCAGTGTCCATACGCTATTTCTGAAACCGTTTTCCAAAAAAATCATTCGCGTTCCAGGTGGGCCGGGTTGCTTCATTGGCCACAAAATAACCCACCAGGAAATTCACTTTTACGTGCATAGTGGCTGCATGGAAATCGAAAGGCTGGTTCATATCATCCTGCGGGGTATGATAGATCGTGCTCCGCCAGGCCACATCGGATTTCGATCTGTCGGTTGTATCCTGCGGAACGGTCATGAAACCGCTTTTGATAAACAGGGCCGGAATCCCTTTTTTAATAAAACTATAATGATCGCTGCGGATAAAGACCACCTGCTCGGGAAAAGGGTCGGGACTGATCTGCAGACCCAAAAATTTGGTTGTCTGTTCCACCTGTTTTGAAAGGCTCGAGTGGTCGGCACCATAAGGAACGATATCGAGAACAGGATGAAAGAAAAAAGGCATATCAATAGCGAGGTTGGCAACGATATTCGTAGCCGGTATGGTTGGGTTATTTACAAAATAATCCGATCCCAGCAATCCTGATTCCTCACCGGTTACCACGGCAAATAAAATGGATCGTTTTGGCGGATGGGGCAGGCGTTGGTATGCAGCAATTATTTCCAGCAGGATAGCCACGCCGGAGGCATCATCATGGGCGCCATTATAAATCGAATCATTTTTAACAGGGGCACCGATACCAAAATGGTCAAGGTGTGCAGAATATACCACGCACTCTTCTTTTAACTTCGGATCGCTGCCGGGTATCATACCCAGTACATTGGAGCCTTCCACAGGCGTAAACCGCGTTGATACTTTTACCTGCGCGCTGATATTCAGCGGGAAGGAAATCGGTTTTTCTTCTTTTACTTCTTTATAAAGCGTTTCCGTTGATCTTCCCGAATTCACCAGCAACTTATCCAGGTACTCGTTATTTAAACTCACAACGGCTTTTAATTCAGGGGAACTGTTATGGGGGAAAGAATTATTGTCGAGCCATTTAAAACTTCCCTGTTTACTGCGTCTTACCCCCGCTTCCCAGGTAGTGCGCCGGTTACTGGGCAGGCTGAACGAGATGGCTGCCACGGCTCCGCGTTTGATGGCCTCGCCAAATTTTGCATCGGTAGTGGTGAAATAAGCTTTTTCATTGGATGGGAAACGCGAAGGTGCATCATTAATAAAGACAACGATCTTTCCCTTTACGTCGATATCCCTGTAATCATCGTAATTAAATTCAGGCGCAGAAATACCATAGCCCACAAACACCAGGGGCGCAGTAACCGTAGAAGATTCATTTGAAAAATACGGGCTGATGATAAAATGTTTTCCATAACTAAGCACTTCTTCTTTTCCATCGATTAATAAAGAAAAGCTACTCGTATTTTCATTCACCACCCCTTTTCGCAAAGGCACTTTTTGAATATAAGAAGTTCCATTAATACCAGGTACGAGGCCCAGCGACATAAATTTGGTTTCTACAAATTTTGAGGCCAGTGCAAATCCCCTGGTACCGGGCTGCCTTCCTTCCAGCAGGTCATCCGCCAGGAAACTCATACTTCCTTTAATAGCATCGGCGCTAATGGCACCGAGGTTATTCCGCAACGCTTTTTCCTGGGCGATTGAGGTATTAACGGTAATCAATACCGATAGCAGGGCGGGTAGGTATATTCTTCTCATAGCGTTGGTAATTTACAGAACAGCTTCTGTTATTTCATCTAATTTTTTCTCTAAGTTGTAGAATGCAGCCATTTTTTTGATCACACTTTCCACCACGGCATCCGGGCAGCTGGCGCCGCTGGTTACCAGGATCTTTAAAGGATCGGAAGCAGGTAAATAATGATCTGTCCGCGTCAATTCTTTGGTCTTCCAGTTCCGTGTTTCTATCGTAGTATCGCTAAGCAGCCTCTCGGCAGAATCAATAAAATAAGTTGGCAGCTTCGCCTCGCATAATTCCACGAGGTGTGAGCTGTTACTGCTGTTATGCCCGCCTATTACCATGGCCAGGTCAGCAGGGGTTTCGAGCATCCCGGATACGGCGGTTTGATTATCATTGGTAGCATAACATAACGTATCCCGTGTATCTGCAAACCGTTCGCTGATGGTTGCAGTGGTTAAACCGTGCTTACGGATCACCACATTCTTGAGGTAGTCAGAAATAGCCTGTGTATCACTGGCAAGCTGCGTGGTCTGGTTTACTACGCCAATCTTCTGCAGGTGGCGTTGTACATCAAACCCGGCAGAATAGCGCCCGCTGAACTCTGCGTAAAATGTGTTAGCCGGTTTTTCACCGGTGATATACTTGGCCAGTTCAACGGTTTCCGCCATATCATTTACAATAACCGTTGGCGTGTGTGAAGAGGCATGGGAGAAAGTGGCGCGTGTTTCTTCGTGCCTGGGTTTGCCATGCACAACAATGCTGTAGCCTTTTTCGGCGATCTGCTCACTCCGGTTCCAGACTTTCTCAACAAAGGGACAGGTAGTATTGTATGCGGCGGTGGTAATGCCTTTGCGGTTAAGCATCTCTTCGATTTCCAGGGTGGTACCGAAGGCAGGAATGATTACCACATCATCCGGCGTGAGTTCTTCAAAAGGGATTACCTGGTTACCATAAGTATCCTGTAAAAAACTGACCCCCCTCGCCTGGAGGTCGGCATTTACCTGCGGGTTATGGATCATCTCACTTAAGAGGAAAATACGTTTGCCCGGGTTTTCATCGATCGTATTAAATGCGATCTCTATCGCGTTTTCCACGCCATAACAAAAGCCGAAATGCCGGGCAAGGTAAATCTGCAGGGGTCCAAGATCGAGCAGGGTTGGGGTAAAATCCTTTTTCAGCTTATCCTCCTGCTTACGTTGCTGTTTGATAGCACTGATAAGGGGGCTTTGGTATATATTGGGAACATTAAACTGCTTCATAAAGAATAACGATCGGTAAAAGTACAAAGAACGAAGCAGTTTGGTAAAAAGCAGTATTTTCAGGCTTTAAACTTCCTGCTATGCGAATTGTTCCTTTTGTCATTTCCGGTATCAGTACCCTTGCACTGGTTACCATTTTAAATACACAACTGCCTGCCGGAGCCAGCAAAACACCCAGGCTGGGTTATTTTCTTTCACCGCAACTGGGTTTTTGGCAAAATGCGGAATCGGTAAACGCAGACTTTACGGCGAATATTAAAGCAAAGGACCTGAAAGGAAAAGCAGATGTGTATATGGATGCCCGGCTGGTGCCACATATCTATGCGGATAACGACCTGGATGCGTATTATGTACAGGGTTTTATTCACGCAAAATTCCGTTTGTGGCAGATGGAATTTCTCACGCATGTGGCAGGCGGCCGGTTAAGTGAAATAGTGGGAAAAGACAAATTGCCCACCGATCGTTTTTTCAGGCGGCTCGGAATGGTATACGGGGCTGAACAAACCCTCGCCAGTATGAATAAGGATCCTGAGATGAAAGCGACTATCGAGTCGTATACAAAAGGAGTAAATGCATATATAGAATCGCTCAGGCCGGAACAGCTTCCTTTTGAATACAAATTACTGGATTATAAACCTGAGCCATGGACGCCGTTAAAAACTTACCTGTTCTTAATGTTCATGTCGTATGATCTTACCGCAAGGGGCGCTACTACTGATCTGCAGATGACCAATGCCAAAAATTATTTTGGGTTTACAGATATTGAACAGCTTTACCCTAATGTGCAGGATTCACTTGACCCGATCATCCCAAAAGGAACAGTGTATGGCAAACCATCCATTATACCACAGGTTCCGAAAGGGGTGGATACCGCTTATCTTGAAAAGAATGCCATCCCAAAATTTACCGCATTTAATATGCCTGATGTACCGGCGCCTGATAAAGAGAACGGAAGCAATAACTGGGCGGTATCCGGCACCAAAACACAAAGCAAGC
>JANXRX010000054.1 GCA_025352905.1 Bacteroidota bacterium | reverse complement strand
TACATCCTGCATAGTTCTGCGAGTATATATCCCATAAAGGCTTCGGGGTTTGAATAGTCTCCTTTTCTCTCTCTGATAAAAGAAGCAAATTCATTTTCGAGGTTCGCAGAAAAAAGAAAGCTACCCGGCATATACAGTAGCCCGTGATCTGACACACGACAACCATGCCGGTGAAAAAAGTCAATGCGGTTCTGTAAAGCTTGCAGCAAAGAAGGTATGTCTGTAATGTTTACCCCACTACTGGTTTGCAGTAATTGTATGGATTGAAAGAATACCTCTTTGTTGGCTACCTGCAATATTTTATCAGGGCGGAAGGATGGAGATACACGGATCGAATATTTTTCCGCCGCCAGGCTGGCATGATGTTCTAATGAATCCCATGGCTCATCTGTGGTGCCAACGTATTCCACTTTAAAAGATTCCATTATGGCCCTTGTGGTATGGGTACGGTTTTGTAATAATTTATTGCAGGACCGGTAAATGGCAGGGGCGCTTTTTTGGTCGAGGTATTCCGTAATACCAAATACTGTTTTCAGTTCCATATGCGACCAGTGGAACAGCGGGTTACGAACCGTTTGCGGAACCTGTTTGGCCCAGGCATAAAATTTTTCTTCATCAGTTGCATTGCCTGTGATCAGCTCTTCCGCAACACCGAGCGAACGTAACGCGCGCCATTTATAGTGATCGCCTTTCAGCCAGATATCGGTAAGGTTGGTGAACTGTTTATTGGCAGCGATTTCATCCGGTGCTAAATGGCAATGGTAATCAATGATGGGAAGATCTTTTACATAATCATGATACAGTTTTCTGGCTACTTTTCCCTGCAATAAAAAATCGTCCGTTAAAAAATAACTACTCATATGGCATTGTTGCATTTTGTTCAATCGAATCCAACCCTTTTATACCCCGCTGAATACGGTAAACCCGCCATCCACTCCTATTTGCGCACCGGTAACAAATTTTGATGCGTCGCTTAATAAATAAATAAGTGCCCCGGTTAATTCTTCAGGCTTACCAAAACGTTTATACGGTGTTTGGCGGATCACAAGGTTTCCCCTGTCTGTATAACTTCCATCAGGTTGAGTAAGCAGGGTACGGTTCTGCTCCGTTAAGAAAAATCCAGGCATGATGGAATTCACACGTATCGTATCGCCAAAACGGTTGGCTACTTCCACCGCGAACCATTTGGTATAACAATCCACCGCGGCTTTACCCATACTGTAACCCAATACCTTGGTAACCACATGCTGTGCGCTTACAGAAGAAATATTAACGATACTCCCACCCCCATTTTTAGCGATCACAGCGCCGAATACCTGTGTAGGCATCAGTGTGCCCCATAGATTCAGTTCCATGGCTTTTTTCATACCATCGAGACTCAAGGCAAAAATATCTCCATCCGGTGGCAGGATGGCTTCGGGCATATTACCACCCGCTCCGTTCACCAACCCATTGATAGTTCCATATTTTTCGAGGATAAGATCACGCGCTTTTAACAGTTCCGTTTCTTCCAACACGTTAGCCACAACCGCGAATGCTTTACCGCCACCGGCATTGATCTCCTCAGCTCTTTGCTTTGCAACGGCTTCATTCCTGCCAAGTATCACAGCGATCCCGCCCGCATCGGCAATAGCTTTAATAAACGCTCCACCTAAAATACCCGTGCCGCCTGTTACCACAATTACTTTATCCTTTAACGAAAACAAATCATTCGACCCCATAGCAAACTTTCATTTAGTTGTGATTAAATATTCCCCGATCCCTCAGTCATCTTCATCTCTCTTAATTATCCGCCGGCATCATCTCCACCCTTTTGATCTTACTCACCGGTATCAGTATTTCTTTTCTTCTTTTAATAAATACAAGTGTGCTGTCCTGCTGTTTTGCGATTACCCCTTCTACCAGTACTTCATCTGATAACCCGAATACACGTAAAGTGGTTTTGTGTTCGATAAAATAAGTGTAGGCAGATTCCGTATGCGAAGCGGCAAACGTTGTTGTATTTTTTACACCGCTACCGGTTTTGGTAGTGATCAATATTACTCCTGCGGCACCCTGCGAACCATAGGCAGTAGCGGAAGCTGCATCTTTTAACACAGTTATATCATCTACGTCCTGCGGGTTGATATTAGACATATCCCCTTTATAAATGGCCCCGTCCACCACGATCAAAGGAGCCTGTTTGCTCGTGAGGCTGCCGGTACCACGGATCGTAACCGACCCACCCGATCTACCGGTAGAAGTAGTTACTTCCAAACCCGGTACGGTCTGGAGCATTTCGAAAATGGTTTTGTAAGTGCCCTGTGTAACAGTGCCGGCTTTTACCTGGGCCGCTACCTGGTTGGAAAAAAAGACGGCTGCCATACAGAAGCAGGTAATGACAAAGTGTTTGATACATTTCATAGTATTATTTTTTATTGGCTAATTTCTGTGCCTGGGTGGTGGTGTAATATTTAGCCAGCATATTGGGTACTTCCCAGGCGGGCATGTTATGGTTTGCGAGATACCCCAGGTATTTCTCGGTTACCCTTGCGAAATGCGATTCATGTCCCTCTTTAAACGATTCAGGGATCATCACCTCCCAACCTTTTTCATTTTTTTTGAGCGATACACCTTTGTATGCTGTATTGATTTTTGTAATGATCGCCTGTACTTCTTTTTCGCAAGCGGCGCTATGATCGGTTGTTTCTATATATAAAGTGGGTTTGTATTGCTGTTCCCCACCCTGGCGTATGATGAGGTTGGCTTTTGTGCCGCGCATAATAGAATAATGTGTATCGCCCGTACCATCCGGTGCCTTATAGTTCCAGACAACGGAAACTTTTGCATGTACACCCTTGATCGTATAATTGATCTCGCCATTGCACATTACTTTGATATTCTCTTTAGCATCTGTATATTTTTTAAGGTAAGATGGCAACGCATTCATCTTTGTCAGTTCACTAAACTCCGGTTTACTGATAATCGTTGGCCAGCTTTTGGCAGAACTAAGGTGAATATCATTTTTATAATCGATCACCTGGCCGGGAAAACACTCCCATTGCACAAGGTCCACCAGGTGCGTGGTAACATCCACGATGCCTTCTCCTTCCTGTTCCACATCCATAAACCATGCGGGCCTGGTAAGAACGGCGCCTGAAACATATTTATAAAAATGGTGCACACTTTCCTTGGTAACAGCGGGCTCCGTTTCGGTTCCTTTCTGCAAACTACCAAACACAGAAGGCTGCATAGACAGTTCTCTTTGCAGAACCGTAGTGATCTCATATCGCTCCGTCATAATATCATAGAGCAGTAATTTATTTTTTTCCGCAGTGGCAAAAGCCTGCTTTAACTGTTCAAATCCTTTTTCGTTGATCACCATGGGCTTGTCTGCAAATACATTAAACCCTGCCTGCACAGACCGGAGAATATAATCCGTTTTCAATTGGTTGTTACCGGCAAGCACCACTACGTTCCCTTTTTTTTCCTGCAGCATACGCGATAAATAATCATCTCCTGTATACACCACTTCTTTCCAGTGTGTAGCCGAACTGGCCGCGCTGTTGTAGCCCGTGATCTTATCCAGGTGCATCTGCAGGTCGTCTCCTTTTTTTGCGTAGACATGCACCGTAGGATCCACTTGCGGGTACATCGATTTCTGTACCAGCGCCGCGTGAAAATGCCCCGGATCAAGCGTAATCAGTTTTACCGGCTGCTGGCAAACGGCGTTTAACGTAAAAAGTGTTCCCATTACAAAAAATCTGCTTCGCATTTTTATTTTTTAGATTGCTAATGTATTTTTTAGATGACTGTCATTTCAATTCATC
>JANXRX010000037.1 GCA_025352905.1 Bacteroidota bacterium | reverse complement strand
GCTTGATATTGTGATCGCCAATGCAGGCATTACTTTGTTCGGCGATTTCCTGAGTTATCCGCCGGAATCATTCAGCAGGGTCATGCAGGTAAATTTAGCCGGTACTTTTTTCCTGGCACAGGCGGCGGCCAAACAAATAAAAAAACAGGGATCGGGTGGTTCCTTATTATTCACTTCCTCGGTTACAGGTCACCAGGCACATAAAAACCTGGCAGCATATAGTATGAGCAAAGCAGCGCTGGAAATGCTTGCGAAGAACCTGGTCATCGAACTTTCGGAATATAAGATCAATGTAAACACGATTGCTCCGGGCGCCACACTCACGGAAAGAACATTGGACGATCCGGGTTATGCTGCCACCTGGTCAAAGCTGACACCGATGGGCAGGGCAGCCAGTGTTGAAGATATTGCGGATACCGCCTTGTTCCTTGTATCAGACAAGGCCAGGCACATTACCGGCCAGACAGTGATCATTGATGGTGGATGGACCTCGGTGAGTCCATCGCCATACTAATCCATATACTTCCGTTTTTTTTCTGGTTTGAATTCCATCTGTTCTATTAATGCTTCTGCTGTGGGGTTTTTGGTTACAGAAACTGCTACCTGGAATAAGGCGATATAGATCAGGACAGTAGCGATCAACTCTCCCCAGGTAATCCAGTATCCCCAAAACCGGTACACAGCGGCTTTTTCAGGAGTGCCGGATTCATAAATAACCGTAACGGGTTCCCCTTCCGAAAAGTTATGCAGGAAATACCTAGCGTCGATCGAGTATTGCTTTTTCCCATCATTATAAACCGCTTGGGGAATTTTCATTCCTGAAATACTGTCTTTCAGCCAGTGTATAACAGCAGGCGTTTTTTCTCCATCAAAATAGTCCGGTTGACGGGTAAAAACCAGATAGCAGCCGAAACAGACCACATATAATATGAAAATGGACTTAAACAAAAAGGCCCGGTTTATATTTCGTTATGAATATTCAGTTTATGCAGCTCCAGGATAGTTGTTTGCCCATCGGCGCTTTCGCGGTACATGGGAATGAATTTCCGGTTGAAGAATATTTCCGGGTAGGTATACGAAGTTCTTTGCTGTACGTAATTGGAGAACACATCATCAAATCCACGCAGCATTACATATAATTCCACATCCCCGTTCTTCATGTCCTCTTCCGTAAAACCATAGAACGGGCTGGTTTCATTGATGGGGTGAACGACCGTCCAGCTCATCGGCATGGTTTCCACACGGGTTCTTTCGAGATCAAGGGAAAAATATTTATACTCAGCAGTTTCGTCCACCAGTACTTTCAAACCAATATTCACTTTTATTTCCAGGTCGGTCAGCGAATGTTTGTCTTTAAATGCGGCAAAACGGAACATCAGGCCCGTTCCCTCTTTATAAGGGCTAACCAATGCATGATCGCTGAAGGCAAGATAACTCCGGGGTTTTGAAAACCGTCCGTAGATCAAACCGGTAGCAATGGCCAGTGATAATAATCCCGTTACAGATTCGATACCGGAAACCAGGTTTGCCGCATCGCCTACCGGGTTCACACGGCCATATCCCACAGTAGTAAATGTTTCTGTGCTGAAATAAAAAAGTTCTTTGAATACCCGCCAGTTATTCCCCCCGGGCAGGCCCGTTAATTCGGAAGCCCCGATCCAGAAATAGATAGCTGTAAAGGCCAGATTGATCACGAGGTAGAATAGGAAAATAACCGTAATAAATTTCCATTGGGGCAGGTACAGCATATCGTGAAAAACACTGACCCTTTTCCAGAAAGGCATTCCTTCCTTTACCAGGTTATAGCTCCCGTCTTTATTGATAAAGCGCCCGTTACCGATGGTGCTGGTATTGGTACTGAAACCCGTATTGTTGTTCTGGTGTGAAAAAGGGTTTATTTTTTTTGACAACGACATTGAGGGCAGTTTGGAGTTTGGGGTTTGGGGTTTGAGGTTGTTCCCGCAAACAATAAACTACAAACCGTATTTAATTAGCGAGGCTCCTGAAATCTACGGGTACCAGTTTGCTTACACCCGGTTCCTGCATGGTAACTCCGTATATCACATCCACTGCGCTCATAGTTTGCTTGTTATGCGTTACGATGATGAACTGAGAGTTGTCGCTGAACTTCTTGATCATCTGCGTAAACTTACCCACGTTCGCATCATCCAGCGGCGCATCCACCTCATCCAGGATACAGAATGGGGCAGGTTTGATCAGGTAAATGGAGAATAACAAAGCTGTGGCAGTCAATGTTTTTTCACCACCACTTAACTGCGTAATGGAAGAAGGGCGTTTCCCTTTGGGTTTGGCAATGATCTCGATACCGGTTTCTGCAAGGTTCTCAGGATCTACCAATATCATATCTGCCGTATCTTCTTCTGTGAACAATGCCTTAAATACTTTCTGGAAATTTTCACGCACTTTGTTGAAGGTATCCAGGAACTGCTGGTTAGCCGTTGCTTCTACTTCCTGAATGGTCTGTAACAGGCTTTCCTTGGCCGAAACCAGGTCATTCTTCTGTTCAAGAATGAACTCGTATCTCTTTTTCATTTCCGTATACGCTTCAATCGCAGTTGGATTAATCTCTCCCATATTGTCAAGACGTTTCCGCATCCGGTCAGATGTTGTCTGTAATTCTTCCAGGCTGGTATCCGTTGTTCTTTCCTGGTCAAGAATATCATCAAGCGCAACTTTAAACTCCACACTCAAGCGCTCTTTCATCCCCGCGAGCTGGAGCTTGAGTTCATTAAGCCTGTCTTTGATCTCTGTTACCAGGTGATCGATCATTTCTTTGCTTTTCACCTTCATCCGCAATTCGCTTTCTTTTTCCTGCAATGCATTACGAAGATTATAATAAGCCTGGTCGGTCTCGTTCAGTTTTTTCTCTTCGTCTTCTTTTCTACGTAACATTTGCAGCAACAATTCTTCCGAACCCACCAATGTTTTTTCTCCCTCCAGTATATCAGCAGACGCTTCCGCCAGCTGCGAGGTATTATTGCCGATCTGCAGGTGCAGATCATTCAGCTGGTTCTCTTTAAATAACAGTTCCTGTTTCAGGGTGGTGATCTTGCTTTGCTGGCGGGTCAGTTGCAGGTTTGTTTCGTTGAACTGAACCAATGCATAATTATATTCCTGTTCAGATAACTGGTAATCCTGTTCAACCGATCTCAGTTCTTCAGATGTTTGCTGTAACTGTCCATTCAGTAAAATAAATTCTTCGCGTGTGGCGGCGATGGCATTATTCTCATCCTGCAGCCGCTGCTCTATTTCCTGTAAACGCTGCTGGCCGTTCTGTTGTGCTATCTGCAGGTTTTCTATCCTGTTCTTGGCGGCAAATACCTGGTTGGTGAGCTGGCTGATCTCGTTCTCCGTTTGCCTGATCGCAGTTTCTTTTAACTGGTCGTTAAAGGCGATCACCTCGTTGTGTTTTGCCTGTATATCCGATTTCAATAAGTTAACAACCGCTTCCTGGTCGGAGATCTCTTCAAACAGTTTTTCCAGGTTCTTGGCACGTCCTATTTTCTTTCCTTCAAACAGCCCGATGCTACCACCTGTTAAAGTGTATTTTCCTTTTACATATTTACCATGTTTCTCCAGCACTACTGCGCCATTGCTGTTAACGATGGCTTCTTCATTTTCCGCTATATAAACATTACCCAGCAGGTATTCGGCAAGTTTCCGATATTGTTCATCTACTTCTATTACATCAAGTGCCCGGATGGTATCTGCGGGCTGGTGTGTATCAGCTTTAAAATCCGCGAATTTCTCCAGCATAAAGAAATTGGCCTTTCCTTTCTTGTGTGCATCCAGCAAATGAACTGCCTGTAATCCCTCTTCCAGGTTATTGACCACATAATAGTTCAGGTAAGGTTCCAGCACGTTCTCAACGGCTGTGCGGTATTCTTCTTTTACATATATAATATCGGATAAGATCGGCGCCGCATGGTTCCATTCCGGATTCTTATGGAGGAACTTGATGCTGTCCGGGTATCCTTCCATCGAATCGATCAGGCTCTTTAAAAGATTGTACTCATTCCGTTTTGAATCCAGCTTGCGGTTTTCCTCGTTCAGTTCGTTGCGTAAAACCTCTAACTGTGCCTGTGTTTCAAATATCTGTTCTTTTGTTTTTTCCTGGTGTTCCTGTAACTGCTGCAGGTCTATGCGTTTGGCGGCAAGTGTTGCTTCTTTTTCATCTGACTCAATCACTAATTGCTGTAATTGTGTTTCGCGGTTTTGCTTCTCTTCGCTTAACTGCTGGTGTGCCCTTTGCAGGTTTTGGATTGAAGTATCTGCAACAGCCACTTTTTTCTCAGCGTCGAACTGGCTACGCTGAATCTGCTGGTAACGGTTACGCAAAGCATCGAGCCCGGTTCTTTTTTCGTCAAAAACACGGCGCTTATCTTCCACACTAAATTTACCTGAATCCACTTTCTGCTGCAGGTCCAATAAGTTGGTTTCTTCCTCTCCTACCTGTAATTGCGTATATTCAATAGAGTCGCCGATCGTTTTCAACTGGCCTTCCGCTTTTTCAAGGAATTCTTTGAGGCTGGTCTCTTTCTCTTTCAGGTAATGCAGTTTCTGTGTAGCCAGGTTTTTTTCGTTCTCTTTTGTACGGAGATCCTGCAGGTATTCATTGAATTCATGCTGCATACTCTGCAATGCACGTTCTTTTTCAATGAATCCCAGTTTTTCCTGTTCCATGGCCGCTTCTTCTTTGGCAATACTGGTCTCCAGTTCCATCCGCTTATCCACTTCGGTCTGCTGTTGCACATTCAGGTCGCGATAAGTGATGTTAAAGCCTTCCAGTGC
>JANXRX010000027.1 GCA_025352905.1 Bacteroidota bacterium | reverse complement strand
CATGCTTCCGGTATCAGCATCATCATTACCTGTGGCAATGACCTGCCTGTAAGGGTAAGCAGTTCGATCATATTATCCAGACAGGCCGAGTCGGATTGCCCGCCCGTTACGATCGGTAATAACATCTCCATTTCTTCCTTCGAAAAATAGGGCGAGGTAAAACCTTTTTCGCTTGTGCGTAACCAGTTCAGGTTTCCCTGCAGGGTATTGATCTCGCCGTTATGTGCGATATACCGGAAAGGTTGCGCCAGTTTCCAGGAAGGAAAAGTGTTTGTGGCAAAGCGGGAGTGTATCAACCCGAATGCAGACACCACGCGTTTATCACTCAGGTCAGGAAAATAGCCCCTTAATTGTAAACTGGTGAGTTGGCCTTTGTAAACAATCGTTTTATAAGAAAGGGAAGCAAGATAAAAACCTACTTCATCTTTCCTGACTGTATTCTGGATGGTATGACTGGCATAATTGCGCAGTATAAATAGTTTTCTTTCAAATTCATCCGGATTGATGATATGATCCGGGCAGGCGATAAATACCTGTTCCATACAGGGCACTACGGAAAGGGCAGTTGTGCCGATACCTTCTTTATTTACCGGTACTTTCCGGTAAGTTAAAATAGTCAATCCCAGTTTTTCAGCCGAGCGGTTGAATATATCCCTGCATTCTTCGCGCAGGCGGATTTCCTGCGGGAAGAAAATAAAACCAACGCCATATTTTCCGAATGAGGGTAAATGAACACCGAGTTTCAGGCACTCATCAAAAAAAAATTCATGCGGTACCTGTAGCATGATACCTGCGCCATCGCCCGTATTCACCTCGCAACCGCAGGCGCCCCGGTGTTCCATGTTTTCCAATACGGTTAAGGCATCAGAAATATGTTGATGGGATTTATGCCCTTTAATATTTGCCACAAAGCCTATACCACAAGCGTCATGTTCAAACGCAGGATCGTAGAGCCCTTCGCTATGTTTTGAAACAAGCATGCACAATCGAATTAATGTTCAGGAAATATAAGGCGGGCAATCGTTCCGGGAAATTACGAAAAAAACAGGAAATTAAAACGAATATATATTAACGATAAGGATAATAAATTGACTATTCTTTAATAAAATCGTCAGTTATTAAACAATTATTCAGAATTGAAGAAAAGACCTGATCAAACGAGGGATACCCAATATGGTTGATAAGGTTCTAACCGGACCCTGGTTTCTAAAGGGAATAATCCGAAAACAGTGCTGCCGCTCCCGGTTAATGAGGCATATATTGCTCCGTTCTGATAGAGTTGTTCTTTTATCTTACCTATTTCAGGATATTTTGCCATAACCGGCAATTCAAAATCGTTGAACAGCGCTCCCTTCCATTTTTCTGCCGGTTCACGAATGATATCTTTGATCTGTTCACGCGGTTTAGCCGGTATGATCTGCGAGAAGGCCCAGGCGGTAGAGATATGGATACCCGGATGAACCATCAGACATTGATAACCGGAAAGAGTAAGCGGGATCTCTTCTAATTTTTCACCTCTTCCGCCGGCCAAACAGGGTTTGTTATGTATAAAAAACGGGCAGTCGCTCCCCAGCTGTAAAGCATACCCATTCAATTGCTCTTCCGATAAGTGTAACTGGCCATGTTGGTTTAACAATAAAAGGGTACCCGCCCCGTCTGCGCTTCCGCCACCTAACCCCGCACCCATCGGAATCGCTTTGTGTAAATAAATTTGAACCGGTGGCAATTGAGGAAAATCTTTTTGAAGGAGGCGGTAGGCTTTTACACAAAGATTATCAGCGGGGTCGCCTTCTATAGCCAAACCGGAAGACTGGAACTGTATATCAGTATTACCTGCCGACGTTCCGATAAGCTCAAGCGCATCCCGCAGACCAACCGGGTAGAATACGGTTTCGATCTCATGAAAACCATCCGCTCTTTTGCCGGTGATATTCAGACCGAGATTGATCTTACAATTGGGGAAGAGAAGCATAATGATTAATTCTATTTCCGCTTATTGATCTCATCCCTTATGGAAATGGCACGGATATAATCTTCCTGGTCAAGGACGTCATTGAGCAATGTTTGCAGTTCTTCCAGGTTCAATGCACCCAGGTCGTCTCTGCGAGCACCTGTTTCTTCGATACCTACCGGTTCGCCCTTTCCTTTTTTCGTACCGGTATCTTCCATTAAAATACCTGCATTTTCAAGGATATGTTCATAGGTATAAATAGGACAACCAAAACGGACAGCCAATGCTAATGCATCGCTGGTACGGCTATCGATCTCAACTGTATCATTTTCCGTGAAGCAGACCAGTTTCGAATAAAAGATCCCTTCCTGGAGGTCGCTGATAATGATCTCCTGGAGCTCTACACTGAAAGCATTCATGAAATTCTTCATGAGATCATGGGTCAGGGGCCGGCTGGGCTGCATATTTTCCAGCGCCACCGCAATGGCCTGTGCCTCAAAACCACCGATCACGATCGGCAACCGGCGCAAACCATTCATCTCACCCAAAACCACGGCATAAGAATGGGTTTGGGTGATGCTGTGCGAAAGGGCCACTATTTCCAGTTCGATCTTTTTCATTGGTGACACGAAAGTAATTGAATTTTGGAATTTTGGGATTGGGAAATTTTGGAATGGGATTGGTCTCAGGAAGCTGAGGATTGTGTCATTCCGGGAAGAAATTTGTTCAATTTCAAAATTTACCAATTGCCCTTTCCAAAATTAAGCGAATTTCGCGCCATGCATTACGTTTCTGCCGAAGGGTTGACCAAAAGTTATGGGATCAACCCGCTTTTCAAGAATATCTCATTTCATATTAACGAGGGCGATAAGATCTCACTGATTGCGCGGAACGGGGTAGGGAAGTCGACCCTGCTGCGTATCCTGGAAGGTTCTGAAAAAGCCGATGAGGGTAAATTGTTCATCCATAAAGATGTAACGGTGGCCCTGTTTGAGCAGGATCCGAAATTTGATGAGACAAAAACAGTACTGGAAAATATCTTTCATACCAATCACCCGGTAATGAATGTGATCAGGGAATATGAAATGGCTAGTGAAAGTGAGGATGGGGAAGCATTAGCGGAACTGTTTGGTAAAATGGACGATCTCAATGCCTGGGATTTTGAAGTGAAAGTAAAGCAGATCCTCACCAAACTGAATATTCACCACCTGCAGCAGGCGGTAAGCGACCTGAGCGGCGGCCAGCGGAAACGGGTGGCGCTGGCAAAAACACTGATCGATATCGGGTTTGACCATAAGCATACTTTGCTGATGATGGATGAACCAACCAACCATCTCGATGTGGAAATGATCGAATGGTTGGAAAACTATCTGAACCAGGAAAATGTTACTTTATTGCTGGTTACCCACGACCGTTATTTTCTCGATGCCGTAAGTGAAGAGATCTGGGAACTGGAAAGAGAGAACATGTATGTGTACCGGGGCGACTACGAGAATTACATGGAAAAAAAAGCCGCGCGTATTGAGAGTGAACTGTCCAGTATTGATAAGGCCAAGAACCAATACCGTAAAGAACTGGAATGGATGCGCAAACAACCCAAAGCCAGGACCACGAAAAGCAAGAGCCGCCAGGATAATTTTTATGAGGTGGAAGCAAGGGCCAAACAAAGGATCGAGGATGCCAGCATTCAATTACAGGTAAAGATGAGCAGGCTGGGTGGCAAGATCGTGGAGATGAAGAAAGTATACAAAAGTTATGGCGACCTGCCTATCCTCAAAGCGTTTGATTATACGTTCAGCAAAGGTGAACGTATTGGCATCATCGGGAAGAATGGTGTGGGCAAGAGTACTTTTATGAATATGCTGCAAGAAATTGAGCCTGCCGACAGTGGTAAGATCAATGTAGGTGATACGGTCATCTTTGGCAATTTTTCGCAGCAGGGCCTGGTGATCAAAGAAAATATACGGGTGATCGAATACGTAAAAACTTTTGCAGAACATTTTCCGCTGGCCGACGGGAGCAGTTTGAGCGCTGCCCAGTTCCTCGAACTGTTTCTTTTTACACCCGATAAACAATATACTTACCTGAATTCATTAAGCGGGGGCGAGAAAAAAAGATTACAGTTGCTCACCATCCTGTTTACCAATCCCAACTTCCTGATATTAGATGAACCTACCAATGATCTTGACCTGCCTACACTGGGTGTGCTGGAAAATTTCCTGAACGATTACCAGGGATGTGTGATGATCGTTTCGCACGACCGGTATTTTATGGACCGGCTTGTAGATCATCTCTTTGTTTTTGAAGGAGAAGGAGAGGTGAGGGATTTCCCCGGAAACTATACCCAGTACAGGTTATGGCTGAAGGATAATGAGAAAAGAGAAAATAAGTGGGATGATCTGGAAAGCAGGAAAAGCAAAGGCGAAACAACCGAAGCTGTAGTTACCGTATCGGATACAAAAACGGAGCCTGCAAAAAAGAAAATGAATTTCAAAGAGAAGCGTGAATTTGAAGCGCTCGAAAAAGAAATACCCGCATTGGAAGCGGAAAAGAAAGCCATCACCGAAAAGATGAGCACCGGCAACCTCGGTTTTGAAGAGCTCCAGAAATTAAGCGACCGATTGATTGGGATAGTGCAACTGATGGAAGGAAAAGAATTGAGATGGCTTGAATTGAGTGAGATGGGGATGTAATAATTTTGGAATCGGGAAATTTTGGAATTGAATGTTTTAAACAAATTCCAAAATTTCCTGATTACCCTTTCCAAAATTATTTGAAGCTGATTAGCTCCACATCAAACACCAATGTGCTGTTAGGTCCGATCTGCGCACTCACCTGTCTATCACCATAACCGAGATTTGCCGGAATAAAAAAGCGCCATTTACTGCCAACCGGCATCAGTTGTAAACCTTCGGTCCATCCTTTGATCACCATATTCAGCGGAAAAGAAGCGGGTTTGCCTCTTTGAACAGAACTGTCGAAGATGGTACCGTCTATTAAAGTACCATGATAATGACAGGTCACTTCCTGGTGAGCGGCAGGTTTCTCACCCGTTCCTGCTACCAATACCTCGTATTGCAAACCACTGGGAAGTTCGGTAACTCCCGGTTTTGTTTTGTTTGCCGCTAAGAAATCCTGTCCCGCCTGTAAGTTAGCGGCTGCTTTTTCTGCTTTCATTTGTGCCAGTTGATCTGAAACGCCCATATTTTTTTTTGCAAAGATACGATACCCGGGTATACCGGTAAATTTACCGTTTTCACCTATAAACTAAAAATATAGTTTTAAAACTAAATAAATAGTTTTACGTTTATACTGAAATCATAAATCCTCAACCAAACAACGACTGTATGAAAAAAACAACTGGTTTAGTAATAATCATCCTGTCTGCTTTTCTTTCTGCCGGTGCACAGAAAAGCGATATTGCTTTTGCCACGGTACGGTATACTTTCTTATATGTTACGGATACCACCCAACCTACTGATGTTACTTCTGAGAACATGATTGTTTATCTCGGAAAGAATATAAGCGGTTATAAAAGCTACGACCGGGTCATCCGTGATTCTGTGATGAAGGAACAAATGGCACAGAATGAAGCAAACATGAGGTCCGGCGGTCCTGTACAAATTAACATGACAGCTACAAAACCCGGTTCCGGCAATTCATTGTATAAATACAGTTCAAATGGTAAGATGGACAGGGTGGAAAACCTTGTTGGCAAATACTATGTGATCGATGATAAGATCCCGGTGATCAACTGGACAATTACGCAGGAAACAAAAGAGATCCAGGGGCTTGCCTGCCAAAAGGCAACGGCACCTTTTCGCGGACGCAACTACACAGCCTGGTTTTGTAGTGCCCTTCCTTATAGTAACGGACCGTGGAAACTGGGCGGGTTACCCGGGCTGATATTGGAAGCATCGGATGATAAAAACGAAGTTGTGTTCCAGTTTGCTGGGTTTGAAGACGTGAGCAGTAAAAATATACCGGTTGGTGTACAGGACAATGCCATCAAGGCAACCCAAAAAGAATTTAATCAATTGCAGGAAGCATACACAAACGATCCGCAGGGTTTTGCCCGGTCGCAAATGGCCGGATCCAATATCAAAATGATTAATGTTGTAGGGCGTTCCGGTACGCCTGTAAAGAGGAAAGTAAATAATAATCCTATTGAAAAATCCGCCGATTAGCCATGCAAGTCAACAGAACCTTTGTAAACTTGCTTGTATTTTTCCTGTCGGCCTCCTCCTGCCTGCATGCGCAAGGGGTAGCTGTTAGCGGGCTGGTTACCGATAGCCTGGGTAAGCCACTGGCGTCAGTAAGCATTACGCTTACCAAAACCAATGGGAATGTGCTGGCTTTTGCGATCACGAATAATACAGGTACCTATAAAATACAATATAACGGAGCGTTTATCAAAGACAGTTTACGGGTAGTGGCCAATGCAATCGGGTATTTTAAACAATCACTGGCTGTTATTACGCCTGTTCAAACGATCCAGTTCCATTTATCAGTCTCCGTTACTAAATTACCAAATGTACAGGTTACCAGCCGGCCCATGCTGAAAAGAGAAGGGGATACCCTGACTTATGATGTCGCTTCTTTCAGCAACCATCAGGACAGGACGATAGGGGATGTGATTAAAAAACTTCCCGGCATTGAGGTAGCTGATAACGGCCAGATATCCTATGGCGGCAAACCAATCAACCGCTTTTATATTGATGGCGATAACCTGCTTGATGGTAAATATAATATTGCTACCAGGAGTGTACCTAATGATATGGTTGCAAAGGTACAGGTGCTGGAAAATCACCAGCCTATCAATGCATTGAAGGACCTGGTAAAAAGCGACCAGGCAGCTATGAATATCGTGCTGAAAGACAAAGCGCGTTTAAAGATCATGGGAACAGGCGATGCTGCCCTCGGTACGCCGGATGTATATAATGTTACCGCCAATGCGATGCTCTTTAAAAAGCAGGTAAAATTTATTAATTACGTAAAAAGTAACAATGCCGGTGTGGATATTACGGATGAAGTGATCAACCATTTTGGTTTTGATAACCAGCCACCACCTGCTTTGCTAAGTGCAAGTACTGCGGGCAGCCCCGACCTGCCTAAAAAAAGATACCTCTTTAATAATGTAGGGTTGGTGAATATAAACGATATGATCAACCTGAAAAACGAAACACAGTTACGGGTTAACGCGTTTTATTTATTCGACCGGCAACTGCGTTCCTCGCAGTATACCTCAACTGTTTTCCTGCCCAATGATACGATACGGTATGCTGAAAAACAAGATAGCCGTACCGTTACCAACACTTTCGGTACAAAGCTTACGCTTACCTCGAACAAAAAAGATTATTACCTGAACAATGTAACCAACCTGGAAAATACGCCCTCGCAGGTAATTTCGGGCCTGGCAACAACAACCAGTAGCAATATTAACCAGGAATTAAGCGGCACCGTTACCAATATTTCCAATCAGTTCAATATCATCAGGAAATCGAAAAGTAATCACGTGTTTGAAGCGTATTCCTATATCAACAGCATCCGGAATCCCGCTACGTTGCAGGTATCGCCCGGACTGTATGCTTCTCAGTTCAATAATAACAATCCATTTTCATCGTTGATACAGCAGGCGGCCATCCCCACTTTTTATACGGATAATTATATCAGTTTTGGTACCAGTAATTCCAGCTTCAAACAGCAATATAAAGCGGGGGTCAACTACCAGGAACAGCACCTTGATGCGGATCTTGCAGCGCAACAATTAAATGGTAGTAAGGTTTCTGTAGGCGATAGTTTCGTTAACCGCTTAAACTGGAGCCGGTTCAAAGCCTATCTCCAAGCCAACTATACCTATACAAGTGGCCCAACCACACTGCAATTATGGTTGCCGCTTACCTTTCAGGATATACAATACAAAGGGCGGGTGATAGAGAACCATCTCACAAACATTCCGGTTACACCGAGGATGAGCGTTAAATATCTGACCGGCCAGGAAAGTTTTATTAACCTTGAATACAGTTACGGTAATACCTGGGCGGATATCAACCAGGTATACGACAGTTATATAATGACGGGTTACCGTAATTTTTATACCAACGGCAGTTTACTGACCGAAACACAGCGACATTCTTTGTCAGGCGCGTATAATTTCAAGAATACATTAAAGATTTTTTTCTTTTCAGTTGGGGCAACGTATTCAAGCGGCGCCGCGAGCACGATCAACGATACGCGGATCAGTTCTCTGCTACAGCAGGCAACCGTGATCCCTTTTCATAATGTATCCTCCTCATCGAATATATTCGGAACGATCAGCAAATACATCTTTGCGCTGCAGACAACTATCAGTGGTAAAGCATCCTGGCAGCAGGCAGTAAGCGACCAGTTACAGAACGGGGATTTTCTGCAGATACAGAATAATACATACCTGTTCAGTACCAACTTCACTACGAAATTCAATGCATGGCTGAATATGGCGTATACCGGTTCTTATACAACGTATAACAGCCAGCTGTTGGGTAACACACATAGTTCGGCGCCGGCAACCCCATCGGTTAAGAAATGGCAGCATGAACTGAATCTCAATTGTAATATCACGAGCGACCTGTATCTGAAACTGAATGGCGAAAACGACAATTACCATACGCCTGGTATGCAGGACAATAATTTTACTTTCCTGGATGCTTTCTGCACGTATAAACTGAATAAGCTGAAAACGGATATCGAATTGTCTTTCACAAATATTGCGGGAGTGGATACATATAGCAATGCCTCTCTTTCAACAAACAGTATCGTGCAGAGCACCTGGCATATACGGCCGCGCATGGCGATGCTCAAATTCTATTTCCGCTTTTAATTTAAGAAATATTATTTCAACGATGCAATATCAATCACAAACCGATAACGCACATCGCCTTTCAGCATTCTTTCATAAGCCTCATTGATCTCCTGAACCGGGATCACTTCCACATCGGAAACAATATTGTGCGCAGCGCAGAAATCAAGCATCTCCTGGGTTTCTTTGATACCGCCTATGAGTGAACCGATAATACTTCTTCTTTTCATGATTAGGTTAAACGCAGGCACCTTGGAAGGGGTGGGTGGTACGCCTACAACAATCATAGTTCCATTGGTGCGTAACAGATCCAGGTAGGTAGCATAATCATGTTGCGCAGAAACCGTATTGAGAATAAAGTCAAAACTGTTTGCGAGCTCCTTCATGGTTGCCGGATCGGAGGTCAATGCAAAATGATGGGCCCCTAATCTTTTGGCATCAGCTTCTTTCGATTTTGAGGTACTCAACATGGTTACCTCCGCGCCAAATGCAGCGGCGAATTTTACGGCCATATGTCCCAGTCCACCCAATCCAAGAACACCCACTTTATGCCCTTTGCCAACACCTACATGCCGCAAAGGCGAATAGGTAGTGATTCCGGCACAGAGTAGCGGCGCAACACCTTCAAGCGGCAGGTTGGGAGAGATGGTGAGGGTATATTGCTCGTCTACCACTATTTGTGTTGAGTAACCGCCATAGGTAGGCAGGTTGGTTATTTTTTCTCTGCCGTTATACGTTCCCACCATCCCGTTATCGCAATATTGTTCAAGCCCGGCCACGCAATTTGGGCAGCTACGGCAGGAATCCACAAAACAACCCACCCCGGCAATATCGCCTACTTTAAATTTTTTTACCTGGTCGCCAATGGCCGTAACGCGCCCAACGATCTCATGCCCCGGAACCATCGGGTAAATGGAACCGCCCCATTCGTCTCTTACCTGGTGAATATCTGAATGACAAACACCGCAATACAGGATCTCTATTTTAACATCACGCGGACCGGGTTCGCGTCTTTCGAACGAAAACGGCGTTAAGGGTGTAGTGGGGGTTTGGGCGGCGTAGGCTTGGGTAGCTGACATATGTTTAGTTTAGATGAGTAATAACAAATGTTGCGTGATATAGTTGATCGACAACAAAAATAATGGTAAATCATTTTAACTGGTATCTATGAATAGGCTCTCTTTATTTATAGGCAACCTTAAACCTTTTCAAATCAGGCTGATTAAGCCGCTTTCTATTCTTATCATATTCATAAATAATCTCCCCAACTTCCTTGAAAAAAGGATAACCGATCTCATTGTACTCATACTTATCATCATTCAGAATGCCATCCCTGTTCACATAAATAACAGCGCTCAATATAAATTCGGTTTTGTTTTTGAAATCAACAATATAAGCGGCATCTGTCAGGTAGCCGTAAGACCAGCCCGGTTTATTAAAGATGCGCATATTGGCAGGTATCTTTTGTTTGCCCGATTTGAATAGAAAGAATTTTGTATAACTGTTAAAGTACTCGGCGGTATCATATTTCGGATGATCGCTCTCCGAAGGGTACTCCGACATATATTGATACAAAAAACTGAAATCTTCTTTTGTCAGGTTAAATCTTTGTTTGGCGGGAACGGATGCTGGGAAAATAACAGACTGTAACATCTGCTGCAGGTCTTCCAGCGGAAGATTATTGTGCCGGGTAAAATCCATCGGCGAATGGATCAGGGAATCGTAACGGTTATAATGAGCCTGACCAACCAATACGGGTTTACTATAGTTAAAGCTGAGTGTATCGCAAGCGGGCATTTGCGTATAAAGTGTTTTTCCGTCTTTTTGAAAATGGATAGCGTTGGTATGCCGGTTCTCCTCTTCGGTCATGGTTACAAAACGACGCACAATCCGTGTATCGGTGTATCCTTTTTTCCATAAACGGCTGTTCATGTCAGACTGGCCGTCAAATTCATACAGGTGGTTATAGGCATCATTATCGCTGACAAGGAATACCTTCTTGATATACTGCCCGATAGATGGGAGCCCGTTTTCAGCAGTAGTGTCTTTTGTAACTGCCGTTTGCGCACTGAAAGAACTATCCGTGAGCATGGGCGTAAATTTATCAATGCCTTTGCTTTTTAATTCATTCAATTTCTCCAGAGCGATCAATGCAGCCGGCAGTTTAACGGTGGAAGCAGGGTTGAAATACCGGTCACGGTTAACATGCAGGTAATATTGCGTAAAATGTGGTTGATTGTTTTTATCCCGGTCTATCTGCGTATAGATCACCTGGTATTGAAAACTATCGAGGTTACTCAATACATGTTGTAACAGGGGAGAAGCTTTACTTTCCAAAAGTTGTCGCAACCAGGGATCGGTCTTGTCCTGGGCATATATAGTCATTACGAATAGTATATGAAGTAAAACGGTTAAGCGGATACGCTGTTGCATATTGGTTTATATGTTTGCTGGTTTAATGGTATGACCCGGATATGGCGTTCTGCTGTCTAATATAACCAGAATGTGCTAACCGGCTTTCTTCCTTCTGTTTTTTTTCTGATGCGGGCTGTTTCCCTGTAAGACATGCGCGGCCTCGATCAGTTTTTCTACTTTTTCATACAGCAGCAGGATATTTTCCCGTTCGCGGCTGCTAAGGCTTTTGTTGTAGCCGCCGGTAACAGTGGCTTTTAACCAATCCCAAAGCATGCTGCGCAGCTGGGGAAGATGAGCGAAATCAAATAATTCCTCCAGTACCAGGTACGGATCACTGATCTCTTCTTTGCTGAGTTTGATAACCGGTTGTGCTGGTTTTGCATCATTGTGTAAAGACATGACCGTGTTTTTAGAAAGGAGCGACTGCTTTACGACTTAGGTATATATGATAATTGTCTGAACTGGCGTGACTGCTCCTGTTAAAAAAAATCAGTACAAATTCGGGTATAAACCGTATTGCATGGTTCAAAGCAAAACAGTTATTTCGTAAAAGCTAATTGAAACACAATACTAACATTTAGCCCGCTTTTTTTCAAAAAATAAACACCTATTTTCTAACCGTATTTATACCTAATGAGACTGATCGACCGACTTAAAGAATACCTGGTGCATGGTAAGATCACCGCTTATGCGTTTGAGCAAACCTGTGGTGTATCCAATGGTTACCTGGGCAAGCAGTTAAAAGGAAAAGGATCCGTAGGGTCTGATATCCTTGAGCGCATCAAGGAAAATTATACGGAACTAAGCCTGGTATGGCTGGTAACGGGGAGAGGTGTGATGCTTCTTTCACCTCCGGCAGACAGTCGCGAAAGATTTTCATCTGAGTTACAGGAAGAACAGCAACTCTATTTCACTTCCAAAGATGAAGTGATCAAACTGCTGCACAAACAGATTGCCAAATTGGAAACCTCGGTGGCAGATAAAGAAAAAATCATTCAATTACTGGAAACAGAATTGAACAACGCTAAACATACCAGGTTCAGGGGCAATAATTAGCAATTAATAATTAACAATTAGTAATTAATGATTGCTTAATGAACAGGTAACATAAAAAATGTTCTGAATTACTAATTACTAATTGTTAATTATTAATACCTAATCCTCCGCATACGCAGAAGTAGGTTCACAGGTACAGATCAGGTTCCGGTCGCCATGTGTATTGTTAACCCTCGCCACGCTGGGCCAGAACTTATTCAATGTCACATAAAATAAAGGGAACCCTGCTTCTTTCCTTGAATACCTATGCGTCCATTCATCGCCGCATACAACAGCCTGCGTGTGTGGTGCATTTTTCAGCGGGTTATCGGTTTTATCGGCTTTGCCTTCCTCAACCGCTTTTATTTCTTCATAAATGGAAATCAGTGCATCGCAGAAACGGTCGAGCTCGGGCTTGTCCTCGCTTTCTGTTGGCTCTATCATAATAGTT
>JANXRX010000328.1 GCA_025352905.1 Bacteroidota bacterium | reverse complement strand
TACTATTTTATCCCCTTCTGTTAACCCGTCTTTGATAATGATCTTATCATTGATCCGGGTACCCAGAAATACTTTGCGTTGCGATACTTTGCTGCTGTCGCCCACCACAAAAACAAAGAACTCACCCATCTGCTCAATAATTGCTTTATAAGGCGCGAGAATAAACTGTCCTGCATTATTATTTCTTGCGCGCACTGTAGTATTCATTCCCGGTTTTAACTGTCCATTGTTATTGAATACCAGTCGGGTTTTAATAGTGCCTGTTTGCGGATCTACGGCACGGTCGAGCAAGCTGATAAATCCGGTTTTACTATACACCGAATTATCCGGTAAGAGCAGCGTAAAAGTAGAATCCGATTCTCTGCCAGGGTTCTTTTGCAGTTGTAAAAAACGCGGGATCTCTTTCTGATCAACGGCAATATCCACGGCCATCGGATTATCCGAAGAAACCGTATTCAGCGTATTCTGGTTAGCCGTTACCAGGGTCCCAATTTTTGCCTGTGAAATCCCGATGGTTCCGTCAAAAGGCGCATTGATCGTGGAGAAACGCAGGTCGTTCGAGATCTTTGATACATTGGCCTGCGCAGCAGCTACCTGCATTTTTGCGCTTTGCAGGTCGGCCAGTGCATAATCCACTTTTTGCTTCGCGATGGCATCCTGCTTCAGCAATTCGTTGTAACGGTCTACATCCTGTTGTGCTTTGGCCTGTGCCGATTTGGTAACATTCAGACCGGCAACAGCCTGGTCGTAGTTTGCCTGGTATTGCAACCGGTCTATATCGTATAATTTCTGGCCCTTACTTACATGTTGTCCATCTGTAAAATAGATCCCGGTGATATAACCGGTTACCTGTGCTTTCAGTTCCACCTGGTTAAGGGGCGTAATGGTTGCAGGGTAATTATCAAAATAAACCGCGGCTTCTTTTTTCACCTGGTAAACGATTACAGGGGCAGGTGGTGGCGGTGGTGGCGGCGCTTTCGGTGCACTACAGGCAGTTAAGACCAGGATACTACCGGCTAACAGACCCGACTTTATGATTGTATTTCCCATATTCATAGAAAGTTTATACTTGGTTTAATATTGAATGGTTCCCAGTGCTTTTTGTACGTCAAATTTGCTTTGCACCAGTTGGAACAAGGCATTATAATAATTCAGTTGCGCGGTTCGCAGGTCAGATTCTGCAATGGTCACATCCAGGTAGGTTTTGATGCCCGACCGGTATTGGAGGTCAAGTGTCTTGTACACATCATCCGCCAGTACTACATTGTCTTTCAGGGCCAGGTAATTAAACAGGTTTCCTTTATATACAGCGAGCGCCTGCGCATATTGTGCGTTCACACGGTTTTTTAAAGAGATCATTTCCCAATCAAGTCGCCGCGATTGCAGTTCTGCCTGCCTCACCTGCAGTATTCTTTTGTTACCGGTGAAAATAGGCATGGTCAGCAGGATCCCGATATTGGAATTGGAAAAGGTCTGGTCATATACCTTGCCAAAATCATTATTCAGGTAGCCCAGGTTATAATTGCCAAATGCGGATACGGTTGGAAGATAACTGTTGTGGTAATATTTTACACTGGCTTCCTGGAGGCGTTGCTGGGTTTGCAGTTGCCGGTATTCGATACGGTTATCATACCGCACATATTGTGAGGTGTCCATGGCCGCATCACGCTGCATATTACTGGTATCGTACTGCGGTTTCAGATCCATCGCATCCGGCATACCCATCAATTGTTTCAGGTAAGCGGTTTTGGCAGTTACCTCGTCAATGGATTGTTTCCGCTGCGCCCTGGCATTATTGAGGGCGATAGTGGCACGTTTATAATCGATCTTATCTGTTAAACCTGCCTGGTATTGGTTTACCGCGTCTTTCAGGCTTTTCTCGAGTCGGTCGATGGCTTCGGTAAGAACGGATACCTGCTGCCGCGTAAGCAACACATCATAAAATGCCTTACTTACACTTACCGCTATATCGATCTTGTTATAACTCGTATTCTGCCTGGCCTGGAGTCTTACATCTTCGGCCGTGCGACTGGCCAGTAACACATCCCGGTTAAAGATATTCTGCGTAGCGTTCACGCCGAGGTTGGAGGCGTTGAAAGTACCGCTGCGTACATATACGCCGGAAAAATAAGCGGCAGGCAATTCAAAATTATGCTGCAGGTTATAATTCAGGTTCAGTTGCGGGTACCAGTCGGCCAGTTTAGTCTGGATCTGCTTTTCAATGATTGCTTCATCAAGCAGCGACTGTTGTACAACAGGCTGGTGTGTAAGCGCATACTGCACGCAGCCGGTGAGCGTTGGATCATGTAATACGGAGTCCTGCCTTACCTGTGATCTTGCCACGGTACCGGTAAGCGCCAGCACACAAACAATAAAGAAACGTACGATTATTCTCATAAGCCTTTGGAATATTCTATTAACAAATCGGTCATGCTTTTAATCCGTCCCAGCACATCGTAAACATGGAATCAATGGCGGTATCATTTAAAGGTGTTCTGTTATAATGCGCGTGCTTTACAGGGTAATGAATACTACCCATCATAAAAGTGAGTAATGATAAGGTATCCAGATTCTTAAAAAAACCTTCTTCCCTGCCTCTTTCTATTAGTTTATAGATAGGCGCGGTCAGTTCTTTGGTCAGTTTTTTTGTGCAATCGTTGATAAAAGGAGAATGATAACACTGATCCATCAATACCGCTTCTTCAAAATTCTCTGTCCGGAATTTCAGCATATTCGTCCATACCACTTTAAATCCCGTTTTAAACGGTTTAGATGCATCATAATTTGTAAAGTAATTTTCAACAGATGCCTTCCTACATTCAGAGAAAAGCATATTCACCAGTTCGTCCTTGTTTTTGAAGTAAATATACACGGTACCGGTAGCTAAACCAGCCTCTCTAGCTATTTCGCACATGGTGATCCCGGCAAGGCCTTTCTGTTTCACAAGACCAAGGGTGGCCCCGAAGATCTGGTCTACTTTTTTATCGTCGCGCGGCTTCAAGCGACAAACTTAGGTGAATAATAATTCAGTTAAGGGAATTATTTTATGAACGGTTTCAGGCAATGCGTTGGGGCGTTCTATTTTTTAGCGGGTTGTGGTTTAAAGCCAATAGGATTGCGTACAGGCGGCTTCTCCTTTTCTTTGCGCAACTGATCGATCAGTTCGAACAATACGCCGATCTCTTCATTATGCTGCTTTAACGTATGACCCTGCGCCAACAGATGTTTATCTATTTTCTCAAGTTTCAAGAGTAGTTGCTGGCTGGTACGCAACACTTCACGCATGGCATTGAACAGTTTTACGATACGCACGTTTACTTCTATAGCGCGATCATTGTTCAGCACACTGGCTAGCATCACTGCGCCATGTTCGGTAAAAACATACGGCAGATTGGCTGAGTATTTCAGGTTTTTAAGGTGGTCGCATTTTGCGACCACTTCCCTTTTTTCTTCCGCCGTCAACTGGAACATAAAATCGGCAGGGAAGCGTTTACTGTTACGTTTTACCTGTTCATTCAATCGCTTCGTGGGTACGCCATATAATTC